>NZ_JQMO01000003.1:2103051-2403487 GCF_000744785.1 Kitasatospora azatica KCTC 9699 | reverse complement strand
GAAGGCCGCCGAGGAGGCGCTCACCATTGCCACCGAGATGGACACGGCCTACTGCCAGGGCCTGGCCAACGCCGCCCTCGGTGAAGCGCTGCTCCGCCTGGGTCACCCCGGCCGCGGTCTGACCTGCCTCACCGAGGCGCACGAGATCTTCACCCGGCTCGGTGTGCCGGAGGCCCAAGCCGTGCGGGGCCTCATCGACGAACAGCACACCGAGCCCGACTCCCCGTTCGCGCCGTAGCCACCGGGGCTCCCCCCGCGGGGCCCCGTTCCCCGCTCCCCCGTGCCCCGGTGTCCCCCCGATGTGGGAAGCGCTGATCCCCCGATCAAGCGGTGACCCCGCAGCCCCCCGGCTGCGGGAGCACCTCTCTGCGCTTCCCCGGCGCTGACAAGACTGTGACAGTCGGCGATTGACATCCAATAAACGGGGGCGGGGCTGTGCTGACCGGACCCGTCGGGTCGGCCGGACGGGCGTGCGGGACCGGCGCTCACCACCCCTGCCCGCCCCGCTGCGCTTCCGTCGAGCCGCCGCTGACCAGCCGTATTGGTCCTGACCCGGACGAGTTGGCCGGAAACGGCCTCCACAGCATCGTGATCGCGCATATTCTCAAAGGCCAGGTGGCACGTGCGGGAGGGCGGTGCCCCGGACAACGCGGATGGAGTGGGCTCGACAAGCGGTGCGGCGCGGGAAAGGTGCCTCTCAATCGTGACGACGGGACAGATATCGGACCCCGCCCGGGGCAGGACCGCTGGGACCACTGCGTCCACCGGGACCGCACCGACCTGCCGCAGTGCCGAACGGACCCTGCAGGCACTGGCCTTCGACGCGATCGGCACTCGGTACAGCGAGGCGTTCCCGGCCAAGGCGGGCCAGTTGGCCGCCGGCCGACGGCTGTTGGACGAGCTGGCGCCGGGTGACCAGGTGCTCGACATCGGCTGCGGCATCGGCGATCCGACCACCCGTCAACTGGCTGCGGGCGGGCTCGCGGTCACCGCGGTGGACCTCTCCGACGGCATGCTGTCGCTGGCCAGGCAGGCACTGCCCGGGGCCGCCGAGTACCACCGGATGGACTTGTTCGACCTGGCCACCGAGCGCGCCGAGACGGCCTGGGGGCTGCCCGCGCTCGGTCCCGCGGGGGCGGGCACCTTTGCCGCCGCCACCGCGTTCTTCTCATTGATCCTGCTGCCGCAGCACGAGATCCGGGTGGCGCTGGGGCGGATCAGGACACTGCTGCGGCCGGGCGGGCTGCTGGCGCTGGGGTTGGTCGAGGCCGATCTGGACGACTATCCGATGGTCTTCCTCGGCCAGGAGATCAGAATCAGCGGCTTCCTGCGCGAAGAGCTGACCGAGGTGCTGCGGCAGACCGGCTTCACGGTGGAGGCGTTGAACGGCCGGCCGTACGCGCCGGCGTGTACGGCGCTGCCGCCGGAGGAGCAACTCTTCCTGCACTGCCGTCGAACCCCCTGATCAACCCGTCCCACCCCGACCAGTAAGAACGGGCACCCGTGCGCGACCTTCCCTCCCCCCAGGCCGGCCGGCCGCCCGCCGTCCCGACCCAGCGCCACCCGCCGCCCGGAGCCCGCAACCCCGCGCCCGCCGGCCCCTCACCGACCGTGCCCGCCCCGGCCGTGCCCGCGCCCGTCCCCGCGCCCGCCGGTGGTGCCCCGCTGAACATGAGGGTCCGTCAGGCGCTGACCGAGCGGCTCGCCTACCTCAACAACGCCACCCGACTGATCAACACCAGCCTGGACCCGGCCGTCACGGTGCGCAGCCTGGTCAAGGTGCTGGTCCCCTCGCTGGCCGACGCCGCCCTGGTCCACCTGCGCGAACGCACCCCCGACGCCGGCCGGGACCGGGACCGCCGGGCCCCGGTCGAGCTGCGGCTGCACCGGGCCGAGGGGACCAGGCTCGGCCACGCCCGACGGACCGTCACCGCGCAGCCCGGCGGCGCACTGGACCGGGCGCTGCACAGCCAGGCCGCGGCCGGCCCGGTGGTGCTCGGCACCGCCGAGGGCGAGCGGCTGCGCCCGTTCTTCGTCGAGCTGTACGGCGCCCGCGCGCTGGCCGGTCTGGCCCGCGGCACCGCGCTGCTCGCACTGCCGCTGTACGGTCGGGCCAAGCGCGGTCGGCGCGGGGAGAAGGACGACGACACCGCGCTCGGGCTGCTGGTGCTGATCCGGCGGCCGCAGACCGACCAGGAGCGCAAGGAACCGGCCCGGTTCGATCCGGCCGACACCCAGACCGCGGCCCACCTGGCCACCCTGGCCGGGCTCGCGGTGGACACCGCGCACCGCTACACCCGCGAGTCGGAGATCGCCAACAGCCTGCAGCGCAGCATGCTGCCCACCCACCTGCCGCAGCCGCACGGGGTACGGCTCGCGCACCGCTACCTGCCCGGCGAGAGCGAGGCGCAGGTCGGCGGCGACTGGTACGACGCGATCCCGCTGCCGGGCAACCGGGTGGCGCTGATCGTCGGGGACGTGATGGGGCACTCGCTGACCTCGGCGGCCGTGATGGGCCAGCTGCGGACCAGCGCGCAGACCCTGGCGGCCCTCGACCTGCCGCCGCACGAAGTCCTCTACCACCTCGACGAGCAGGCCCAACGCCTGGGCCGCGAGGAGCACTTGGCGACCTGTGTGTTCGCCGTCTACGACCCGATCGCGAACCGGATCGTGGTGGCCAACGCCGGGCACATGCCGCCCGCGCTGATCCACCCGGACGGGCGGGCCGAGCTCCTGGAGGACCTGCCGGCCGGCGCGCCGATCGGGGTGGGCGGGGTGGACTTCGCCTCCCAGGAGCTGGACGCACCGCCCGGTTCGGCGCTGCTGCTCTTCACCGACGGGCTGGTGGAGAATCCGCGCCGACCGATCAGCACCGGTCTGGAACGGCTGCGCAAGCGGCTCTCGCACGCGCACCAGCACTCCCCCGAGCAGATCTGCCAGGAGGCGCTGCGGATCCTGCCGCCGGAGGACCGGGCGGACGACATCGCGCTGCTGGCGGCGGCCTTCGACGGGATCCCGGCGGAGGACGTCGCGTACTGGTACCTGCAGCCGCGCAGCGAGACGCCCGGGCGGGCTCGGCGGCTGGCCGGGCACGCGCTGCGGCGCTGGGGGTTGGAGTCGCTCGCGGCGAACACCGAGCTGATGGTGAGTGAGCTGGTCACCAATGCCGTCCAGCACGCCAAGAAGCCGGTCACGCTGCGGCTGGTCCGCACCTCGGTGCTGCGCTGCGAGGTCGGCGACGACAGTCCCGCCCTCCCGCGCCGCCGCAAGGCCGGTCCCGAGGAGGAACGCGGCCGCGGCCTGGAACTGGTGGCCAAGTGCGCCGACGGCTGGGGCGCCACCCGGCTGGGCGGCGGCAAGGTGGTCTGGTTCGAACAGCGCCTGCCGCCGCGGAGAGGCTAGGGCCTGTCCGGTCGGTCTTGCCCGGCGTCGCGCCCGGCAAGATCGGCCGGACAGGCCCTAGAAGACTGATGAAGATCTTGGTGTGATCCGGGCGGCTGCCCTCAGGCGGTGGCCCGGATGTGCCAGGTGGTGCCGTTGTGGTCGAGTCCGAGGTTGATGAGTGTTCGGAGGTTGAGGGCGGCAGCGCGGGTGTGGAGCCAGGCGTTGTTCTTGATCGTTCCTCGATAGCGCAGTCGGCGGTTTCCGTGTCCGACGAGCCAGGCCACGGCTCGTTCGACCGGGGGCCGCCATCGGCGGTAGGCGGCCTGCCAGGCGGGATCGGCGGCTTGTTGCCGTGCGGCGCGCTGGAGGTCGTAGCCGGGCTGGATCCGCAGGGCCTTGCCGGTCTTGGAGGTCGTGCACCGCTCACGGAGCCAGCAGCCGGTGCACCGGTCCCCGAAGTTTGCCGAGCGGGGAAGGTCAGGGCCTCGATCGCGCGAGAGCGCAACGGTCGTGCCGGCTGGGCAGGCGACCGTGCCCCCGGCGGTATCAATGCGGAAATCGTCCAGGACGAACCCGCCCGCAACAGCGGGTCGTTGCGGCACCGGCTTGAAGTAGAGGCGGTGGCCGGCCAGGGCCTGGCGGGTCCCTCCGGTGGAGTACGCGGTGTCGCCGAACGCCTCCACCGGCTCGGTCTCGGCAGCGAGTAACTCGGCAGCGACGGCCGCCTCGTGGTGTTCACTGCCGCTACCGGGGGTGAGCTCGACGTCGGTGTAGATCACGGTCTCGGGTTCGACGGCGAGGTGGGCCTTGTAGCCGTCCTGGTGTCGGGTGCGGGTCTTGTGGACGTGCCGGGCCTGGGGATCGACGGTGGAGATGACGCGGTCAGGTGCCGTCCCTTGGGTAATGCGCCAGCGCCCGTCACGCCCGTCGGAGCCGTCGGCCGGCTCGACGTCCTGCCCGGCGACCAGGGCCAGGATCCCGACCGCGTTCGCTGCCTTCTCGCCCAGTTGCTGCTCGGGCAGGTGCCCGAGCAGCCGCAGCGCGTCGCCGACCAGGGCGTCCACCAGATCGGCCCGGGCCTGCTGGTCGTTCCAGGCGATGCGGGGCTTGCCCGGATCGCGGTAGTCGTGCGCGGTGCATTGCACGGCTGCGACCGCCTCGGCGCCGGGGACCTCGCGGATCACCGCCCGGACGGCGGCAATCAGCTGGGTGACGGTGTCCTGAGTGGCGACCGCGTCGTCCAGCACGGTCGAGTCAAGCGCTCGCTTCTGGCGGCCCTTCAACACCCCGGTCGCCTTCACGACCTCCCGCACGGCCTCGAACACCCGGTTGGGCTGGGCAGAACGGGCCAACCGGCGGCGGAAGTAGGACAGCAGCGACGGGTCGAACGCCGTGTCGTACAGGCCCAGCCCGCAGGCGGCCTTCCAACGAAGGTCACACCGTAGTTCCTGCACCGTCTCGAAGTCGGACAAGCCGTGCAGGGCCTGCAGCGTGATCGCCGCGGCCAGGATCTGCGGAGGCATGCTCGGGCGGCCGTTCGCCGACGGATACATGTCCGCGAACATCTCCACTGGAAACACCCGGCCACGATGCTCGGCCAGGAACGCGAACACACTGCCCACCGGGATCAACTCCCGGCAGGTCTCCCACACATCCGGCCCGACCGTCTCCCCGGCCCATTCCCCCATCGCCACAAGACGAGTCTGGCCCCACCGCTTGCTCGGTGGGGCCAGAACCCAACATCTTCATCAGCCTTCTAGCGCGGGAGGCGGCGCCAGAGCGGGCGGGGGAGCAGGCGCAGGACGGCGGAGAGCGGGCCGAGCTTGCGGGGGATCCAGACCACCGAGGCGCCCGAGGAGACCGCAGCCGCGACCGCAGCGCCGACCTCGGCCGCGGTGCTGGAGGCGGGTGCCGGGGGCATCCCCGCGGTCATCCGGCCGATCACGAAGCCGGGGCGGACCAGCAGCACCCGTACCCCGCTGCCGTGCAGCGAGTCGGCGAGCCCGCGGGCGAACGCGTCCAGCCCGGCCTTGGCCGCCCCGTAGACGAAGTTGGCCTTCCGGGGCCGCACCGCCGCCACCGAGGAGAGCACCACGATCAGCCCGCGGCCCTGCGCCCGCAGGTGCGGCACGGCGGCGAGCAGGGTGGTGACGTGCCCGGTCAGGTTGGTCTCGATCAGCGCCCCGGCGGCCCGCGGGTCCTGGTCCAGTTCGGCCTGCGGGGTGAGCACCCCGGCGGCCGAGACCACCAGGTCGATCGGCCCGGCGGCGAACAGGTCGTCCACCAGCCGCCGGTGGCTGTCCAGGTCGGTGGCGTCGTAGGGCACCGTCCGCACCGAGTACGGCAGCGAGGCGCCCAGCTCGGCCATCCGCTGCTCGTCCCGGCCGGCCAGGATCACCTCGGAGCCGGCCGGCGCGTCCAGCGCCCGCAGGATCTCGTGCCCGATCTCGCTGCCGCCGCCGAGCAGCAGGATCCGGCCGGGCCGGCGCACCCGTCCGGCGGCCGTCACTGACAGAACCTCAGAATCTACCGACACAGTCCCAGTCTCCGTCCCAGATCGGATCGCATGGTGTCATCCGGATCGAGCAGGGCGCGCGCGGCGCGCCAGTCGTCCAGTGGTCCGTACATCGCCTCGAAGGCGGTCCGGCCGAGTCGGGCGTCCTTGGCCAGGTAGACCCGGCCGCCGGCTTCGGCCACCCGGCGGTCCAGCACGTCGAGCACGGCGTCCAGGCGGCGGCCGCCGGCCGGCATGTCGACGGCGAGCGACCAGCCGGGCAGCGGGAAGGAGAGCGGGCAGCCGCTGCCGGGGCCGAACCGCTTGAGGGTGCCGAGGAACGGCGCGGCGCCCACCCGGCGCAGCGACTCCAGTGCCTGCGCGATCAGTCCGACGGCCGGGTCCGGCACCGCGAACTGGTACTGCAGGAAGCCGCGCGGTCCGAGGGCCCGGTTCCACTCGCGCACCGCGTCCAGCCGGTGGAAGAACTCCGGCAGCCGCTGCACCGAGCTGCGTTCGCGCGGCGCCCGCCGGTACCAGAGCTCGTTGAAGGCGCGGGCGGTCAGTGGTGTGAACGGCCCGACCGGCAGCCGGGGCGCGCGCGGCGCCCGCGCGGGGGCGTACTTGAGCTCGTCCGCGCCGTCGGGCTCGTCCAGGTGGTCCCCGACGTCGACGATCCCGCGCCCGAGTGCCCGCCCGGTCGCGGTGGTGTCGATCCAGGCCACCGCGTACCGTCCGGCGGCGGTGTCCATCGCGGTGAGCAGCGCGTCCAGGTCGGCGGCCCGGTGCGAGCCGACCCGCAGTCTGGTCCCGCTGATCGGGATCAGACGGATGGTCGCGGCCAGCACCACTCCGGTGAGTCCCATGCCGCCCACGGTGGCCCGGAACTCCTCCTGATCGGGTGTCAGCAGGCGGACCTGTCCGGTGCCGTCCAGCAGTTCGATGCTGTCCAGCCAGGCGGCGAGGCTGCCGTCGGTGCGCTGGTTCTTGCCGTGCACGTCGGCGGCGACGGCGCCGCCGACGGTGAGCCGGCTGGTGCCGGGCAGCACGGGCAGCAGCAGTCCGCGCGGCACGGTGCGGGCCAGTACCTGGGCGAACCGGGCCGAGCCGGCCGCGCGGACCGTGCCGGCGTCCGCGTCGACCTGGATCTCGGGCACCGTGGCGGGTGCCAGGACCACCCCGCCGCCGTTCTGCGCGGCGTCCCCGTAGCTGCAGCCGGCGCCGCGGGCCAGCACGCCGCCGGCCGGCCGCCCGGTGACCAGCTCGCGCAGCGCGAGGGTGGTGAGCGGACCGAGGACGGCGCTGCGGCTGCCGGTGCTGCGGCCCCAGCCCTGGAGCAGCACACCGGACCTCATGCCGTCCCTGCGGTGAAGAGCAGCAGCCATACCAACTCGCAGAGCAGCATCACCCGGTCACGGGTGATCAGGTCCTCGACCCGGCTCAGGGCAGCCCGCCCGGTCAGCCAGTCGAAGCGCAGCAGCGCCGCCGCCAGCGGCAGCACGGTCAGCAGGTGGCAGCCGACGCCCCAGGGGGAGCCGTTGAGCACCGCCCAGCCGAGGCAGGCGGCGATCATCGCGACGCTGATCGTGCGCTGGGCGGTGCGCAGGCCGCCCAGGGTGTAGCGGCCCAGGCAGGGGCGGTGGCTGACGGCGGCCGCGCCGAGTCCGGAGAGCTCGGTGTACCGCTTGGAGATCGCCACCAGCAGCGCGCCGAGGCTGCAGACCAGCACGAACCAGCCGGACGGCTCGACCTTGGCGGCGGCCGCGCCGCCGAGCGCGCGCAGCACGAACCCGGAGGCCACCATGGTCAGTTCGAGGACCGGCAGGTGCTTGAGGGTGGAGGAGTAGAGGAAGGACAGGGCCAGGTAGCCGGTGACGCAGGCGGCCAGGCCGGCGCTGCTGATCGCCACCGCGCCGGCCTCGGCCAGCACCATGCAGGCCACCGCGAGCAGCAGGGCGTGACGCTCGGTCAGGTCACCGGCGGCGACCGGGCGGGTCCGTTTGGCGGGGTGGCGGCGGTCGCGTTCGGCGTCGACCACGTCGTTGACGAAGTAGACCGCGCAGGAGGCGAGGGTGAAGACCACGAAGGCCAGCAGCGCGTAGTCCATGCCGACGATCCGGCCGCGGTCGGCGGCGGCCACCGGGGCGGCGAAGACCAGCAGGTTCTTCGGCCACTGGCGGGGGCGCGAGGTGCGCAGCACGGCGCGCGGCCAGCCGATCGCGCGGGTGGCGGCGGCCGCGGTGGGCACCGGCTCCAGTTCGGGAGCCGGTAGCACCGGGGGTTGGGCGGTCATCGGGCGTACACCGCGGTGAAGTCGCGGCTGGTCGGCTCGAAGTACCGGTCGGCGGGCCGCTCCTGGTCGGGCAGCAGCTTGACCGCGTTGGGGTTGACCGGGTCCTTGGTCTGCTCGTAGTAGTTGAAGGACATCCAGGCCGGGTTGATGTCCAGCTGCATCGCCTGCACGCAGCCGGCCTGGTGCAGCAGCTCGGCCAGGGTGCGGACGGAGAGCGCGGGGCCGTAGGCGTAGATCAGTCGGCCGTCCTGGGTGACCCCGGCGCCGGAGCGCCAGACGAAGAACTTGCCGCCGATGGTCAGGCCCCAGCCGCTCTCGATGGCCTGGTCGACGTCGGGGGCCACCTGGCCGTTGCTGACGATCGGGCGCAGGTTCTGCCGGACGCCGACCACCTCGGGGGTCATCGAGACGTCGCCGCCCCAGGTGCCGACGGTGGCGTGGCCGTCCTTGTAGAAGACCAGCGAGGCGGCGCCGTCGGTCAGGGTGCCGTGGGTGACGCCGTTGAGGAAGAAGCCGCCCCTGGCCTCGCCGACCTTGAAGCCGCCGTTGAAGCTGGCCAGCAGGCCGTTCCTGGCGTCGGACGGGATGTTCGGCGGCACGCCCCAGTTGTCGGGGCCCGGGTCGTCGGTGCCCGGGTGCAGTTGGAAGCGGACCAGGCGCTGGTCCATCGAGACCACACCGGCCAGGTAGGAGGTGTGCTCGTTGTCGGGGCGCAGCATGGCGGCCTGCACGGCGGCCACGCCCCTGGCGCTGCCGATCACCTTCCAGGCGCCCTCGCCGGGGATCGGGTCGCCGGCCGGGGAGACCAGCGGCGCGGGGTTGATCGGGGCGATGGTCGGCATCTGGACGTGCTTGCTCTCGTCGGCCCTGGCGGCGGCCGCGGCGGAGGAGACCGCGGAGGGGGCCGGGCCGATCGGGCCGAGGGCGATGGTGGGGCGACCGCCGACCTTGGGCGGGTTCATCTTGTACTGGGCGGTCTCCAGGCCGGTGACCACCGGTCCGAGGTGGTGGTCGCGGGCCCATTCGGCGAGCCGGGCGACCGTGGAGTCGTTGCCCGGCCCCAGCAGCGCCGAGCCGACCGACCAGCTGAGCCAGGTCAGGAAGACTGCGAACAGGGCCAGCACGACCCGTACTGAGCGGCGGTGGAGGAAGCGGCGCAGCCGACGACCGGGTCGCTTGACCGGCGGGAAGGGCTCACCACCCTCGATCTCCTCGTCCGGCCCGGTCTCGGTATCGGTCTGCGGTGCCACGCGACTCTCCCTCTCGCTCGCTCTTCGGCCGCATCCAGCTCACCTCGGGGGCGGGGAGTCGGCGAGGCGAGGGAGAGGGCGGCGCGAGGGGGCGAGGGAGCGCCAATCCGCTTGTATGACAAGCAGATTGGCGGAGCTGACGGCGGCTCGGGGGATCACCCGATCAGCCGCACGCGGACGGGGGTTCAGCTCCCCGGGACGAGCCGCACCGGGAGCTCGGCGAGAACGGCGCGCAGCGAGTCGGCGAACCGGTCGTACTCGGGGGCCCGGGCCGAGCCGGGGCGGGTGGCCAGGCCGATCCGGCGGCCGGGAGCCGGCTCGGCGAAGTGGACGGCGGCCAACCGGTCGGTGCGGCCCGCCTCCACCTCCAGCGCGGTGGCGGGCAGCAGGGTGACCCCGAGGCCGCCGGCCACCAGCTGGACCAGGGTGGAGAGCCCGGCCGCCCGGGTGTTGCCGCCGCCCTGCTCGGCGCCGACCTCCCGGCACAGGTCCAGTGCCTGGTCCCGCAGGCAGTGGCCCTCCTCGAGCAGCAGCACCTCCAGGTCGAGCAGCACCTCCCGGGGCACGTCGGTGCGGCCGGCCAGCTCGTGCTCGGGCGGGGTGACCAGCACGAAGTCCTCGTCGAAGAGCGGGATGTCCCGGGTCGGCGCCGCTCCCCCGGCGGGCAGCGCGAGCAGCAGCAGGTCGAGCCGCCCGGCCGCCAGCCCCTCCAGCAGCGAGGGCGTGCGCTCCTCGTGCACGTGGAGTTCCAGGTCCGGGTAGCGGTCGCGGACCAGTCGCAGCACGGCGGGCAGCAGGTACGGTGCGACGGTCGGTATCACTCCCAGGTGCAGCGGCCCGGTGAACGGTCGGCGGGCCGCCTCGACCTCCTCGGTCAGCTCGTGCAGCGCGGCCAGCGTCCGACGGGCGTGTCCGGCCACCCGCTCGCCCAGCGGGGTGATGATGACCTTGCGTGTCGTACGCTCCACCAGCTGGACCCCGAGCGACTCCTCCAGCGCGGCGAGCGCACCGGAGAGCGCCGGCTGACTGGTGCCGACGGCCGCCGCGGCATCGCGGAAGTGCAGATGCTCGGCGACCGCGAGGAAGGCCCGCAGCTGGGCGACCGTGGGGGTGCGGGGCCTGAGGTTCTGGGTACTGATAGCTCTCTCCGATCAGAGGGATCGAGTCTAGCTATTTCCGTGATCAGTGCGCGTCATGCCACTGTGGATCACGTCGGGATCCGTCGAATCATAGGCGATCCGGGCAAACACCCTCATTTTCCACACCCAGGAGAAGCGAACGTGCTCACGATCGGTGACAAGTTCCCCGAGTTCGACCTCAAGGCCTGCGTCGACCTGGACGCCGCGAACGCATTCGCCGACATCGACCACAAGACCTACGAGGGCAAGTGGAAGATCGTCTTCTTCTGGCCGATGGACTTCACCTTCGTCTGCCCCACCGAGATCGCCGCGTTCGGCAAGCTGAACGAGGAGTTCGCCGACCGTGACGCGCAGATCCTCGGCGTCTCCGGCGACTCCGAGTTCGTGCACCACGCCTGGCGCAAGGACCACGCCGACCTGCGCGACCTGCCCTTCCCGATGCTGGCCGACATCAAGCACGAGCTGATGCGCGCCTGCGGCGTCGAGGGCGCGGACGGCACCGCCCAGCGCGCGGTCTTCATCGTGGACCCGAACAACGAGATCCAGTTCGTCATGGTGACCGCCGGCTCGGTCGGCCGTAACCCCAAGGAGGTCCTGCGGGTGCTGGACGCCCTGCAGACCGACGAGCTGTGCCCGTGCAACTGGAACAAGGGCGAGGCCACCCTGGACGCCGGCACCCTGCTGGCCGGCTGATCCCGATGGCACTGGACGAACTCAAGGCCGCCCTCCCCGAGTACGCCAAGGACCTCAAGCTCAACCTGAGCGCGGTGATCGGCAACTCGGACCTGCCCGAGCAGCAGCTCTGGGGCACCGTGCTGTCCTGCGCGATGGCCACCGCCAGCAAGCCGGTGCTGCGCGAGCTGGAGCCGCAGGCGAAGAGCATCCTCTCCGAGCAGGCGTACACCGCCGCCAAGGCCGCTGCCGCGATCATGGCGATGAACAACGTGTACTACCGCACCACGCACCTGCTCTCGGACCACGAGGAGTACGCGAAGCTGCGGACCGGGCTGCGGATGAACATCATCGGCAACCCCGGCGTGGAGAAGCTGGACTTCGAGTTCTGGAGCTTCGCCGTCTCCGCGATCAACGGCTGCGGCCAGTGCCTGGACTCGCACGAGCAGGTGCTGCGCAAGGCCGGGGTGGACCGCGAGACCATCCAGGTCGCGATCCGGATCGCCGCCGTGATCCAGGCCGTCGCCTCGGTGCTGGACGCCGAGGCCGCGCTGGCCTGACCCAGGGTCGGCTGCCTAACGCCCGACGGGGCCCCACTTCGCGAAGTGGGGCCCCGTCAGCATGTTCAGGCCCGCCACCGTCTCCGCACCGAAGACCAGCGCGGCCCGCGGCGCGGTGCGCAGCCGCAGCATCTCGTAGAGCACGTCGGCGAACGGCTGCACCGCCAGCGCGTGCCCGACCGCCAGCGCCTCGGCGTGCTCCTGGTGCTCGGCCAACCGGGCCAGGTCGCGCAGCATCGAGCGGCAGCGGACGTAGGCGTGCGCCCGGCCGCGTTCCAGCACCGGGCGGTCCAGACCGAAGATCCGGATCGTCTCGCGGCCCTTGGCGGTGCGGGCCCGGTAGGCGCCGGTGACCAGCACCAGGTCCAGGTGGTCGGCCGGTTCGTCGCTGGTCGGGTCGATCAGCAGCGGCTCGCCGTGCCGGTCCGTCGGGTAGAGGTCGCGCTTCTGGTTGCTGTTGCAGAAGGCGCAGGCCCACAGGTGGTTGAACCAGTCGAAGGCGCGCTGCGGGGCCATCGCGATCGGCTGGAAATGGTCGATGCTGGTGCCCTCGCTGTCCCCGCAGTACATGCAGCGCGAGAGTCCGGCCGCCATCGCGACCAGGTGCACCGTCAGGTCGCGCCGGATGGTGCGGGCGTCCCGCCAGGACTCCCGCGCCCCGCCCCGGTGGTCCCCGATCCGCTCGGACCGGGCCGCCATCCGCGCGATCAGCTCCTCCGGTAACGGCCCGCGCTGCAAAGGGATCATCTCGGGCGCCCGAGTCTGGCCGACACCTCGTCCACCCGGGCCGACAGCGAGCTCATCAGCCGGTCGGTCAGCTCCTGGTACTCCGCCAGTTCCTCGTCGGTCGAGTCGCCGGCCAGCACCCGCCCCTCCAGGTCGCCGATCCGCCGCCGGGCGTCCTCGGCCCGGGCGGAGTACGGGGACTCCAAGCCGAACAGCTCGGAGAGCACCGCGTCGTCCCCGCTGCCGTAGACGACCCGCCGGTAGAGCTCCTCGCTGACCGGCTGCGGCGGCACGTCCTCGTCCAGGCCCGCTATCCGGATCAGCCCGCCGGGGTCGGCGGCCTGGCAGATGTACGGGCTGTGGGTGGAGACGATGAACTGCACCCGGGGGAAGTGCGCCTTGAGCCAGGGCCCGATCCGCTGCTGCCAGCTGACGTGCAGATGGGCGTCGATCTCGTCGATCAGCACCACGCCGGGCAGCGTGATCGCGCCGGCCTCGTCCTGCGGCAGGCTGCCGTAGCAGTTCTGGAACTGGCGGACCAGGTCGAGCACCAGGGCGGCGACGGTGCGGTAGCCGTCGCTCAGCTCGCGCAGCGGGAAGCCGGGGCCGCCGGCCCGGTGGATCCACAGCCCGTCGGAGTCGACCTTGGAGACCCGGTAGCCGTCCGGCAGCAGGCCGTCGGAGAGCAGGCCGGTGACCACGTCCAGGACCTGCTGGGCGCCGGGGCGACCCTCGAGCCGGCGCACGTGCTGGTCGATCAGCCAGGAGACGCCCTCGGCGAGCGAGGCCTCCTCGTGGAAGAGGGTGGCCAGCCGGCCGACCGGGCCGGCCGAGAGCATCAGCCGCTGGCTCTCCCCCGCCCCGCCGAGCAGCCGGCGGAACGGGCCGTAGCCGGCGAAGAACCAGCCGCGCGGGTTCTCCGCCCACGGGCCGCGCTCGGGGCTGGCCGAACCGAAGGCCTCCAGCTCCGGGCGCGAGCCGCCGGCCATGGGCGTGCCGCCGGCCGGAGGCCTGGGGAGCGTCCAGCGCAGGCCGAGCTTGAGGTCGTACTTGGGCGCCTTGCCGCTGCCCGCCAGCCGGTCCACCGACCAGTCCGGGCGGACGAAGGCCTGCACCCAGCCGGTCCGCTCACCGGCACTGAGCCAGCCGGAGAAGTCGCTGACCAGGCTGCGCGAGACCGAGGGGCCGCCGAGCGCCAGCGCCAGCGCGCGCAGCAGGGTGGTCTTGCCGGCGCCGTTGCGCCCGGCCAGCACCGTCCAGCCCGCCTGCGGGAGTTCCAACTGCCGGACCTCGCGGGACGGCGTGAACCCCCGGATGCCCGAGATGCCCAGCCTGGTCACATACATGACGGCAGCTTAGGACGTGGCGGTGCGCTCCGGGGAGGGGTCGGACGAAGCATCCGCGGCTGCTTCCTGCGCCGCCTCCTGGGCGGCCTCGTCGGCGGCCTCCTGGGCGATCTCCAACGCCACGAAGACCTCGTCGGCGGCCGCGTTGCGTCGGCGCAGATGGCCGACCACGGTGTTGGTCACCGCGATCAGCGGCACCGCGACGATCGCCCCGCCGATCCCGCCGATGATCGACCCGGCGGCCACGCCGAGCACCACGCCCAGCGGGTGCACCCGCACCGCGCGGCCCAGGATCAGCGGCTGCAGCAGGTGGCCCTCGAGCTGCTGCACGGCGACCAGCACCACCAGCACCATCAGCGGGGTGTAGAGGCTGTGGTTCTCGTTGGTCACCAGCGCGACCAGCACCGCGAGGGTCCCGGTGACCAGCGCGCCGACCAGCGGCACGAAGGCGCCCAGGAAGATGATCACCGCCAGTGGCATCGCCAGCGGCACCCCGAGCAGCTGGATGCCGATCCCGATGCAGAGCGCGTCGATGAAGGCCACCGCCACCGTGCCGCGGACATAGGCGGTCAGCGTGGTCCAGGCCTTCGGCCCGGCCCCGGCCATCGCGTACCGGGACTGCTGCGGCAGCGCGCGCAGCACCCAGCTCCAGATCCGGGCACCGTCGTAGAGCAGGAAGTAGGTGGTGAAGGCGGCGAGCAGCACGCCGGTCAGCACCTCGATCACGATGCCCACGGTGGTGAAGCCGAAGGAGGTGATCTGCTCGGTGTTGGAGCCGATCGCGTTCTGCAGCTGCTTGGTGAAGTCGGTCAGCTGCTGGGGGGTCAGGTGCAGCGGCCCCTGGACCAGCCAGTCGTGCAGGGTCTGCACACCCTTCTGGGCCTTGGCGGAGACGTCCGAGATGTTGGTGGTCACCTGCCAGACCACGAACCAGCCGACCAGGCCGATGCCGGCCAGCCCGGCCAGGAAGGTGCCGAGCGCGGCCAGCGAGCGGGGCACGCCGTGCCGGCGCAGCCAGGAGACGGTGGGTTCGAGCAGCGCCGAGATCAGCACGCCGGCCAGCAGCGCGAAGGCGACCAGCCGCAGCGTGTCGACCACCCTGAAGACCACGTAGAGCGCGAGGCCGAGCAGCAGCAGCCGCCAGGTGGACTCGGCGGCCACCCGCAGGCCCCAGGGCACCGCCTCGGCGGGGGTGGCGGGACGGTGCGGGTGCGGGTCGCGGGGGCGGGGCGGGTCACGGAGTTCGACGGGGCGCGGGGCGGGGGCCGGCGCGGGCTCGATCCGCACCACCTCGCGCACCACCACCTCACGGACCGGCGCCTCAGGGGCCGGCACCGCACGGGCCGCCTCGCGGACCTCCTCGCGCGGCGCGGGGATCGGCTCGGCGGCGGCCGCCCGGCGGCGCTTCGCCAGCGCGTCGGTGAGCACCGCGCCCCAGCGGCCGAGCCTGGACACCGTTCGGTCGCGCTGCTCACCCCGTGCCATCGGCGTTCCGTCCTCCCGTCGGCCGCGGCCTCGCCACGGCTGTGCGGTACGACGCTACCCGGGACCTTCACCCGTCCGGCGCACCGGGCCCGAAAACGGCGAAGACCGCCCGTCGATTGGGGGGCGGTCTCAGCCCTCGGCCGAAGTGGCCGAGGGCTTTCTACCGGTTTCGCCCGGTTCGGTACCAGTTGTTCCTAGTACCGGCGGTGCTTAGTACCAGCTGTGTGCCTGCCAGAACGACCAGGCGCCGCAGGGGCTGCCGTAGCGGTCGTTCATGTAGCCCAGGCCCCACTTGATCTGGGTCGCGGGGTTGGTCTGCCAGTCCGCGCCGGCCGAGGCCATCTTGGAACCGGGCAGCGCCTGCACCAGGCCGTACGCCCCGGAGGGGTTGCGGGCGGTGTAGTCCCAGCCGCTCTCGCGCTTCACGATGTTGCTGAAGCACTGGAACTGGGTGTCATTGCCTATGATCCCGGCCGCGAGTGCCTGGACCGACCCGGGGCTGTACGAGGCGGCTGCGGGCGCGGAGTCCGTGGTGACGGCAAGCTGGGAGCGGGCCTTGGCCCGGTTCGCGGCGGCCTGCTGCGCGTCGGCGGCAGCCTTGGCCTTGGCGGCGGCGTCGGCCGCTGCCTTCTCCGCGTCGGCCTTGGCCTGCGCGTCGGCGGCGGCCTTCAGGCGCGCGGCCTCGGCGGCAGCGCGCTTGGCGGCCTCGTCGGCCGACTGCTGCTGAGCCGTGGCCTGGCGGCCGATGTCGTCACTGACGGTCTGTGCCTGCGAAGCTGACGGGATGTCGGCGAGCAGCGTGGCACCCGCGACGTCGACCGGCTGATTCGACTTGGCCTCGCTGCCCGAGGCCACACCCACGACGGCACCGACAGCGGTGACGGCGGTGGCGGAGGCCACGGCAACTCCCCGGACCGAGATCCGAGTCACATGGTTTCCTTCCAGCGTCGCCCCCGCGTGACCGTGGGGACGCAACATGCCCCTGGTCACTGGCCTCCACCTTGCTGCTGGTCACGGGAGACACGGGCCCGGCGTCCGCCCCGGCGAGCCGGTGCGGGCGAGAAGATCGGGCGGCGTACGGTCCGTCGTTATTCAGTTGACGCCCAACCAGAGGGCCGTACGCGGGGCCTGACAGAGACCTCACCATGCCGCAAGAGGACGCGGGTGCGCAATTCCCGATTGCGTGGCGAAGCTCACATCCCCACCCGACAGGGAAACTGACCGATCGATGGACAGGGTGCGGTGCGATGTGCTGACGATCCGCCCGGCGGCGGGCCGAACCCAGTCGCCGGGCGGATCGTTCGATCACATGCTGATCGCTCTTACGGCTGGATGTCTTCCAGCATCTCGGTCACCAGTGCGGCGATCGGGGAGCGCTCGGAGCGCGTGAGGGTGATGTGCGCGAAGAGCGGATGCCCCTTCAGCTTCTCCACCACCGCCACCACTCCGTCGTAGCGACCCACCCGCAGGTTGTCCCGCTGGGCGACGTCGTGGGTGAGCACCACCCGCGACCCCTGGCCGATCCGGGAGAGCACCGTGAGCAGCACGTTCCGTTCCAGCGACTGCGCCTCGTCCACGATCACGAAGGCGTCGTGCAGCGAGCGGCCCCGGATATGGGTGAGCGGCAGCACCTCCAGCATCCCGCGGGAGATCACCTCTTCGATCACCGCCGGCGTGGTGACGGCCGACAGGGTGTCGAAGACCGCCTGCGCCCAGGGGCTCATCTTCTCCGACTCGCTGCCCGGAAGGTAGCCCAACTCCTGCCCGCCGACCGCGTACAGCGGGCGGAAGACCATCACCTTCCGGTGCTGCTGGCGCTCCAGCACCGCCTCCAGGCCCGCACAGAGCGCGAGCGCGGACTTGCCCGTACCGGCCCGCCCGCCAAGCGAGACGATGCCGACCTCCGGATCGAGCAGCACGTCCAACGCCACCCGCTGCTCGGCGCTGCGCCCGCGCAGCCCGAACGCCTCCCGGTCGCCGCGCACCAGCTTCACCCGGCCGTCCACGGTGACCCGGCCCAGCGCCCGCCCGCGCTCGGAGCTGAGCACCAGTCCGGTGTGCACCGGCAGGTCCTCGGCGCCGTCGATCTCCACGGCGGCGTCGTGCGGCGCGCCGAAGAGCTCGTCCACCTGGTCACCAGAGACCGGCAGTTCGGACATTCCGGTCCAACCGGAGGTGATCGCCAGCTCGGCCCGGTACTCCTCGGCGAGCAGACCGACCGCGCTGGCCTTGATCCGCATCGGCAGGTCCTTGGAGACGACGGTGACGTCGTACCCCTCCGCCTGCAGGTTGCGGGCGACCGCCAGGATCCGGGTGTCCGCCTCGCCGCCGCCCAGCCGGTAGCCGGCCGGCAGCACCGAGGTGTCCGAGTGGTTCAGCTCGACGCGGATGGAGCCGCCGATCTCCCCGGTGGGGATGGGCTCGTCGAGTCGGCCGTAGCGGACCCGGTAGTCGTCGAGCAGGCGCAGGGCCTGGCGGGCGAAGTAGCCCAGTTCGGGATGGTGCCGCTTGGCCTCCAGCTCGGTGACCACGACCACCGGGAGCACCACCTCGTGCTCCTCGAACCGCGTCATGGCGAGCGGGTCGGCCAAAAGCACGCTGGTGTCAAGGACGTACGTGCGCCGGTCTGGTGTCCGGCGGCTCTTGGTACTGACCACTAGGCCTCCAGGGCGGGTGACCCTGCGTCACCCGCGGCTCACCGGCCCCCGCGACCCCTGTCGGCAGGGTGCCGGTCTGCCATGTGTATGCCCTGACGGTGCGTCGAGCATGCCCCGCGAAGCCAAGTCGTGGATCAGTTCCGGTGAATTCTCGGTAACCCCGGTTCACCGAGTGATCCGAGGTCAGCCCCCGTAACGGCGGTGTCGCTGTTCGTATGCGCGCAGGGCCCGCAGGAAGTCCACCTTGCGGAAGGCCGGCCAGTAGGCCTCGCAGAAGTAGAACTCGCTGTGCGCGCTCTGCCAGAGCAGGAAGCCGGACAGCCGCTGCTCGCCGGAGGTGCGGATCACCAGGTCCGGGTCCGGCTGGCCCTTGGTGTAGAGCCGCTCGGCGATGTGCTCCACGTCCAGGATCTCGACCAGCTCCTCGATCGAGGTGCCGCGGTCGGCGTGTTCCTGGAGCAGTGAGCGGACGGCGTCGGCGATCTCGTGCCGGCCGCCGTAGCCGACCGCGACGTTGACCGTGATGCCCTCGAGGTGCTCGGTGGCGGTGGCCGCGCCCTTCAGGATCCCGGCGGTCTTGGCCGGCAGCAGGTCCAGGGTGCCGATCGGGTTGATCTTGTACCGCTTGAGCTCGGCCAGGCCGGTCACCGCGTCCTCGATGATGCCGAGCAGCGGGACCAGCTCGTCCGCCGGACGGGAGAGGTTGTCGGTGGAGAGCATCCAGAGGGTGACGACCTCGATGTTGGTCTCGTCGCACCAGCCGAGGAACTCGGCGATCTTGTCCGCGCCGCGCTGGTGGCCGAAGGCGGTGGTGCCGCCGGCGGCCTTGGCCCAGCGGCGGTTGCCGTCCATGATCACGCCGACATGGTGCGGGGTGCGGGCCAGATGGACCTCGACCCGCTGGCCGTAGAGGCGGTACATCCCACCGAGCAGCGACCGCAGTCCCGGCGTGCGCTCGACGAGATCGCGCAGACCCATCACGTTCAGCCCCTCCGAGCTATGACCCCCTGGTCCCCGGCCCTGGCTGCCACGGGTCCTGAGGCAGCCTACTGGACACGGAGAGGTCTCCGGATCCTTAAAGATTCCGTAAGTCGGCGAACGACTGCTTGACGCATGCCAATGGTCTAGTCCAGCTTGTTCGACAAGCAGTCGCCGGTTCAACCGCCGGCCACCTCGCCCTGACTTCCCTCTGCCTGCTTTCTGCCTTCCTTTCTGTCTTCCTTTCTGCCTTCGTCCTGCCCTCTTCCTGTCTTCCTTCTGCCGTCCTTCCCTCCCCCACACGGGGCCGCCGCGACCCCCACCGCGGCGGCTCCTCTCCTCCTCCCCCAGGAGAGTTTCGCCATGGCCCGTACGGTCGCCCCCACTCACCGCCGTCGCCGCCGCGCGCTGCCCGCGCTCGCCGCCGGTACCACCGCCCTCGCCGTGGCCGGCACCGGCCTGGCGCTCTTCGCCGGCGGTGCCAGCGCCGCGGTCGGCAACCTCACCAGCAACGGCGGCTTCGAGAGCGGCCTGACCGGCTGGAGCTGTACCGGCACCGCCGCCGCCGTCTCCTCGCCGGTGCACAGCGGCACCGGCGCGCTGCTGGCCACGCCGAGCAGCGCGGACACGGCGCAGTGCACCCAGACCATCCCGGTGCAGCCGAA
Source organism: Kitasatospora azatica KCTC 9699 (assembly GCF_000744785.1). Classification (NCBI taxonomy): domain Bacteria; kingdom Bacillati; phylum Actinomycetota; class Actinomycetes; order Kitasatosporales; family Streptomycetaceae; genus Kitasatospora; species Kitasatospora azatica. The sequence continues at coordinate 2,383,838 of NZ_JQMO01000003.1, read as the reverse complement.
CTCCAGCTACACGCTGGCCGCCTGGGTCCAGGGCCCGTACGTGTACCTGGGCGCCACCGGCACCGGCGGCACCGACCCGAGCACCTGGTCCAGCCAGACCGGCTGGAACCAGCTGAGCACCAGCTTCACCACGGGCGCGAGCACCACCAGCGTGACGGTGTACCTGCACGGGTGGTACGGGCAGGGGGCCTACGGAGCGGACGACGTGACGTTGACGGGGCCGGGTGGGTCCTCCACCCCGACTCCGACGCCCACGCCCACCCCCACGCCTACGCCGACCCCCACCCCGACGCCCACACCGACACCCACCCCGACACCCACCCCGACTCCCACCTCGACTCCGACGCCGACACCCACGCCCACGCCGACGCCCACGTCGACCAGCACTCCCCCGGCGACCGGCCTGCCCAAGCACGTCATCACGGGCTACTGGCAGAACTTCGACAACGGCGCGACCGACCAGAAGCTCGCCGACGTCCAGGCGAACTACGACATCATCGCGGTGTCCTTCGCCGACGCCACCACCACCTCGGGCGCGATCAGCTTCACGCTGGACCCGACCCTGGCGAAGAACCTCAGCGGCTACACCGACGCCCAGTTCAAGGCCGACATCGCCGCCAAGCACGCGGCCGGCAAGAAGGTCGTGCTCTCGGTCGGCGGCCAGAACGGTGCGATCACCGTCGGCGACAGCGCCTCGGCCACCAACTTCGCCAACAGCGCCTACACGCTGATCCAGCAGTACGGCTTCGACGGCGTCGACATCGACCTGGAGAACGGGGTCAACCCGACCTACATGGCGCAGGCCCTGCACAGCCTCGCGGGCAAGGTCGGCAGCAACTTCGTGCTCACCATGGCCCCCGAGACCATGGGCATGTACACCAGCACCAGCGCCTACTTCCAGCTGTCGCTGAACGTCAAGGACATCCTGTCGGTCGTCAACACCCAGTTCTACAACTCGGGCAGCATGCCCGGCTGTGACGGCAAGAACTACAACCAGGGCACCGAGGACTTCATCACCTCGCAGATCTGCACCTACATCCAGGGCGGTCTGAGCCCGGCCCAGGTCGGCATCGGCGTCCCCGCCTCCGCCTCGGCGGCCGGCGGCGGCTACGTCAACTCCACCGTGGTCAACAACGCCCTGGACTGCCTGGCCACCGGCAGCAACTGCGGGTCCTTCGTCCCGCCGGCCAAGTGGCCGACCATCCGCGGCGCGATGGCCTGGTCCACCAACTGGGACGCGAAGAACGGCAACGACTTCTCCACCAACGTCGGCAACCACGCCCACGGCATGCAGTAACCCCTCCATCCGCTGACCCGCACCACCATCGCGGCGCCCCACGCCTCTTGAGGGAGAGGCCTGAGCGCCCCCGCGAGGCCCGCCCCACCGAGCAGGTGCGGCGGGCCTCGCGGCGTTGTACGGATCCTGGACCGGGCTTTCGGTACCGTGGCAGGGCCACCCCTTGGGCGGACGATGTCCTGATGGTCGCCGAGGTCACCTCCTTCGATGCGGACACCGACCGTCGCGACCGGATCGAGAAGCCGGCGGCGTACGCCGAGACCGGGATCCCGGTCTACCTGCTGGTGGATCGGGAGATCTACTCGGTCACCGTGTACAGCGAGCCGGCGGGTGGTAGGTATCGGAGCGTTGTCACGTTGGCGTACGGGCATACCGTTGAACTGCCCGGGCTGGGCATCACCTTGGAGACCGAGGAGCTCAAGGAGTTCGCCCGCTAGGACTCGTTCAGGTAGGCGAGGACGGCGAGGACGCGGCGGTTGTTGTTGTCGTCGTCGGTGATGCCGAGTTTGCCGAAGGTGGAGGTCGTGTACTTGCTGATGGCGCTCTCGCTGAGGAAGAGCCGCTGGGCGATGGCCTGGTTGGAGAGTCCTTCGGCCATCAGGCTGAGCACGGAGTGTTCGCGTTCGGTGAGTTGTGCGAGGCGGCGGTTCGAGGAGCCGTTGGACAGCAGTTTGGCGATGACGGCCTGGTCCATGGCGGTGCCGCCGGCGGCGACGCGTTCCAGGGCGTCGATGAACTGGTCGGCGTCGAACACGCTCTCCTTGAGGAAGTAGCCGATGCCACCGGCGCCGTCGGCCAGGAGTTCGCGGGCGTACAACTGCTCGACGTACTGGGAGAGGATCAGGACCGGTAGTCCGGGCAGCTCGCGGCGGGCGGCGAGGGCGGCGCGCAGGCCCTCGTCGGACTGGGTCGGCGGCATCCGGACGTCGACCACGGCGACGTCGGGCCGCCAGGTCAGCAGCACGTCGAGCGTCTCGGGTCCGGTGCTTGCCGTCGCCACCACCTGGTGGCCGCATGCCTCGATGAGGCGGACCATCCCGTCACGCAGGAGATAGAGGTCTTCGGCTACGACGATTCGCACGGCACCATCATCCTCGCGTGGGTCGGTCCTCCTGCCGGGCTGGTGATCTCCAGGGTGCCGTCGAAGACCGCGAGGCGGCGGCGCAGCCCCGCCAGTCCGCCGCCGGCTCGCAGGTCGGCGCCGCCCCGCCCGTTGTCCTCGACCTCGACGAGGATGTGGGTGTCGTTCCGGGCGATGGAGATCAGCGCCCGGGTCGCACGGGCGTGCTTGGCCGCGTTGGTCAGCAGTTCGGCGGTTCCGAAGTAGAGGGCGGACTCGATCGGCGGGTCCAGGCGAAGCTGGACCTCGGCTCTGACGGCCGCTTCGAGCGGGCTGTCCAGGGCGAGGGCGCGCACCGCGTCGATCAGCCCTCGGTCGTTCAGCACCGGCGGGTTGATGCCTTGGACCAGATCGCGGAGCTCGGTGAGTGAGGTGGCCGCGCCGGCGCGCGCCTCCCGCATCAGCGCCCGCGCCCGGGCAGGGTCGGTCTCCATCAGCTTCTCCGCCGTCGCCAGTGAGAGCCCGAGTGCGACCAGGCGGGCCTGCGCCCCGTCGTGCAGGTCCCGCTCGATCCGGCGGATCTCGGCCGCCTGCGCGATCGTGGTGTCCGCGCGCTGGGCGGTCAGCTCGTCCACCCGCTCCGCCAGCGCCATCGCTCGCGACGGGCGCAGGAAGCGGACGGCCACCGGCTCGACGGACCGCCAGGCATACGGGGCAGCCGCGACGGCCACGACCAGGCCGAGCAGCCCGAACAGGCGCATGGCGAGCACGGATTGGCTGAGCCCGAGGACCGCCAGCGCCGCTCCGGCCGGCGGGACGGCCGCGACCACGCCCGCCGTGAACGGCACGATCCCCGTGAACCGCAGGTCGCGCCAGGTGGCCGGATCGCCCCAGCGGAGCCGCCACTTCTGGTCCATCAGGGCATCGCGGCTGGTGCGCTCGTAGCTGAAGCCGTTCCACCAGTACCCGGTGGACAGCTGCGTCACCGGCCCCGCCTGCCGGTATCCGGCCGGGATGACGGTGGCGGTCCATCGCGCGACGAGGAGGCGGACCAGCCGGCAGACCGGGCGGGACAGCACGATCGTGCCCACGCAGACCAGCACCGACGGCGCCAGCCAGGACCACGGGTTCCCGGCTCCCCACCAGATCCCCAGCGCCACGGCGGCGGCCCACACCGCCGGGACCAGCATGCTGACGGCCACCACGATGCACGCCCGTACGAACCCCACGCAGGCATCAGTCACCCACGAGACGACCTGTCGCATGACCCACTCCCTCCTGCCGGTGCGGCTTGCTGATGCCACTCTGCACCGCGCGGAGCCCGATTCCGCCTCCATCGGCTCCGAAGTGGGTCTGGCCCCACCCCTCTGTGCGTCCAGGCCCATACCGCGTCCCCGGGCGGCTCCCTAGCATCGAAAGCACGTCAGACGGCTCGACGTACGAGGGGAAAAGAGAGACATGGAAACCGCCAGCCACCGGCAGCTCACCCACCAAGCCTTCGGCAGGGTCAGGAAGTTCGTCGCCGCCTACGGCGCACTCAGCGCCGCCGTCCTGGTCGTGGACGTCGTGCTCTCGGTCACCGGAAGGGAGCCGACCTCGTTCATGTGGGGGCGGACCGCCGGAGTGCTCGCGAGTGCCGTGGTGGCCTACTGGCTGACGGGCCGCGCCGCCCGGGGATCGCGATCGGCCTTCCTGCGGGTCCGCATCATCTCGGTCGTCGCGCCGATCGCCATCCTTGCCATCGACCTGATCCCCGGCATCCTCCCGCCGTGGTTCATAGCCATGCAGGTCGCCGCCGCGCTCGCGCTCGCCCCAGCGGCGTTCATCGTCAACGGATCCGGGCTCCGCGCGGCCTTTGCCAGGGCGCGCTGACCCGCCCAAGTCCTGGGAGACCCCGGCTTTGACCCGGGGCCTCCCAGGACTGTGCGTCAGAGGAGGTCGAAAGCACCGGACTTGGCTGCGGCGACGAAGGCGGCGAAGGCTTCGGCGGGGAAGACGAGGGCGGGGCCTTCGGGGTCCTTGGAGTCACGGACGGGGGTGACGGCGGCGAAGCCGTCGGCGACCTCGATGCACTCTCCACCCTGCTGGCTGTACGAACTCTTGCGCCACGAAGCGCCGGACAGGTCACTGTGCATGGTTCTCAAAGTCCTTTCGTACATCCCGGATGAAGCGGAGGGACGCGGCCCGCGGGAGCGCCTCAACCTGCAGGTGATCGTAGTCCCTGGCCCATCCGGCCACAGTCTCCACATCTCGCTCGAGGTACCCGCGCTTAAGCGTCTCCACGTAACCAACCATTGCGCGGTGCGGCAGGGTCAACAGCCTTACCGGATAGGCGAAGGGACGATCTTCGCCCAACTCGAATGGCGCAACCTGCATGGTGATCCCCGGACGCTGCGCAAGGGTCTCAAGATGGCCCAGCTGCCTGATCATCCCCTCCCGGCCGCCAATCGGTCGCCGCAGGCAGGCTTCGTCGAGGACAGCGTGGATGGTCGGCACGGGCGCTCGATCGAGGCACCGCTGGCGGGCAAGCAGGATCGCCACGCGCTCATCCGCCTGCTCCTGCGTGATGCGGCCGCGTCGGACCTCTGCGTTCTGGTACGCCTGCGCGTACTCCGGAGTCTGAAGCAGGCTGGGAATCACATTGATCTCGAACAGCCTCATCGCGATGGCTTCCGCCTCGCGCTGAGTGAATTCTGTGTACCCCTCCATCAACGCCCCGTGCTGCGCCTGATGCCACATCAGCAGCAGCGTCCCGCCCGTACCCAACGCCTGATCGGCCAGCTGTGCGAACTTCCGCGTGGGGGATTTCAGCGCCGTTTCCACCGCCGAGACATGGGTGTCCGAGAAGCCCATCCGCTTCCCGAGCTGGGTCTGCGTCCACCCCTTCTCGTTGCGCAACCTGCGGAGTTGCACGCCGAAGGCGGCATACGGGCCCGACGTCGGATCAAGCTTCTTCTGGTTGACCACAGTTACCCCAAGTCCTCATGGCCGAAGTGGAAGCTAGAAGTCCTTCCGATCGTAAGCACAGATGCCGATGCTTGGGAGTGAAATGGCAACAGAAGGGAGTCAACCGGTGACAAAGAGCAGCGAACCGTCTCGCCTGACGAGGATCATCCGGACGAAGCGTGAGGTGGCCGACGATGCCTTGGAGGATTTGAGAGCCGTGGCCAGCCTGGCCGGGATCGCCTTCCCCTCGGCCTGTGTGGACTGGTACGAGGGCCGCTTCACCGGGGACGTCCTGGTGGAGCTGGGCCGAATCCGCCCGGAGGTCGCGCACGAGCTGACCGACCTGCTCCGCGACGGGCTCAAGGCGCGTAAGCGTGCGCAGAGTTGATCGTCCGCGCCCTCGCACGCCGACTGCGCGCCCTCATCCGCCCCTCCGGCCGCTCCACCCCCTCCACCCCCTCCACCCCCTCCGCCATCTCCGCCGCCGCCCGCCGTCGGCCCATGCCCTGCCCGCTGGGTTGGCCCAACTGCCCTTTCTGCACCACGAACTGAGGCAAGCACGATGAGCAACCGCAACCCCCGCACGAGCCGGATGACCCTGCGCGTCTACCGGGTCACCCCCACCGGCCGCCGTATCCCGCGCTCCCGGCAGACCGTCCGGCTCGGCGAGCCCTACACCCGTCCGATCACCGGCGAGTGGCCCGCATGCCGCTGCCCCCGCTGCGTCGCGTCCGGCGAGCAGCAGGGGCAGTTGGTCTGATGACGCTGACGCTCAGCTGTTGAGGAGCGCGTCCTGCAGTGCCTGCGCGACGGCGGCGTGTCCACGGGCGTTGGGCAGCAGTAGGCCGGGCTTGAAATCGTCGAGGAGCATGCCCTCGATCCACCGGTCGCGGTCGCTCGCGCTGTGCCCGCTGGTCACCTTGGCGAGGTCCACGAAGGTGTCCCCGGAGGCGGCGGTCGCCTCCTCGATCAAGCGGTTGAGCGGAAACAACACCTCGTCACGCAGCCAGGCCAGGTCGCCGTGGGTCAGCGAGAGGTACTGGGTCGGGCTGTCGTAGGAGGCGGCAGCCGCATCGGCGGGGAAGATGCTCGGGTAGCCGACCGTGATGACGCGCGCGAAGGGCGCACGCTCGTGCAGGGCCGCGAGCATCTCACTGAACTCGTCGGCCGTCACCGCCAGTCGGGCCGGCAGGCCGTCCTGGAGCGCATCGCGACCGGGCGCACCCCTGTTGCCGGAGTCCTGACCGAGCGTGATGCACTCCATCAGCATCGGAAGGAATTCGAGGGTCGCGATTCCGGCGCCCACCGTGATCACGTCGGTCTTCTCGGAGACCGCCTCGATCTGCGGCGGCACCGGCTGGTAGGGGTAGTCGGGGTCGGTGCTGAGCGGCGGGAACTGGCTGCCCGCCGGCTCCTGCGGGTGCTGCGCGATGTGGGCGATGGTGGCGCCCCCGCTGCTGACGTCGACCAGCTCGACCTGCTCCTCCAGCCTGCGGGCCAGCACCTGCGGATAGGCGAGCGTGGTGCGCTGACAGCCGTCGCGCGGGATTTCGAAGGTCTCCCCAGCGGTCACGATCACCCCTGCGGTGTACGAGTCCCCCAGCGCCACCCAAGTCAGCGGGTCCATGCGGCCTCTCCTCTTCGAGTCGTCTCCGTCTGTGACAGTGACGCACGGAGCACGGTCCGTCACGGGGCACGACACGCGAGATCGGGATCCCAGTCCGCTGTCACACTTCCGCCCCGCCCTCCGTCAGTGCTGTGTACGACGCAGCGAGAACACCCAACACACCGGAGAGACAGCCACCATGCAGCCCCAGCCGCGTATGCAGAACCCCGCCGTGATCATCCCCGACGCGATGCCGGCCATCCTCGGCGTCCTCAAGGCCGCCGAGAAAGGCGGTGTCCCCGGCATCACCATGGAACTGGTGCACCTGCGGGCCAGCCAGATCAACGGCTGCGGCCCCTGTGTGGACGGGGGCGCCCGCAATGCCAAGAAGGCCGGCGAGACGGACCAGCGGCTCTTCGCGCTCCCCGTCTGGCGGGAGGCGCCGTACTACACGGACGCCGAGCGGGCCGCGCTCGACCTCGCCGAGGCGGCCACCCGGCTCGCCGACCGGCCGGACCCGGTTCCGGACGCGATCTGGGACGAGGCGGCACGGCACTACACCGAGGAGCAGCTCGCCGCGATCGTGCTGATGATCGGCGTGACCAACCTCTTCAACCGCCTGAACGTCAGCACCAAGCAGCTCGCCGGCGCCTGGTGACACCGTGCCGGCGGGGGGGTGGCCCAGGGGTCGACCCGAGGGGTCAACCCCCCGCCAGCACGCCGGCCAACGCCCCGAGCAGCATGCACGGCCCGAACGGCAGCGGGTCCTTGCGGCCCGCCCGCCTGGCCGCCAGCAGCAGCAGGCCCCAGGCCGCCGCCAGCAGGAACCCGGCGAAGGCGCCCTGGTATACCGCGCGCCAGCCGTACCAGGCGAGCAAAGCGCCCAGTGAGGGGGCGAGTTTGGCATCGCCCAGGCCCATCGGGCCGAGCAGCGCCAGCAGGCCGTAGAGCAGGAAGAAGACGGCTGCGGCGAGCAGACACCTGGTCAGCACGCCGGTCCGGTGGTCGACCAGTGCGGCGCCCGCGAGCAGCACCGCGACGCCCACCCCGAGCGGCAGCGTCAGGGCGTCCGGCAGCCGGTGCACCGCGCCGTCCACGAAAGCGAGCACCACGCCGAAGAGCGCGACCCAGGCCAGTACCAGCGCGATCGGCCAACTCCCCGCCGCGCCAACACCCGCGCCGACGCCCGCACCCACCGCGGCCGCCACCGCCTCCACCCCGAACGGCGCCGCCCCGAACCGTGCCCCGCACCCCGGGCAACGCCCGGTCGGCGGCAGCCAGTGCGGCACCCGTGCGCACCCGCCGCACACCGCGACCGGCTCGCGGTACGCCACCGCGTACCGTGCCACCGCCCCCCGCAGCACCGGCGCGACCAGCAAACCGGCCAGCGCTCCCAAGATCTCAGCTGTCACGCCTCCCCCCTTACCCTGCCGCGCGTCGGCCACGCCCCGTACGATCTGCTCGCTTGATCCGTACGAAGGGGGAGCCCCATGGACCCGTTGGACGTCACTGATCCCGAGGCCATCGGCCCGTACCGGTTGCTCGCCAGACTCGGCGTGGGCGGGATGGGCCGGGTCTACCTGGCGCGCTCGGCGGGCGGGCGGACCGTGGCCGTCAAGGTGGTGCGCCCCGAACTCGCCGGTGACCCCGAGTTCCTGACGCGCTTCGCCCGGGAGGTGGCGGCCGCGCGGGCGGTGGACGGGAAGTACACCGCGCCGGTGGTGGACGCCGAAGTCGCCGGTGCGCTGCCCTGGTTGGCCACCTCGTACGTGCTCGGGCCGTCGCTGAGCGAGGCGGTGGGCGAGCACGGGCCGCTGCCGGAGCACTCGGTGCGGGCGCTGGGTGCGGGGTTGGCGCAGGCGCTGGCGGCGGTGCACGCGGCGGGTCTGGTGCACCGGGACCTCAAGCCGTCCAACGTGCTGCTGGCGGCGGACGGGCCGCGGGTGATCGACTTCGGTATCGCGCGGGCGCTGGACGGCGACCAGACGACCCGGACCGGGATCGTGGTCGGCTCGCCCGGGTACATGTCGCCCGAGCAGGCGGCCGGTCAGCCGATGGGCCCGGCGGGGGACGTCTTCTCGCTCGGCTCGGTCCTGCTCTACGCGGCGGCCGGGCACGGCCCGTTCGAGAGCGAGTCGGGTCCGGCGGCGCAGCTGTACCGGGTGGTGCACGACCAGCCGGACCTGAGCGTGCTGCCCGAGGAGCTGCGGGGAGCGGTCGGTGCCTGCCTGGCCAAGGACCCGGCCCGGCGGCCCACCGCCGAGCAGCTGTCGGCGATGCTGGCGCCCGAGGGCCCGGAGGCGCTGCTGCGCGACGGCTGGCTGCCGGCGCCGGTGGCCTCCGCGCTGGCCCGGCACGCGGCTTCGGTGATGGACATGGAGGCGCCCGAGCGCGCGGCGACGACCGCCGGCCCGGTCCACCCGGCGTACTCCCCGACGGCGACGGACGGTCGGCCGGCCGCCGACCCGGGGACGATGAAGCTCGGCACCGCGTCCACCACGACCCCCGGCACCACCACCACGACCCCCGCCGCGTCCCGCCCCTCGCGGCGCGGCCTGCTGCTGGCCGGCGGCGGCGTGCTCGCGCTGGCGGCGGCCGGTGGCGCCGGCTGGGCGCTCTCCGGCAGCGGCGGCGGCAAGCCGAGCGCGAACGGCTCCCCCACCGCGCCGGCCTCGCCCTCCCCGCAGGTCACCTCGTTCCCCAACTCCACTGCCAGCGGCACGCCCGCCCCGGCCCCGACCAGCGCCCGCCCGGACGGCGTGCCGCCGAGCCCGCTGTGGACGTACCCGGCGCAGGGCCGGCTCGCCTACGCCCCCGTGCGGATCTCGAACGGCGTGCTGCACCCGCCCGGTGACGCGCTGGTCGGGCTGGACGCGAGCACCGGCGCGGTGCTCTGGTCCCGCCGCGAGGTCAGCGCGACCTACCTGGGCAGCGGCGGCGGCCGGGCGTTCGTCAGCACCTTCAACGGCGTGGCGGGCTACGACTCCAGGAGCGGCGTGCCCAACTGGCAGTCGGTGACCAAGTTCCCGGACGGCCGGACGATCAGCGCGAGCACCCTGCTGGGCGCCGACGACCACACCGTCTTCCTGCTGGGCACCCTGCTGCCCGCCGGAGAGGTCACCACCAGCGGCACCGACGGCGTGTTCGGCTTCTCGCTCGACGGCAAGGACCAGGTCTGGTTCCAGCCGCGCAAGAAGGGCACCGACCCGCTGGTCGACAGCCTGGTGGCCGGCGGCAACCTCTACTACACCGACGACCAGGACAACCTGGTGGCCCGCAGCGGCGGTGACGGCCGGCAGGTCTGGTTCGCCACCACCGGCGCCAAGGCGGCCTTTCCGCCCGCCGCCGACGACACCCAGGCGTACTGCCTGGCCGAGTCCACCGGCCTGCAGGCGGTACGGCTGAGCGACGGCGTCCAGCAGTGGGAGATCAAGGTGCCGGCCGGCGAGAAGCGGATGTTCACCCCCGTGACGGCGGCGGGCGGTGTGGTCTACGGCGGCGACGGCACCAGCGCGGTCACCGCCTGGGACGCCAAGACCGGTAAGCCGCTGTGGAGTTGCCCGCTGCCCCGACCGGCTTCGGGATTGGTCCCGCCGGTCCTGGTGCATGAGACGCTGTTCGTTCCGGGCCGGGGCGCCGAGGGGGTGTACGCGGTGGACATCAAGCAGGCGAAGATCCGCTGGACCTTCAAGAACGGCCTGGACACCGGCGACGACTGGTTCCTGGCCACCGACGGCGAACGGCTCTACGCGACCTTCGCCTCGACGGTCTACGCGCTGCCGCCGGTCTGACCGACCGACTCGAACCGACCGCCACCCGGTCGGCTCTTCCCAGCCGGCCGCCGGCCCAGCACAGTAGTGATCTGACCGACCGTCAACGAGGCGCACGGGGGCACACATCGATGGGGCCGCAACCGCTCGGGCCACAGGATCCGCCGGCCGTCGGGCCGTTCGAGCTGCTCGCCCGGCTCGGCTCCGGCGGCATGGGCCGGGTCTACCTGGCGCAGGCGCCGGACGACGGACGGCCGGTGGCGGTCAAGGTGGTGGACGCCGACTACGCCCGGGGCCGCGACTACCTGCCGCGGTTCCGGGCCGAGGTGACGGCGGCCCGGACGGTGCGCAGTCCGTACGTGGCCGCCCTGGTGGACGCCGACCCGGAAGGCCCGACGCCCTGGCTCGCCACCGAGTACGTGCGCGGCGGCTCCCTGCGCGATTTGGTCCACGAGTGCGGTGCACTGCCAGAACTGACGGTGCGTCAGCTAGGCGCGGGACTCGCCGAGGCGCTGACCGCGATCCACGAGGCCGGGCTGGCGCACCGCGATCTGACGCCCGCCAACGTGCTGTTGACTCCGGACGGCCCCCGGGTGATCGACTTCGGCATCGCCCGGGCCGCCGGGGCTCCGGCGCTGACCCGGACCGGTGCGGTGCTGGGCACCCCCGGCTACATGGCCCCCGAGCAGGCGGCCGGCTTCCGGGCCGGCCCGGCCGGGGACCTCTACGCGCTCGGCGCGGTGCTGGTCTACGCGGTCACCGGCAGCGGGCCGCACCTGGTGCCCGGACCGCTCGGCGCCTCCACCGTGCTGCCCGGGGTGCTGGCCCGGCTCGGCGGACGCGGTCCCGACCTGCGGGCGGTGCCGGCCACGCTGCGCCCGCTGCTGCGCGAACTGATGGCGCACGACCCGATGGACCGCCCGATCGCCCGACTGCTGCGCGCCCGACTGCTGGCAGGCGACGCCAGCGGGCAGAGCGGCTCCGACCTGGACTTCGAGCCCGACTGGCTGCCTGAGCCGGTCCGGGCCGCGCTGGCGCGCGACAGCGCCGCAGCCGAGGGCTACCTGCGCCCGCCGGACCCGCGCCCACTCGACACCGGCGACACCGGCGGCACCGGCGGCACCGGCGGCAGCGGGCGCACCAGCGCGACGGCCGGGCTCGGGCGCGCCCTGATCCGGCTCGGCGGGGCGCTGTCCAAGGAGACCGGGCCCGGGCTCTCCCGTCGCGCGGTGCTGCTCACCGGCGCGACCGTGGCAGCGGCGGCGGGCGGCCTCGGCTGGGCGGCGGCGCGTCGGCAGCCACCCGCACCGCCGAGCAAGCCGCCCTTCCTCGACCCGCTGTGGCAGGTGAGCAGCGCCCCGCCGCTGCTGCAGTTCGCCCCCGCCCCGGCGTACCACCTGGTCCTCTACACCGACGAGACCAGACTGATCGCCCTCGACCGCCGGTCCGGCCAGCAAGTCTGGGCCTACTCCACCGACTCGCTGATGACCGACCCGGTGGTCAGCGGCCAGCTCGCGTTCGCGCTCAGTGGCGGCTCGGTGCTCTGCGTCAGCGTCCCGGACGGCGCGTTGAACTCCGCGATCGGCCCGCTGCTGAGCGAGGAGCTCGGCACCATCATGCCGAGCACCCTGCTGGCCGCCGACGACTACACCGTGTACGGCGGCGGTCCGGTCCAGGCCCCCGTCGTCGGGCTGCCGGTCAGCTTCGCCTGGTTCGCCCTGCCGCCGGCCACCGAGCGGACCCGGTGGGCGTTCACCGACCCGATCGCGCCGACCGGCCTGATCTACGACACCACCTCGGCCTTCCGCGGCCTCACCCCGCGCAACCAGCTGATCTTCGCCGACGACACCGGCCACCTGGTGGCCCGCGCCACCGCCAACGGCCGCAAGCTGTGGGCCTACCCGGCCCGCGGCTACATCTGGCAGCCCGGCACCACCTCGGTCACCCGGTCCAGCTGGGCCACCCTCGCGCCGGACGGCAGCCGGCTCTACCTGCCGGTCGGGCAGGACGAGTCGATGCTGCAGTCACTCGGCGCGGCGGACTCCAGCGAACTGCACCACGACTACCTGCCGCACGGCGCCCAGGGACCGTGGACCCCGGCCGCCGTGTACCAGGACCTGGTGCTCACCGCCTGCGGCGAACCGCTGCTGCGCGCCTACGACGCGGCGGACCTGCGGCTGCGCTGGACCTGCCCGCTGCCGGCCCCGCCCGCGCCGGCCCGGCCGATGGTGGTGCGGGACAGCCTCTTCGTCCCCGGCGCACTGGGGCACCTGTACCGGGTCGATCTGCGCCGGCAGCGGGTGGACGGGATCTTCGCGCCGGACTCGCGGTTCGGCGCCGAATGGCGGCTGGCCACCGACGGCACCCTGCTCTACGCGGGCTTCGGCCTGGCCCTGTACGCACTGACCGCCCCGTGAGCAGCAGCGGCCGCCCAGTTCGTGGCAAAGAACACGCGCATCCTCCGGCGGCGGCCCCGTAGAGTTTGACCATGCAGGTCATCCAGTCCAGCAAGCTCGCCAATGTCTGTTACGACATCCGCGGCCCGGTGCTCGACGAGGCGATGCGACTGGAGGACCAGGGGCACCGCATCCTCAAGCTGAACACCGGCAACCCCGCCGCGTTCGGCTTCGACGCGCCGCCGGAGATCCTCCAGGACATCCTGCGCAACCTGGCCTCCGCGCACGGCTACGGCGACTCCAAGGGCCTGCTCTCGGCGCGCCGCGCGGTGGTGATGCACTACGAGGAGCGCGGGCTGCACGGCCTGACCGTGGAGGACGTCTTCCTCGGCAACGGCGTCTCGGAGCTGATCCAGCTGGCGATGACCGCGCTGCTCGACGACGGCGACGAGGTGCTGGTCCCCGCACCCGACTACCCGCTGTGGACCGCCTCGGTCAGCCTGGCCGGCGGCACCGCCGTGCACTACCGCTGCGACGAGCAGTCCGAGTGGTACCCGGACCTGGCCGACATCCAGGCCAAGATCACCGACCGGACCCGGGCGATCGTGGTGATCAACCCCAACAACCCCACCGGCGCGGTCTACCCGCAGGAGGTGCTGGAGGGGATCGTGGAGATCGCCCGGCGGCACAAGCTGGTGGTCTACGCGGACGAGATCTACGACAAGATCCTCTACGACGACGCGGTGCACGTGCCGCTGGCCACCTTGGCCCCCGACCTGTTCTGCGTCACCTTCAACGGGATGTCCAAGGCCTACCGGGTGGCCGGGTTCCGGTCCGGCTGGATGGTGCTCTCCGGCGACCGGCACCGGGCCCGCAGCTACATCGAGGGCCTCAACGTGCTGGCCAGCATGCGGTTGTGCGCCAACATGCCGGCGCAGCACGCGGTGGCGGCCGCACTCGGCGGTCGGCAGTCGATCAAGGACCTGATCCTGCCGGGCGGGCGACTGCTGGAGTCCCGGGACGCGGCCTACCGGCTGCTCAACGAGATCCCCGGGGTCAGCTGCGTGAAGCCGAAGGGCGCGCTGTACGCGTTCCCGCGGCTCGACCCCTCGGTGTACAAGATCAAGGACGACGCCCAGATGGTGCTGGACCTGCTGCGCTCGCAGCGGATCCTGATCGTCCAGGGCAGCGGCTTCAACTGGCCGGAGCCGGACCACTTCCGGCTGGTCACGCTGCCGCGCGCCGAGGAGATCGAGGACGCGGTGACCCGGATCGGCGACTTCCTCTCGGGGTACGTGCAGGTCTGACCCGCCGCTGCTGCTCCACCGACATGCGGGGATGTACCGACGGGCGGGGATGTGCCGACGGGCGCGGATTTGCCGACGGCCGCAGTCTGCAGCTCGGCGATCCCTCGTGGTCGGGGAGGATCGCCGAGCCTGAGACTGCGGCCGTACCTGTCCAGCTTTTCGGGCGGTGGCCCAAGCTTTCAGCGGTCTGGCCGCCGCGCCACTCCGCAGCGGCGGCCAGACCTGGTCACGCGGGCGTCAGCCCAGGCGCTTCAGCAGCGCGCGGTACTCCTCCCACAGGGCCTCCGGCGTGTGGTCGCCGAAGAGCTCCAGGTGGGACGGGATGAGCGCGGCCTCCTGGCGCCAGATGTCCGCGTCCACCGAGAGCAGCAGCTCCAGGTCCGCGTCCGAGAGATCCAGGCCCTCGAGGTCCAGCGCGTCCCGGCTCGGCAGCACGCCGATCGGGGTGTCGACGCCCTCGGCGGTGCCCTGCAGGCGCTCGACGATCCACTTGAGCACGCGGCTGTTCTCGCCGTAGCCGGGCCAGACGAACTTGCCCTCGGCGTTCTTGCGGAACCAGTTGACGTAGTAGATCTTCGGCAGCTTGCTCGCGTCGGCCTGCGCGCCCAGCTTCAGCCAGTGCGCGAAGTAGTCGCCCATGTTGTAGCCGCAGAAGGGCAGCATCGCGAACGGGTCGCGGCGCAGCTCGCCCACGGTGCCCTCGGCGGCGGCGGTCTTCTCGGAGGCGATGTTGGAGCCCAGGAAGACGCCGTGCTGCCAGTCGAAGGACTCGGTGACCAGCGGGACGGCGGTGGCCCGGCGGCCGCCGAAGAGGATGGCCGAGATCGGCACGCCCGCCTGGTCCTCCCACTCGGGGGCGATGGTCGGGCACTGCGCGGCCGGGACGGCGAACCGCGCGTTCGGGTGGGCGGCCGGGCCCCCTCCGGGTGCCGCAGCGCTCTCCGGCGTCCAGTCGTTGCCGCGCCAGTCGATCAGGTGGGCCGGCGCCTCCTCGGTCAGGCCCTCCCACCAGACGTCGCCGTCGTCGGTCAGCGCGACGTTGGTGAAGACGGTGTTGCCCCAGAGGGTCTCGATCGCGTTGGCGTTGGTGTCCACGCCGGTGCCGGGGGCCACGCCGAAGAAGCCGGCCTCCGGGTTGATCGCGTAGAGCTGCCCGTCGGCGCCGAAGCGCATCCAGGCGATGTCGTCGCCGATCGTCTCGACCTTCCAGCCCGGGATGGTCGGCTGGAGCATCGCCAGGTTGGTCTTGCCGCAGGCGCTCGGGAAGGCCGCGGTGACGTACTTGACCTCGCCGTTCGGCGCGGTGAGCTTGAGCACCAGCATGTGCTCGGCCAGCCAGCCCTCGTCGCGGGCCATGGTGGAGGCGATGCGCAGCGCGTAGCACTTCTTGCCGAGCAGGGCGTTGCCGCCGTAGCCGGAGCCGAAGGACCAGATCTCCTTGGTCTCCGGGAAGTGCGAGATGTACTTCGTCGTGTTGCACGGCCACGGCACGTCCGCCTGACCCTCGGCCAGCGGGGCGCCCACGGTGTGCACGGCCTTGACGAAGTCCCCGTCCTCGCCGAGCTGGTCGAGCACGGCCTGGCCCATCCGGGTCATCACGCGCATCGAGACGGCGACGTAGGCGGAGTCGGTGATCTCGACGCCGTACGCGGCCAGCGGGGAGCCGACCGGGCCCATCGAGAACGGCACGACGTACATCGTGCGGCCCTTCATCGCGCCGCGGAACAGGCCCTTCTCACCCTGGAAGACCTCCCGCATCTCGGCGGGCGCCTTCCAGTTGTTGGTCGGGCCCGCGTCCTTCTCCTGCTCGGAGCAGATGTAGGTGCGGTCCTCGACGCGCGCGACGTCCGACGGGTCGGAGGTCGCCAGGTAGGAGTTGGGGCGCTTCTCGGGGTTCAGCTTCTTGAAGGTGCCCTGCTCGACCAGCAGGTCGGCGAGACGCTGGTACTCCTCCTCCGAGCCGTCGCACCACTCGATGCGGTCCGGCTGGGTGAGCTCCGCGATCTCGTTGACCCAGGCCACCAGGCGGGCGTGGCGGGTGGGGGCAGCCGTGCTCACGGCAGAGTTCTCGGACGACACGATCGCTCCGTTTCACGCCGACTCAGCCATGAGTCAGGCGTTCGGGGGTTGAGGGTGCTTAGCAGCGTAGCTCCGGTCTTCAAGGGCCAACACGGCATGCCGTCAGTTTTGAAGCAACTTTTGCTACATGATGGACAAAAACTGGCCAATCCGGAGGCAGTCGAGGCAGGGGCGAAAGTCGCCTGGATCACACCCGAACACTCCAGTATGGATAAAAGTGAGGGAGGCCACTTCCTACCCGTCAGTAACCTACGCATCCGTAGGTAGCATGAGCAGCATGACTGCGGACCAAGTCGAAGCTGCCGAGAGCCCTGCTCCTCCATTGGTCAAGCCGGCCTGGCGCGGGTGGCTGCACGCGGGGATGTTCCCGGCCTCGGTGGCTGCGGGGATCGTGCTGATCTGCCTGGCGGACTCCACCCCCGCGCGGATCGCCTGCACGGTCTACTCGGTGAGCGCCTGGCTGCTCTTCGGCGTCAGCGCCGTCTACCACCGGTTCAACTGGGGCCCGCGCGGCGACGCCGTACTGCGTCGCCTCGACCACGCGAACATCTTCCTGATCATCGCGGGGTCCTACACGCCCTTCACCATCCTGCTGCTCAAGGGCGGACGGCAGGAGCTGCTGCTCTGGCTGGTCTGGGGCGGCGCGCTGGCCGGGATAGCGTTCCGGGTCTTCTGGGTCGGCGCACCGCGCTGGCTCTACACGCCCTGCTACCTCGCGCTGGGCTGGGCTGCGGTCTTCTTCCTGCCGGACTTCCTGCGCACCGGCGGGGTCGCAGTGATCACCCTGATGATCGTCGGCGGGCTGCTCTACAGCGCGGGCGGCGTGATCTACGGGCTGAAGCGGCCGAACCCGTCACCGCGTTGGTTCGGGTTCCACGAAGTCTTCCACGCCTTCACCCTCGGGGCCTTCATCGTGCAGTACGTGGGCGTCTCGCTGGTGGCCTACTCCACCGCCTGAGCCGGCTCGCTCGGAACCGGTCCGCTCGAAACCGGTCCGCTCGGAACCGGTCCGCTCGGCGGTGCTGCGCTGCTCGCGGGCCCGGCGGCAGCGCTCGCAGTGCGCGGCGTCCGGGCGGATGTCCGGGCGGCCGTGATGGGCGTGGTGCGCCTGGGTCGCCGACCGGAACCGGCGCGCGACATGGACCATCACCAGCAGCACCTCCACCGAGGCGACCGCCCAGACCAGTGGGGCGCCGTCGACGAGGTAGGCGGCCACCACCGCGAGCGCGGCGCCGACCACGGCGACAGTGCCCCAGAACTGCAGGTCCCGAGCGTCCTTCACGGCCATCGCCACCTCTCCCCGTCCTGACCCAGCGGCATATCGTATCCACAGACAGTCACAGGGCGTAGTCGACGGCGGGCGAACAATGCATCAATGTTTCATCAACTCCGGGTGCCGCCAACGGCACTGAATGCCCTAAGGTGCCCGGACCTGACGCAGTGCCCCCACGGAAGTCGCCGTGGGGGCACTGGTGGTGCGGCTGGTGACTGAGCTGATCAGTCGCGCACCCGCCGACGGCGGACGGCCAGCCCCGCCCCCGCCAACGCGGTCACACCGAGTGTCGCGGCAGCGGTGACCGCCGGGACGTTCAACCCACCGCCGGTCGTGGCGGCCACCGGGCTGAACGGCACCGGGTTGGCCGCCACCGGGTCGACTGCCACCGGGTTCACCGAGAAGCCGCCGCCCAGGCCCGCCTTGTCGTAGGCCGAACCGGGCAGCTTGTCGCCGTACCGCTGGTGCACCAGCTGCTGGTACGCCGCCAGGGTCACGCCGCCGGTGCCGACCGAGCCGCGCGCCTCCGCGTCCAACGGCAGCACCCGGCCGCCGCGCAGCACGTACCAGGCGTTGAGCTGCGGCTCCCGGAAGACGGTGCCACCGCCTCCCGCCGCACCCTGGGCCGCGTAGTCGGTCTCGTCGCTGCCGGAGGCGATGTTCACCACCCGCCAACTGCCGTTCTGCTGCACGGCCCAGACCGAGGCGCGCTGTCCGTCGGCGGCGACCACCTTGGTGGCGGCGAAGTCCACCCGGGCCACCGGTGCGCCGGCGGTCCCGGCCACGAAGCCCGGGTCCAGGGTGTAGACGGGGACCGTCGAGCCGACCAGTTGCGGGGCCGACTGGGCGGCGGCCTGCGCCTCGGCCGCCGCGCTGAGCTGGAGCGGCTTGGTGGGCGGAACGCCCTTGCGGGCGAAGAAGTGGCCCAGCTGGTCGAGCACCGCCGGGGTCTGCACCGCACCCCGGGCGGCGGCCAGGTCGCTCGGGGCCAGGTTGCTCGGGGCCACGGCAGCGGGCGCGGCGGCGGGCGCCGCGACTGCTGCGGGCGCGGTGTCGGCGGCCGCGAGCGGGGCGGCGAGGGCGGTGGCCGCCGCGACGGCCACCATGGCCACGCCGATCTGACGGATCTGACGGATCGTCATCATGGCCTCCTCACGCGCCGATCTGGTAGAGGGAGTGGGTCCAGGAGAACGAGCTGTTGTTGACGTAGTACCAGTAGTCCGCCCAGTTGTAGCGGTAGTCGGAGGGCCACGGGTCGCCCCAGTACACCCAGTTGTTGCCGGTGTCGTAGCCGTACAGCACCTCCATGTGGCCGCCGCCGGAGGACCACTGGATCCTGGTCTCCACCGGACGGTTGTTGTTGATCTCGTTCTGCACGGTGCTGTAGTACAGGTACCCGCTGACGTAGTTGCCCGGGTTGATGCCGATCCAGCTCAGCGCGTTCTGCACGTTGTCCAGCGCGGCCTGGCTGTTGGGGCAGCTGGAGTCGATGGACCGGCCGAACGCGGCGTTGCAGAACTGGTTCTGGCTGTAGCTGTAGCCGAAGTAGCTGGCGATGGTGTCGCCGCTGGCCGCCCAGCACCAGTTGGTGTTCTGCTGTTGCTGCATGGTGATGTTGAGCGTGCGCCAGGTACCGCCGGCGGTGGCGGCATTGGCGCTGGTCCTGGTGCTGGTGCCGGCGGTGTTGCTGGTGCTGGTGTTGGCGGCGTTGACCGTGGGGGTGGTCGCGGCCGCGGCGGGGGTGGTCGTCGCGACGGTCAGGGCCGGGCCGAGGGCGGCGAGCGCGGCGACGGCGAGCGCCTTGCGCAGCCGCGTCCGGGCTCGGGGTGCTCTCGGAGTCGTTCCGGGAGAAGGCATGGCGTTTCCTCCGTGCGGTGAAGGCAGGGAAAGGAAGTGGGGGGCACGCTGTCCCGACACCGTCCGGATCGGCGGCGGGGTGTGAGAGAGCATCAGGCTGTTGACCGTCCCTGGTCAACGGCCGTGCGGGCGGGGCGCGGCCCGGTGTGAACGCCACGCTCCGTATGTGAACAGCGGCCGCCGCTGCCCACCGGAAGGGTGACAAGGAGCCACGGACGTGTGAATATTCACCACCGTCACCGCCCCGGGTCCCCCAGCCCGAACGGGAGAGGAGGTCGCCATGCCGCGCAGTCCGCACGCCGTCCAGCCCGAGCTGGCCACCGTGCTGCGCACCGGTCCGTTCCACCTCGCACTGCGTACCGCACTCACCGCCCGCGGCCTGGCCCTGCACCGGGTGCAGCAACACCTCGCACAGCGCGGTGTGCACGTCGGAGTGACCAGTCTCAGCTACTGGCAGCAGGGTCGGCGCCGCCCCGAGCGGGCCGAATCACTGCGCGCGGTACGGGTCTTGGAGGAGGTGCTGGAGCTGCCCGCGCACTCGCTGACCCGGCTGCTCGGCCCCCGTCGGGCCGGCTCCGGCTCAGGCTCAGGCTCCGGTGATGAGTTCACCCCCACCGTGGCCACCCGCCCCTACCGCGACCTGATCGCCCCCGCCGACGCGGTGGACGGCCTGCTCGCCGAACTCCCCGGACCGCGCGACACCGGGGTCCACACGGTGGCGCACATCGAACGCATCCGGCTCGGCGCCGACCGTCAACTGCTGCGCCGCGACTCGCAGCACGCCGTCCGGGCACACCGTGACGGGATCGACCGCTATCTGGCGATCTACCAGGGCGATCCCGGGTGCGACGTCTCCCGGGTCCGGGTCCGGGCCGAGGAGAACTGCCGACCGGGCCGGATCCGACGCGACCAGTCCGCCCGACTGGTCATGGCCGAGCTGCTGTTGGACCGCCGGCTGCGCACCGGCGAGACCCACCTGCTCGGTTACGGCTTCGACGACGCACCCACGCCGACGCCGAGCAACGAGTACGTCCGCGGCTTCAACTCCGGCACCGGCCAGTACGTCCTGCAGGCCACCTTCGACCCGGCCGCACTACCGGTGCGCTGTCACCGGTTCGCCAGCAGCGCACCCGGCGCGGTGCCGTACGAGAGCGAGGAGCTCACCCTCGACGGCCACCACTGCGTGCACCTGGTCGCCACCGGACTCGGGCCCTGCCTGCTGGGCGTCAGCTGGGACTGGGACTGAGGGCGGGGCTGACTGTGGGGGTGGCAGTCCGGGCAGGGTCGGCGGTGAAGTTCAGGATGACGCTGTCGCCCAACGGGCGGAAGCCGATCTTCTGGTAGATCGAGTTGCTGGTCGGGTTGGCCAGATCGGTGAAGAGCAGCACCTCGCTCGCCCCGCGCTCACACCCGACAGCGGAGATCGCGGCCGTCACCGCACTGGCGTAGCCGTTCCCCCGCAGCTCGGGCGGGGTGTAGACCGGCCCGATCCGGGTCATCCCGGCCGTCACCTGGGAGAGTCCGGCGAAGGAGACCGCGCGGCCCGCCTCGTCCTCCCAGATGTGCAGATCGCCACGGGCGGCGCGGTGGGCCACGATGCTCTCGACGTCGTGCGGCTGGACTCCGACCACCGCGAAGAAGTCCCCGAACCAGTCGATCAGCAGCTCACGGTCGGCGGGCCGGGCCGGCCGCAGCCGTCCGGCGGTGGCCGGCGGGGTCAACTCGCCCAGGCGGTAGAGCCGCTGCTCCTCGTGGATCTCGACGGTGCCGCCGGTGCGCTCGGCCCAGGCCTCCGCGAAGGCGCGGGCCTCGACCACCCCGCCGGACACGCCGGCGAGCTCGCGGTGTTCGGTCAGCGCGTCGAGCAGCTCGCGGGCGGCCTCGACCGGCATCCGGCCCAGCCGCAGCGGGAACGGCGGCGTCTGCGCCCAGGCACCGGCCACCGGTGCGTCCTCACTCGCGCGCCACCAGCCGAAGCGCGGACGCCGGCTCGGATCCCCGCCGGCCGTGCCCCCGCCGGCCAGGTTGCTCACGATGGTCAGCAGCACGGTGTTCTCGGCCGGATGGGCCGCCAGGTAGTCCCCGGCATGGGCACGGAACTCGTCCAGCGAATCAGTGAGAGTCCAGGTCATCCACCGATCCTGGGCCACCGCCGCGCCGTGTGCATCCGATTTATCCGTCTGCTTGTCCGCCTGCTTGTCCGCCTGCCGGCTGTCTTCCTGCCCCCAGCTTGCGCGCCAGCTCGGCCGGGTCCGCCGTCGGCGCCTCGCAGGCGAAGTGCCGGCACACGTAGGCGGCGGGCGCCCCGCCCAGCAGCGGCCGGTCGGCCAGCAACGGCACCTCGGTGCTGCCAGCCTCGCCACGGGCCACCACCGCGCCCGGCGCCGTCCCCAGCAGCGCGGTGCGGTGCAGCGCGACCGTCCGCGGATCCTCGGCCGGACCGACCACGGCCACCTCGTACGGACCGTCCAACAGCGCCTCCGCCGTGGCCAGGCCCCAGCCGATGAACCGCGGCGCCTGCCCGGCGAGCGCGGTGACCACGCCCAACGCCCGCTCGGCGGCGGTGCGGTGGCGCTCCGAGCCGGTGTAGGCGGCGTAGCTCAGCAGCGCCTGGGCGGCGGCCGTCCAACCGGAGGGGGTGGCGTTGTCCGTCGGGTCCTGCGGGCGGCGGATCAAATCCTCCGCGTCATCCGCCGTGTCGTACAGGCTTCCTGATGCCTCGTCAGTGAAGCGCAGCAGTACCGTGTCGAGCAGTCCGCCCGCCAGGTCCAGCCAGGAGCTCTCCCCGGTCACCGCGTACAGCGCGAGGAACCCCTCGGCGGTGTCCGCGTAGTCCTCCAACACGCCGGCGTTCTGGCCGGCCCGGCCGTCCCGCGAGGTCCGCAACAGCCGCCCCTGCGGGGTCAGATGGACCGAGAGCAGCAGGTCGGCCGCCCGCTCCGCCGCCGCCACCAGGTCCGGCCGGTCCAGCAGCGCCCCGCACTCGGCGAGCGCGGCGATCGCCAGCCCGTTCCAGGCGGCCACCACCTTGTCGTCCCGGGCCGGCGCCGGACGCTCGGCCCGCGCGGCCAACAGGCCCGCCCGCAGGCGCTGGTAGACCTCGGGGTCGGCCGGGTCGCGCAGCAGCTGCAGCACCGAGCGACTCTCCTCGAAGGTGCCGCTCTCGGTCACCGAGAAGAGCTCGGCGGCCTCGTCCCCGTCCTGCTCCCCCAGCGCCGCGCGCAACTCCTCGGGCGTCCACACGTAGTAGGCGCCCTCCATGCTCTTCCCGCTCGCCTCGTCCAGGCTGTCCGCATCCAGCGCCGAGGCGAACCCGCCCTCGGCGGTGCCCAGTTCGCGCACCAGGAAGTCCGCCGTCTCCAACGCCACCCGCCGGGCCAGCGAATCCCCCGTCGCCCGCCACAGGTGCAGGTAGACCCGGGCCAGCAGGGCATTGTCGTAGAGCATCTTCTCGAAGTGCGGCACCACCCACTCGGCATCCACCGAGTACCGGGCGAAGCCGCCCGCCAACTGGTCGTAGATCCCGCCGCGGGCCATCGCCTCGGCCGTCTGCCCCGCCTGCTCCAAAGCCACCTCGGACCCGGTGCGCGCATGGTGGCGCAGCAGGAACTCCAGCACCATCGACGGCGGGAACTTCGGCGCCCCGCCGAACCCGCCGCGGGTCGCGTCGAAACTACGGCTGAGCCCCACCAACGCCTGGTGCAGCTCCCGCTCCCCCGGCGCCGGCACCCCCGCCCCGGCCCCGTACAGCCCCGCCCGCTCCGCCAACTCCTCCCGGATCCGCCCCGCGACCTCGCCGACCTCCCCACGCCGCTCCCGCCAGGCCGCCTCCACCCCCTCCAGCACCTGCCGGAACCCGGGCATCCCGTGCCGCGGCCGGGGCGGGAAGTACGTCCCGAAGTAGAACGGATCCTTCTCCGGCGTCAGGAACACGGTCATCGGCCACCCACCCTGCCCCGTGGCCGCCTGCACCGCCTCCATGTACACCGCATCCACATCCGGCCGCTCCTCCCGGTCCACCTTCACCGCGACGAAGTGCTCGTTGAGGTACTCCGCGATCTCCACGTCCTCGAAGGACTCATGCGCCATCACATGACACCAGTGACAGGCCGCGTACCCGACCGACAGCAGAACGGGCACCCCGCGCCGCTCGGCCTCCGCGAACGCCTCGGGGGACCACTCCCACCAGTCCACGGGGTTGTCGGCGTGCTGCTGGAGGTAAGGGGACGTGGCAGCGGCGAGGCGATTCACATGCTCACCTTCTCACGCCGACTGGCTGCACACGGCGACCTGCACGTGGGGGCACCGGATGTCGTCCCAGCGCCGCGCGCCTTTCCAGCGGGCCGACAGTGCGCGCTTGCCTGTACGCCGAGCCGGTGCCGTCAGCGGGCATCCGCCTCGGGCCGGGGCAGCTCGTCCGGGTCGAGGGTGTAGGTCCGCCCGTCGGCCAGTTCGATGGGCAGCTTGCCTGAGCCGTACTTGTGCGTGTGCGCCGCGATGTAGCCGGAGCCGGTGGGCTGGGTGTGGACGACGACCTCTGCGGCGTTCGGGTCCACCACCACGTAGACCGGGATGCCGTAGCGGCCGTACTTCGCCGTGCAGTCGTCGTAGTCCTTGCGCGCGGAGGAGACCGGCACCACCTCGGCGATCAGCAGCACGTCCTCGAAGGTGAAGCGCTTGCCCTGCCGCTGCGCGTCCTCCCGCAGGATCGCGAAGTCCGGGGCGGAGTTCTCGTCGGCAGGGAAGTCCAGGTAGACGTCGGAGGCGGTCTTCGCGTGCCGGCCGAGCGAGAGCGAGTCGATCTGCATCGACTTGATGGTGCTGGAGCTGTGTCGTAGAAGCGGGAGCGGACGCCGCGGGGCCACGGCACCCACCTCACACGGGCCCTCACCCGGCACAACCCGCCCCTGAGGACGCCGCCCGGCGACAGCCGGTCCGGCCGACCGCCGAACGGCCGGACGCGGCTGCTCAAACCTCCGAGCCGCGGGACCGGGGCGCTGCGGCGGCCAGGCCGTCGGCCATGCGCTGCATGAAGCGCGTCAGATACCACTGCCAGAACCGGCCGGACAGCGGGAGTTTCGGGGTGAAAACAGCGGACCAGCTGATGTGGGTACCGCCCTGCGGCGCCGGTGCGAGGTCGACGGTGCCCCGGTAGGAGCGGAAGGGTCCGCCGACCGTCTCGTAGCCGAACCTGCGGTCGGAGACGAGTTCGACGACGCGCTCCCGGGAGACCGCCCGCCCGGTGCGGAACACCCTGGTGTCGCCCACCTGTTGCAGGGCGCCCGGGTCACCCCCGCCCTCGATCTCGGCGGAGTCGATTGGTGACCACGACGGCCAGGTACCCGCACGCAGGAGCAGCGCGAAGACGGCGGCGGGCTGCGCCGGCGAGTGGGACGTCACGGCATAGGAGTAGTGAGTCGCTTTCACGGGAGTTCGCTTGCCCATCTGTCGGCGCGGTTCCGGGAACGGTGCCACTACGGTATGACCACGATTTTGCCGCTGGCGCGACAGCTCATCAAGTCAGGTCGTGCGGCCCGCACTTCATCGAACGATGACGAGTCGCACCTCGTTCACGGCCATGCGTCCAACACGGTGTCGCGGCGAGGGCGGCGCCGGCGGTGAAGACGGCGGCCGAGGAGGCGGCTTGCGGGCTGCCCTGGGGATGAGGTGGCCAGCTGGCCTGGTTGTGCACATTCACTGGCACCGGTGACACGCCGCATACCCCACGCTCAGCAGCACCGGCACCCCACGCCGCTCCGCCTCCGCGAACGCCTCGGGGCTCCACCGCCACCAGTCGACCGGATTCTCGGCGTGCTGGAGCAGATCTGGAGCAGATCTGGAGCAGCTAAGGCGAGGTCGCGCTGCCCGAGCGAGTCACGTACGCCGGCCTCTCACAGCTGGCCGGCCCTTTCCCGCTGTTGTTGCTGGTCGACGGGCCGGGCTAGGCTGGTGCTCCCCGATTCTGTGAGTGATCATGCCGTGACGAACCAGGATGGGCGCCTTCCAGGGGGCGGGCCGACCCCGTGGGGCGGCAGCGAAACGGGCACGGTGGTGGCGATCGTCGATGGTCGCGGGTACGTGACGGGCTGGAACGCCGAGGCCGAGCGGCTTCTGGGCTATCCCGCCGACGAGGTCGTGGGGCGGCCTGCGGCGGACCTGCTGGTTGAGCCCGTCACACACGAGGACGTACGACGGGCTCTGGCCCGGAACCCGGAACGGTTGAGTGGCCCGCTCGCCCTGCGGCACCGCGACGGGCAGCGGGTGGATGTGACGGTGGTCGCGCATCACGGCGTGGCTCGCGACGGTGCACCGGATGACGCGCTGGACAGCTGGCGCGTCGTGTGCGCTCTGACGGGGTCGGATCCCCGGCCCGAGGACGAGGACCTCGCACGGTGGGCCTGGGATCAGGCGCCACGCTGCTCGGTCTCGCTGTACGACGCGCAGCTCAGGTACCGCCGCTCCAATCAGGCCATGGTTCCTGTGGTCGGCCTGCCGGACAGCGCGGTGC
Organism: Kitasatospora azatica KCTC 9699; assembly: GCF_000744785.1. Classification (NCBI taxonomy): domain Bacteria; kingdom Bacillati; phylum Actinomycetota; class Actinomycetes; order Kitasatosporales; family Streptomycetaceae; genus Kitasatospora; species Kitasatospora azatica. The sequence continues at coordinate 2,357,739 of NZ_JQMO01000003.1, read as the reverse complement.
GTGGCCTGGGCATTCTCGACATCACCACCCAGCCGCAGGCCGTGAAGCTCGCCGACGGACTGCGCCGGGCGCTGGAGAGCGGCGAGCCGGTGCACCTGGAGAGTTTCCAGCGCACCGGGGGCCAGCGACGGATCCATGCGTGGTCCGTCGACTTCGCTCCCCTGAAGGACCCCGACGGCACGGTGCACGGTGTCGCCCTCGTCGCCCACGACATGACCGAGCAGTTCTGGGCGCGCAAGCGCCTGGTGCTGCTCAACGAGGCCGCCAGCAGGATCGGCAGCACGCTGGATCTCAGCCGAACCGCGAGTGAGCTGCTGGAGGTGACGGTCCCCGAGTTCGCGGATTTCGCGAGCGTCGACCTGCTCACCGCTCTCGAAGCCGACATCGAACCGAGTGACAGCGAGCTCTCCGGCAGTGTGATGCTCCGGCGGATCGCGCACCGCTTCGCCCCGGGCACGCGGCTACCGACCGTGCTGGAGATCGGCACCACCGACAGCTATCCGGAGTTCACGCCGCCGGCGCGCGCGCTCGCGACGGGCACCGGCGTGCTCTGCAACGCCGAGGACCCCGAATTCGTCCACTGGATGGAAGTGGACAGCCGCCGCGCCGCGATCATCCGGGACCAGGGCTACCACTCGATGATGGCGGTGCCGTTGCGCGCCCGCGGGGTGACGCTCGGTGTCGCCGTGTTCTACCGCCGCAGCCGCGCCGAGCGCATGGAACGGTTCGGGCGGGACGATCTCCTGCTGGCCGATGAGCTGGCCGCCAGAGCCGCCGTCGCGATCGACAACGCCCGCAGGTACACCCGTGAACGTGAGACCGCGCTCTCCCTGCAACACAGCCTTCTGCCGCAGCGCATGCCGGAGCAGGCGGCGATGGAGGCGGCTTCCAGGTACATCCCGGCGTCGACCCGCTCCGGGATCGGCGGTGACTGGTTCGACCTGATCCCACTCTCCGGCGCCCGTATCGCCCTGGTCGTCGGCGACGTCGTGGGCCACGGCATCCGCGCCACCGCGACCATGGGCCGGCTGCGCACCGCCGTGCGCACGCTCTCGGACGTGGACCTGCCGCCGGACGAGCTGCTGACCAGACTGGACGACCTCGTGGTGCGGCTGTCGTCGGAGGCCGGGGCCACGGGGGAGGTCGGCGAGATAGGGGCCACCTGCTGCTACGCCATCTACGATCCGGTGTCCCGGACGTGCACGATGGCCAGTGCCGGGCATCCGCCACCGGTGATCGTGACGCCGGGGGGCACGCCGGCTGCGGCCGGGATGCCGATCGGCGCGCCGCTCGGCGTTGGCGGGCTGCCCTTCGAGGCGACCGTGGTGGAACTGGCGGAAGGCAGCCTGGTGGCGATGTTCTCCAACGGTCTGATCGAGACCCGCGAGCGCGACGTCGACGAGGGATACCAACGGCTGTGCCAGGTGCTCGCACACACCGGGCCGTCGCTGGAAGCCGCCTGCGACGCGGTCGTCGACGACCTGGTGGTGGGGCGCCCCCGTGACGATGTCGCCCTGGTCATCGCGCGCACCCGCGCCTTGGACGACGACCACGTCGCCACCTGGGAGATCCCGTCCGACCCGTCCGCGGTCGCCAACGCCCGCAAGGCGGTCTCGCAACGGCTGTCCGAGTGGGGCGCGAGCGAGCAGATCTATCCGGCGGAACTGATCGTCAGCGAACTGGTGACCAACGCGATCCGCTACGCGGCCCCGCCGATCACGTTGCGCCTGATCCGCGACCAGGTCCTGATCTGCGAGGTCTCGGATGCCAGCAGCACCGCCCCGCACCTGCGCCGCGCCCGTGACTGGGAGGAGGGCGGCCGCGGTCTGATGCTCGTCGCCCAGATGGCACACCGCTGGGGCACCCGGCACAGCCTCACCGGCAAAACCATCTGGACCGAGATGACCCTCTCCTGAGACCGGGCACGGCCTGCATCTCCGTCAGACGGTCCGAAGTCACGACGGCACGCGCGGCCGGTGACCGGATGATGATCCTCGGGACGCGTTCCGGCGCCGGCCTCGCTATGCTGACCCTCCTCATCGACGCCGATCCAGCTCGGTCGGCGCGATCGGACGCCCAGCGCCGGGCAGCCCGAGCCCCCAACGCCTGCGAACAAGTTGTCGACGGAGCATCAACTACGCTGCTGCCAGCCGCAGATCCCGTGTCCACGATCCGAGGTTACGGCCCGCTCTCGCAATTCGGCGCCTTGAGCCTTGCGGAGGATTCAGCTGAAGGGAGCCACCCGTGGTCGAGGCGTATGGCGGCCGACCGGAGCGCGCCGGCCAGGTGCCGTTCGTCGGCAGGTCCGCCGAGGTCGGTCTGCTGGACTCGGTGTTGGATCAGCTCAAGGGTGGCGGACTGGCCATCATCGACGTCACGGGTGAGGCCGGGATCGGCAAGAGCCGACTACTGGCCAAGTTCAGCGCACGGATCCGCAGTCAGGGGCTGACCGTGCTGAGCGGGCAGGCCACGGAGTACGAGCAGCACAGCCCGTTCAGGCCGTTCGCCGATGCTTTCGCCGACCTCAGCCCCACGGTGCTGCGCCGCTTCCCCGCGCTGGCGGAGTTGTCGCCGGCCCTGCGGGGCGTCGCCGAGACGCCGGTCGCCCCTGGAGACAGCAACCGATTCGCGCTGTACCAGGCCACCGCGGCCCTGTTGGGCAGGCTCGGCCTGCACCGGCTCGTCGTGGTACTGGACGACCTGCACTGGGCGGACCCGGCGTCGCTGGAGTTGGTGGATCACCTGGTACGCCATCCCGTGTCCGCTCCGCTCCTCCTGATCGTCTCCCGCCGGGGCCGGCAGACTCCGCCGATGCTGAGCACCTCGCTCGCGCGTGGCGTGGACTCCGGGGCCGTGCTTCGGATCAGCCTGGGGCCGCTGGCCGAACGTGACTGCGTCGAGGGCCTGGCCGCGGATCTTCCGCCGGCGCAGGCTTCGGAGGTGTACGCGGCGAGCGACGGCAACCCCCTGTACTTCCTCTCCCTCCTCCAGGCCCACCGCGAGGCCCGCCAGGCACCAGGTCGTACCACCTCCGTCGCGGGCCGCGCGGTGTCCGGAGAACCGGACGGCCTGCCGGTCGGGCTCGGCACGCTGCTGCTCGACGAGTTGGCGCCGCTGAGCCAGGTGGAACGCCGGATCCTGGAGGCAGCCGCCGTCCTGGGAGACCACGCCACCCCGAGGATGATCGGCTTACTGACCGGGTCCGGCTGCGAGGAGGTCACCCAGGCGCTGCGCGGATTGATGCACCGCGATCTCCTGCGGCGAGGACACGGCGGACGGCTGACCCTGCGCCATCCGCTGGTCCGGGAGCTCATCCACGAGAACATCGACCCCTGGCTGCGGGAGGACTTCCACCGCCGGGCCGCGGCAGAGACCGCCGCGGCCGGAGCCACCGTGATCGAGCGGGCCTACCATGTCGAGCGGTCGGTGACCTACTGGGATCCACAGGCAGCCGGTGTACTCGTCGCGGCCGCCGAGCAGAGCGCCGCGACCGCTCCGGCCGCCGCCGCGCACTGGCTCGGCGTCGTCCTGCGACTGCTCCCGGACGGCTCGGAGCACCTCGCCATGCGGCGCGAACTGACGCTCCTCAGCGCCCGCGCGCTCGGCGTGAGCGGCGGACTGCAGGAGGGCCGGGATCTCCTGGAGCAGGTGATGGACATGCCGGCCCCGGACCGCTACGACGGCATTCGCGGCTCCGCGGCCACGCTGCGCGGCCAGTTGGAGCGGCAACTCGGGCGCCACCAGGAAGCCGAGGCGATGCTCCGCCGTGAACTGGCCCGCACCCCCGGGCCGTCGGCGTCCCAAGCGGTCAGGATCGGCCTGGAGCTGTGCTCCTGCGTCCTGTCCGCCGCCCGCTATCCGGAGGTCCGTGCGGACATCAACGAGGTTCTGGCTGCGGCGCGTTCCCTCGGCGACGAGATCGGCGAACTGGGTGCCCTGGCTCGGATCGCCCTGGGCGAGGCCTACGAGGGCGAGATGGGCACGGCCCGCACCTTCGCCGAATCAGCGGTCGCACTCGCGGAGACCCTGGCCGACTCGGACCTCGCCGAGCTGTGCGAATCGCTGTGCACCCTGGGCTGGACCGAGGCGTTCCTGGAGGACTACGCCGGTGCCGAAAGCCGGCTGGACCGCGGGCTGGCGATCGCCCGGCGTACCGGCCAGGTCTGGCTCGTCCCGCAGTTCCTGACCGCGAAGGCCTACATCCATTTCAGCACCTGCCGGATCACCAGCGCCCTGGAACTGGCCGAGGAGGCCGAGCCGATAGCGCGCGCCCTGGGGAGTGACGAGTTGCTCGCCTTCACCCTGGCGTTCCAGTCGCAGATCCTTCAGCAGGCCGGCCGACCGGCACCTGGGAGCGCACTGGCCGTCGCGGAGGAGGCCGCGGCCGCGGCGGGCAGCAATGGCCACTGGTGGGCGACCCTGGCCCAGAGCATGCTCGCCTCCGCCGCACTCGATGCCGCCGATCCGCACCGGGCGACGGACATCCTGCTGCGGGCCGGCGGAAGTGACCTGTGCCGACTGCAGCCCGCGACGCGCCCCAACTGTCTGGAGATGCTCAGCGGCGCCGCCCTCGCGGTCGACGACACCGACGCCGCCGTGCGCTGGGCGGAGCGCGCCCGCAAGGAGGCGGAGCAACTCGGCCTGCCGGCCCAGCACGGCGCGGCGCTGCGCAGCTTCGGCCGGATCGCCGCGTACCACGGCGACGCGGCCGAGGCAGCCCGGATGTTCACCGCAGCGGCGGAGCAGAGCGTCCGGTCCCGGGCGACGCTGCGCGAAGCACAGTCACTGCTGCTCGCCGCTCCGCACGTGCGAGCCATCGGCGACAGCACCGGCGCGGCCGAGATGTGGCACCGGGGATCACGGCTGGCTGCGGAGGGCGGGGCGCGCCTGCTCACGGGCCTTGCCGAACACATCCGTCCGGTGGTCTTCGCCGCCCCGGCCGAACCAGCGGGTGAGCTGGTCTCCTTGACCACCCGCGAACGGGAGGTGGCCGAACTGGTCGCCAAGGGCCTGACCAGCGCCGCGATCGCCGGCAAGCTGGTGCTCAGCCCACGGACCATCGAATCCCACATCGCCCGGATCTATCGCAAGACCGGCGTGTCCAGTCGCGCCGAGCTGGCCGTCATCGTGAGCCGCAACACCGGGCCGGAACAGGCATACCTCAAGACGCGTCGGCCTGCCCCCGAGGTTCCGCTGCCGGCTGACGGTCCCGAAGCCGGTGAGCTCTCGCCAGCGACGCCGCGGGCCGTGGCCGATGCGCCTCGGCTCCTCGGCCGGGAGGCCGAACTCGACTCGCTGACAAAGGCGTTGGACGGCGTGAAGGCGGGCGTCGGCCGAGCGGTCGTGCTGGTCGGCGAGCCGGGCATCGGGAAGAGCTCCCTGCTGTGGGCGGCCACCGCGCACGCCCGGTCCCAGGGCGTCCCCGTGCTCGCTGCCCGCGGCGAACGCACGCCCCTGCCTCCGCTGCCCGCCGGACCCGACATCGTGGACGTCTACGAGCTCGCGGCGCGCGCCGACGACCGCTCCGCCGTCATGGCGGTGGTGGACGATCTGCACGATCTCGCGCCCGAGCGGATCGCGGACGTGGAGCGGCTGTTGGAAGCCACCGTCACCGGTCCGGTGCTGTGCCTGATGGCCTATCGGCAGCGCCAGCTCTCGTCCCCGCTCGCGGCGGTGCTCTCCCGTGCGTCCTCCGCCGGGCTGCTGGAGGTGTGGGACCTCGGGCCGCTCTCCCTGGAGCAGGCTCGCGAGTTGCTCGGCGACCGGCCGGACCTGGAGGAGGTCCACGGCGCGGCGCAGGGCAACCCGCAGTACCTCAAGGTGCTGGCCGCCGACGGTGGGACGGCGGCCGACGCCGGGACCGCGATCCTCGGCGAACTCGACGGCCTCGACGCCGTATCACTACTGGTCGTCCAGGTCGCGGCGGTCCTCGGCGATCACTTCCACCCGGAACTCCTCGCCGCCGTCGCGGACTTGGACCCGCAGGCAGTCATGGCCGCGTTGGACGGGCTGACCCGGCTCGACCTGGTCCGCCCGGCCGAGCCCGCGCCGCGGCTGTCGCTGCGTCACCGAGCGGTCGCCGAAGTCGTCTACCAGCGGCTGGAGCCCAGCCGCCGCATCATCCTGCACCAGCGCGCCGAGGCCGAACTCGCCCGGCGGGCGGCGCCGATCGCAGAGCGCGCCTACCATGTCGCGCGGGTCGCGGACCCTTGGCGACCGGAACACGCGACCACCCTGATCGCGGCGGCCCGTGGCATGCTCTACACCGCTCCGGCCGTGGCGACGGGCCATCTGCAGGCCGCCCTTTCGCTGCTGCGCGAAGGCGGGGCGCACTGGTACGAGGCGAAGGTCCTGCTCGCGCGGGCCCGGCTGCTGACCGGGGACGCCTCGGAGAGCCGGGCGCTGCTCGAAGCGCTGCGCTCGGAGATTCCCGGCGGGTCGGCCGGCGATGCGACCGCGCTCGCCGACTCCAGCCGGATCGAACGGCGGATGGGCCGGTACAGCGAAGCCGGTGCCCTCGCCCGCGCCGGACTCGCCGCGCTGACCGACGACGACTCGGCCACCGCCGCGGCCCTGCACGCGGAACTCGCCGACCACGCCTACGACGTGCAGGACTACGAGACCTGCCGACAGCACGCCGAGACCGCCGCCGAGCTTGCGCGTAAGCACCTCGACCCGGTCGGCGAGGCCAACGCCCTGGGCAAGGCGGCACTCGGCCACCTGTTCACCGCAGACCAGGCCAGCGCGCTGGCGACGCTGGCCAGGGCCGCCGACATCCTGGACACCGTCCCTGACACGATGCTCGTGGCCTACCTGGAAACCACGTTCCAGGTAGGCCTCGCGGAAGGGATGATGGGACGGCTGGCCGACTCCGAGCGCCACCTCGCCCGCGGCGCGGACCTGTCCAGGCGCACCGGGCAGACCTACATCCATCCGCAGATGCTGACCGTCCTCGGCAACGCCCAACTGCGTGCGGGGAACCTGTCCGGCACCCTGGCGACGCTGGACGAGGCCGACCAGCACGTGAGACGGATCGGCGACACCGGCGTCGAGGCGATCCTGCTGACGCTGCGGGCCGAGACCCTGCTCTGGCGCGACGGCCCCGGTGACCTGGAGGAGGCGCTCGCCGCGGCCGAACGCGCCCGGGCGGCCGTCGGCAGCGCGGTGGCCTCGTGGGCGGTCTCCGCCCGCTGCGCCCAGGCCGAGTTCATCCTGCACACGGGCGACCCGGCCCGGGCCGGCTGGCAGCTGCTGGACGCCGCGGGCGGCGAGGAGCTGCCGAGGCTCACCGCCTGGCGCAGGCCCCGCTGGTGCGACCTCCTGGCGCAGGTGGCGGCCGCGGACGGCGACCTGGCCGCCACCGACCGCTGGGCGCGGCTCGCCGAGGAGAGCGTCGCCCAGCTCCCCTCAGTGGGTCGACAGGGCTTCGCGCTGCGGGCCCGCATGCGGGCCCATGCGCTGCGTGGGGACACCGACAGCGCACTGCGGTGCGCCCGGGAGGCGATCGCGGACTTCGCCGAGGCCGGTGACCGCATCGAGCTGGTCCGCACCCTGCTCACGGCGGCGGCGCTGTCGCTGGACGCGGGACGAACCGATGCGGTGGGTGGTTGGCTGCAGCGGGCCGCGGTGCTGGCCGACCAGTGCGGCTCGGCACGCCTGGCCGCCGATGCCGCCGTCCTGCGGGCGCGACTGGCCGCCGCCGCCCCGTCGTCCCGGTGAGCGCCGGCCGGCTCAGGACGCAACGGTGGCGAGGGGCTCATTGACCGTCAACCGGTGTGCCTCGCCGTCGAGATGGAGAATCCGTCGGGCGCGGGCTGCGGAACTGGCGCGGTGGGCGATCACGATGAGCGTGCCGGGGCGGTCCTGGAAGGCTCGTTCCGCTCGCTCCTCGGCGGCCGGGTCGAGGTGGGCCGTGGCCTCGTCGAGGATGACGACCGGTGCGGGCGAGAGATAGGTCCGCACGAGTGCCAGGAGTTGGCGTTCCCCGCTGGAGAGGGCGGCCGGATCGCTCAGCTGTGCGTCGAGGCCGCCGAGCCGGGTGAGCAGGGGCTGGAGTCCGACGCACTCGGCGGCGTGGAGAATGGCGGCGTCATCGGCGAGCGGGGCGAGGTAACGCAGGTTGTCCCGGACCGTTCCGGGGAACACGTACGCCTCCTGCGGGACGAGGACGACCAAGCGGGTTCGGGTCTCCTCCGGCAGCGCGGTGACCCGACGACCGGCGAACGCGACCGCGCCGGAGGTCGGCTCGTTGATGCCCGCGAGCAGGGTGGCGAGGGTGGACTTTCCGATGCCGCTGGCTCCGGTGATCACCAGGTGGTCGCCGAACGGAACGGTGAGGCTCAGGTCACGCAGCACCGGCTCCGCGCCGACACCGTAGGCGAAGCACAGCCGGTCGACGGTCAGGTCCGGCGTCGGCGAGGGCTCGGCGGAGCGGTCGAGCGGCGACTCGGTCGGCCCCGGGCGGGCGGGCGCCGACCGCTCCGGTGCGACCTCGCCGAGGCGGTGCAGCAGCACGCCCAGCTGGCTCCAGTAGCCACCGACCGTGCTGGTCATCATCTGCAGCGCCGGGACGACGGACCCCGCCACGTAGACGGCCGCGCCGATCAGGGCACCGACGGTGATCGAACGACCGTCGACCAGGTGCGGGCCGAGCAGCAGCAGGCCCAGCAGCGGCACGTACCCGCCGAGCAGCACCACGGGGATGCGCAGGGTGACGGCGCGACCGAGGCGGAGCAGGGCGCGGCGGGCCCGGTCCGACTCCGCCTCGACCAGCGAGGCCGCGTGCTCCTCGGCCCCGAGGGAGGTGATGTCGTGGGCGGCGCTGAGCACCGCCCCGACCTGGCGCGCCACCTCCTCCGAGGCGAGGAGGGTGTCCCGGCGCAGTACGGTCAGCCGGCGCATGGACCAGACGAAGACCGCCACCGCCGCGGTGAGCGGGACCAGCACCAGGACGGCCAGCAGCGGGTCGAGTCCGGCGAGTCCGACGAGCGCGGCGAGGAGAGTGGCCGCCAGCGGGCGCGCCGTGCGCAGCAGTGACGCGATCAGGCCGCGGGCGGAGTCGATCTGGCTGCTGAGCCGGGACACGCTCGCCGTGCCCGGGTCGCGGCCCGACTCGGTCGCCTGGCGCAGGGTGTTGTGGACGACCCGACGGGTGAGATGGTCGCGCAGCGGTTCGACGACGGCGGCCAGTGAGTCGAACATGGCGCGCTCGGCGCAGGCGCGGACCAGGTACAGCAGGGCCAGGACGCCCAGCCAGGCCAGTCCGGTGCCGGGGCGGTGGGCCAGGAAACCGTGGTCGAGGGCGGCGGCGGTCACCCAGCCCGAGGCGAGCGCGGGGGCCGCCTCGACCGCGGACAGGGCGGCGATGCGCAGCAGCGGCCGGCGGCTCCCGTGCAGGCCGTCGGCGAGCAACGCCGCCGCGGTCGACGTCAGGCCCAGGCGCGGTGCCCTCCTGGGCCGCGGTGCGGCGGTGCCTGGTTCGGGTGCCGGGCCGGTCAGCGGTCGGCTGCGCATCGTTGCTCCTTACCGTGGAACTCGTGATCGGCGGGGTCGGTGGCGTCGGCGAAGACGGCCCGGTAGGCGGGGTCCGCCCAGAGCGCGAGGTGCGGGGCGAAGCCGCGGATGCGTCCGTCGTGCAGCCAGGCCACCAGGTCGCAGCGGGCAGCGGTGGTGGGGCGGTGGGTGACGATCAGTCGGGTGCTGCCGCCGAGCCGCTCGGTGACGGCCTCGCTGACCAGGGTCTCGGTCACGGTGTCCAGCCCTGACGTGGCGTCGTCCAGCACGTGCAGCAGGGCCGGGCGGGCCAGCGCGCGGGCCAGCCCGACGCGCTGGAGCTGTCCTCCTGACATCGGCGCGCGGTCCGGCGCGGTGTCGTAGCCGTCGGGCAGGCGGCGCACGAACTGGTCGGCCTGCGCGGCGCGGGCGGCGTCCTCGACCGCGTGGCGCGGGAGTTCGGGGCGCCCGAAGGCGATCGCCTCGTGCAGGGTGGCGCCCGGCAGCGCGGGGCGCTCGAAGGCGTAGGCGACCGCCTCGTGCAGGGTGTGCAGATCCAGTTCCGCAACGGGCACCCCGCCCAGGAGCACCTCGCCCTCGTCCGGATCGGCCAGCCTGCCCGGCAGCGCGGCCAGCAGGCTCTTGCCGGACCCGGTCGCGCCCACCAGGGCCACCGAGGCTCCGTCGGGGATGTCCAGGTCGAGCCGGTCCAGCACGGCCGTGCCGGAGCGGTGCACGGTGACGCCGCGCAGCGACAGCGCCCCGCTCGGCGGTGGCGTGCGCAGCGGCCCGCCCTCGACGACGGGTTGGTCCAGGACCTCGCCGAGCCGGGACGCGCCGGCCCGGGCACTCGCCAGGCCGATGAGCACGTCCACCTGGTCGAGCAGGCCGGAGGCCAGGGTCAGGTAGCCGGTGACGGCCAGCAGGCTGCCGGGGCTGATGCGCCCGGCGACCAGGTCCAGCCCCGCGGTGGCCAGGACCAGGACCTGCGTCAACGGCATCAGCAGCCCGAGCTTCCACACCACGTCCCGCTGGAGGCGCCACATCGCGCGGCCCGCGGCGGACAGCTCCGACAACGGAGCGACCACGCGTTCCGTCTCGACGGCCAGGGTGCCGACCGCGCGGATGGTGCGGGCCCCGGCCAGCGCGTTCACCAGCAGGGTCGCCATGCCGGTCTGCGCGGCCAGGTAGCGGGCCTCAGCCTCGCCGGCCTCGGTGATGAACCTGCGCGCCACCAGCGCGGTGAGCGGGAACAGCAGGGTGAAGACCAGGCCGGCCCGCCAGTCCACGGTCCAGAGCGCGACCAGCGCCACGGCCGAGCCGGCGGTCGAGACGGCGGATTCGGCCGCCTGGCCGGGCAGGGCGGCCGCCTGGGGGGCGGCCTGGACCACCTGCGTCACCGCCTCCCCGACCGGGAAGGGCGAACGCGGCCCGAGGCCGAGCAGCCGGCGCACCGTCAGCATCCGCAGCCAGGCGGTGCCGTGCGCGTTCGTCGAGACCGAGAGCTGCAGGGTGCCGGTCTCGCCGATGGCGCCCGCGGCCAGCACGGCGGCCAGCGCAGCGACCGGCCCGAGGGTGTCGCCGTGCCGCAGCACCGCGTCCACGGCGCGGGCCAGCAGGACCGGCAGGGCCAGCCCCGCGGCCACCTGGGTGCCGAGGGCGGCGGTGAGCAGGATCAGTCGCGGGCGCAGGCGGATCGCGGTGGCGGCCAGCAGTCGGCCACCGGGGGTGGCTGGCATGGAACCTCCGGGAGGAGAAGGGGGGTGGTGGCAGGCCGACGGCCGCGACCGGCGCGGTGCCGGAGCAGGGGCACTCCGGCACCGCGGGATCGCACTGCACCTCACCGGCGGGCGGACGGCCGCCCGCCGGTCAGGCGGTCGCCTGACCGGCGACGGTGTGCGTCGGGGCGGGGTCAGACGCCCGTCGAGTGGCAGGTGGACGGGCAGCTGACGGAGCAGCTCAGCCCGCATTGTCCGGCCGACTCCTCGTCGGCGGGGAGTTCCTGCAGGGCGTCCAGGTCGATCTCCATGTGCGGCACCTCTCTATGCGTTCTGTGGGTAGCGGGTCTGGTGGCGGTGGGCCGTCAGAACCCGGTGACGGGACAGGTCGCCGGACAGGTGCCGGTGCAGCTGCGGCCGCAGTAGCTGGCCTGCTCCTCCTGCGCGGGCAGCTCCTGCAGGGCGTCGAGGTCGAGTTCCATGCGGTGTTCCTTTCTGGTGTGGGGCGGACCGTGCCGGGGCCGGCCGGGTCCTACTGGCCGCCGCTCTGGAAGCAGGAGGACGGGCACTTCGTCGAGATGTCGCAGGAGAACCTGCAGTAGGCGGCCTGCTCGTCCTCCGCCGGGAGTTCCTGCAGGGCGTCGAGGTCGAGTTCCATACGCGGTCCTTCCGGGATGCGTGCGGCGCGGATGGCAGCGGCCGTCACGGATCGGTGATCGTGCAGGTGGCCGTGCAGTACGTCGGGCGGCAGCTCTGGTTGCAGATGCCGACGGTCTGCTGCTCCTGCGGAGCGAGCTCCTGCAGGGCGTCGAAGTCGAAGTCCATGGATGGTCACCTCCTTTCAGAGGACCGGTAGGCGGATTGAGGGACTGTCAGACGGTGGTCACCGGGCAGGTGGCCGGGCACACCGTCACCTGGCAGCTGCGGGTGCAGCTCCACTCGCAGGCGCCGACCGCCTGGTCCTCCTGCGAAACGAGCTCCTGCAGGGCGTCGAGGTCGAACTCCATGAATGATCACCTCCTCTCACAGGACTGGCACACGGATCGAGGGGCCTAGTCGGCGTCGGTGCCGATGCAGGTGGCCGGGCAGATCGTTATGCGGCAGCTTCTGCCGCAGGTCCACGAGCAGGCGCCGACGGCCTGCTCCTCCTGCGGGACGAGCTCCTGCAGGGCATCGAAGTCGAAGTCCATGAACTGATCACCTCCTCCCGCGGACTGGCACACGGGCCGAACGGACCGTCATTCGCCGGTGGTCCCGCAGGTGGCCGGGCAGTATCCCGTCACCCGGCAGCTCACGCCGCAGGTCCACTCGCAGACACCGACGGCCTGCTCCTCCTGCGCGACGAGCTCCTGCAGCGCGTCGAAATCGAACTCCATGATTGATCACCTCCCTCCAGGGACTGGCGACGAACCGAGGCGCCGTCAGGCGCCGGTCATCGTGCGGGTGGCCGGGCACTCCGTCACCTGGCAGCTCGCGCCGCAGGTCCACTCGCAGGCGCCGACCGCCTGCTCCTCCTGCGCGACGAGCTCCTGCAGGGCATCGAGGTCGAACTCCATGATTGATCACCTCCTCTCACGGACTGGCACAAGGAAAGTGACGACTGGTCACTGGTTGTTCGAGACCCAGCAGGTCGCCGGGCAGGACCCGCCGCAGCTGACGCTGCAGCTGACGCGGCAACCGATGCCGGCCTGCACGTCCTCGGTGGGCAGCTCCTGCAGCGCGTCGAGGTCGAATTCCATGGGCGTTCACCTCCCTCCACGGACTGGTACGCGGGCCGGACGGGCCGTCACCTGCGGCTTGCCCGACAGGTGACGGCCCGTCGCAGCCGGCAACGGCGACTCACCGGTTGCCGGTGGCCAGGCAGGTCGACTGGCAGGTCCCGCTGCAGCTGAGGGAGCAGGTGAAGCGGCAGAAGCCGGCCTGCTCGTCCTCGGCGGGCAGCTCCTGCAGAGCGTTGAGGTCGAATTCCATCAACGATCACCTCCTCTCACGGACGAGTTCGCGGGCGGGGTCGGCGGCCGACTCGCCCTCGGCGAGGAAGCGGGCCACCAAGGCGGCGATCGGGTCCTGGACGTGAGCACCGAGAGCGGCGTGGCCGCGGTCAGGGGGTTCGAGATACCGGAAGTCCGTGCCCTCGCGGCGGCCGAGATCGGCCAACTGCCGGGCGAGGGACCGGGAATGCTCCACTGGTGTGGACTCGTCGCGGGCCCCGTGGATCAGCAGCAGCCGGCCGCGCAGATCTGCCGCGAACCGGGTGACGTCACGCGGCCCGAGTGCGTCGGTCGCCTCGGTGAGCCCGTCGAGGCGCTCCACCATGCCGCGCACCGTGACGAACCCCTCGGCGTGCAGTCGGGGTCCGGACAGGAACGGGGCGACGGCCACGCAGCCGGACCACAGGTCCGGTCGGGTGCCGGCGGCCAACAGCGCCAGGTAGCCGCCGTAGCTGATGCCGAAGACGGCGGGGCGGTCCAGGTCCGGCGCGCGGTAGGCCTGGACGTACGCCGCGACGGTCGAGACGTCGGCGAGGTCGGGCACGCCCCAGGCGCCGACCAGCGAGAGCGTGTGCTCCGCCCCGTAGCCGGTGCTGCCGCGCTGGTTGGGGGCCACGACCGCGATGCCGGCCGCCGCGAAGAGCTGGAAGAGCGGGTTGAAGCCGAGCGTCCAGTGGCTGGTGGGGCCACCGTGCAGGGCCACCACCACCCGCCGGCTGGTGCGCCAGTCCGGCCCGTAGACCACGGCCTCGACCGGCCCCGCCGCCCCGGGGAAGGACTCCACCCGGCCGGGCCGCCAGGGCCCCACCGGCGCGGTGGGGACGTGGAGTTCCGGCGCGCCCGGTGGCAGCCAGGCCATGGTCCGGGGCTGTCGGGGGTCGGAGTGCGGGAGCCAGAGCCCCGCCGGGGTCCAGGCCGCGACCGGGAGGAGTTCGCCCTCCGGCACCACGATCCGCTGCACGGCCCCGGTCTCGGTGTTCCAGCAGCTGAGCAGCGAACGTGCCCCGACGGTCTCCAGGACGGCCACCGTCGTCCCGGTCGGGTCCAGCGTCAGCGGGTAGACGATCCCGCGCGGGGGAGCGCCCGGGTCGAGCGCGCGGATGCTCCCGTCGGCGAGGTCCGCCCGGGCGAGCGCCGGCCCCTGCGGCCCGCGCAGGGCGAGCAGCAGGTGGTGCTCGGTGCCGGCCAGCACCCGGGCGGTGTCGTCGAGGAACGTCACCGGCACGGCGGTCCCGTCGCGGGGATCGACCAGCAGGCGCACCCGGCCCGACGCCGCTTCCAGGGCGAACAGGATCCGGGGGCCGCAGATCGTCGCGTCCCGCACCCGCCCCGGCAGCCGGACCAGCTCCTGGAGCCACGGGGTACCGGTGGTCACCCGGTACAGCGCCGTCTCCTGGTCCGCCGCACCCGCACCGGCGTCGCGGCCCGACCAGGCCAGTGCCAGGCCGGGGGATCCCGCCGGCAGGGCCAGCAGGGCGAGCGGTGCGTGCTGCGTGCTGCCCAGCGCGGTGAGCCGCCCGTCCGGGTGGAGCAGGTCCAGGGTCTGGGTGTCCTGGGAGCCGTGCCGGGAGACCAGCAGCCGTTCGCCGTCCAGCGGGAGGACCATCGTGTAGGCGAGGTCGCAGGTCAGCTCGGTGGAGAAGTCCAGGACCGGCCCGTCCGCCCGCAGGCTCCAGCTCTCGGCCTGCTGCCGACCGGACTCGGTGGTGGCCAGGCAGGCGGCCCGGGTGCCGCAGGCGGAGAACCGGAAGCTGATCCTCGACGTCACGGTGCTGTCGTCGAGGTACCCCTGCCAGGGAGTTGTCACCGCGTCACCAACTGCAGCGAGCGGTGGACACCGTCGACCGCCTGCTCCGCCGCCCCGTCGGCCATCCAGGGCCGGCCCCCGCCGTGCGCCAGTCGCAGCAGGAAGCCCACGGTGCCGCTGAGGCCCACGTTGTAGTCGACGGCCGCGCCCTGCGAGGACTCGTCGGGGATCACCAGGAGTCCGCCGCGGACGCCGTGGCGCAGCACCATCGAGGAGGCCAGCTCCTCGGCCCACCCGCGGTACGGGCCGCCGACGGCGTCCGCGAGGTCGAGCAGGAACTCGCCGTTGCCGGCCAGGCCGTGGCAGGCCGCGGTGCCCGAGTACCACCGGGCGTGGCGGACCGCCTGCGCCGCCTGCTCCGTCAGGTGCAGGTACTCGGCGTCACCGGTCGTCTGCCACAGCCGCAGCAGGAAGGTCCCCACGCCGGAGGAGCCGCTGCACCAGTGGGTGCGCATGCCCGTGCCGGGCTCGTCGCTGCGGTCGTTGCGCCAGTGCGCCCCCGACGGTCCGCGCTCGGCCTCGGCGACCAGGGTGTTCCCGGCGGCCACCGCGGCCGTCAGGTACCGCTCGTCCCCCGTGGCCTGGGCTATCGCCAGCAGGGCGTACCCGACACCGGCGACGCCGTGGGCGAACCCCAGGTGGGAGATGCCCGACAGGAGCGAGTCGAGGCCGTCTGGGATCGGCCAGTAGACCTGGCCGTCGGTGTGCTCGGCAGCCGCCAGCAGCGCCTCGCCGCCCTTGGTCGCCCGCTCCAGGAACTCGCCGCGGCCGGTGTGGCGCCACAGGTGGAGCTGGGTCAGGACGGACCCCGCGACTCCGTGGCAGACGTCCGGGTTGGGCCACTCCACCGGCACGGCGAGGGCCAGGTCGACCGCCTGCTGCTCCAACTCCTCGTCACCGAGGTGGCGGGCCGCGTCGAAGAGCGCCCAGGCGGTGCCGGAGCGCCCGAAGTACAGGCCGGGCAGCAGCCGGGGGATCGCGTCGCGCCGCTGCGCGGTCCAGGCCGCCGTCCGGGTGACGGCCGCGCGCAGGTCGTCCCGCTGCAGGTGGCGGTCGGCCAGGGTGAGCAGGCCCAGGACCCCGGCCGAGCCGTGCTGGACGTTGCAGGGGTCGGTGCCGTTGCCGAAGTCGGTGCTCGGCCACAGCCGGCCGGCATCGTCGCCGGGGGCGGCCATGGCCGCCAGCAGGTGGGCGAGGCCGTCGTCGGTGAAGCGCTGCCGGTCGGCGTCGGAGAGCCGGTCCGCAGCCGCGATGTCCTCCTCGGACACGGCCGCGGCCGCCGGCACCGTGCAGGTGGCGAGGAACTCCCGGAGCCGGTCGAGCGACCAGCGCTGCTCGGGGTCGTCGGCCGTCAGACCGGACACCGCCGGCGCCACCATCCGCGCGGCGGCGTTGCGCAGGCCGACCACTCGCAGCACGTCGGCGAGGCGGTCGTGCACGGAGAGCGGCTTCGGTGCGTCCGTGCCGAACATCGGCGCCGTCCCCACCGCGAGGAACTGCAGCACGGCGCCCAGCGAGTACAGGTCGGCCGTCTGCTGCGGCACCCAGCCCTCGCCGGGGTGGCCCACGACCTCCAGGGCGGCGAAGCCGATCGTGTGGCCCCGGACCCCCCACTCGCCGGGGACGCGGGCCATCTCCGGGTCGATCAGCTTCAGCCCGCCGTCCGGGGTCACCATGATGTTGAGCGGGGTGAAGTCCTGGAACACCAGCCCGCGCGCGTGAACCTCGGCCATCAGCTCGGTCAGCTTCCGGGCCATGTCCAGCAGTTGAGCCGGTGCCAGGCCGGCCTGCCCGTCGTTGCCCGCCAACTGCTCGTCGACCCACTGGGCCAGGGTCGTCCCGGGGACGAGGGACTCCACCAGGAAGGTGTGGCCGTTGAGGTCGAAGATGTCGACCGGCTCGGCGGCGATCCCGGCCAGGGCGGTCAGGGCGTCCCACTCGTTGCGCAGGCCGGCCCGGCAGTCGTCGCCGTTCAGCCGCCCGCCCACGTAGGCGCGGGCCTGCTTGACGATCACCTCCGCGCCGGTCCGGTGGTCCAGCGCCTTGTACACGCCGCCCCGGGCGGAGTGGCGGATCGCCTGGCGGACCTCGAAGCGGTCGGCGAGCAGCGCGCCGGGCTTGGTCGTCTTCGGCGGGGCGGGGTACGGCAGTTCGGCCCAGGACGGCGGGCAGAACCACGGCTTGCGCACGTCCTCGACCGGGGTCCCGTCCGGATCGGCGACCCGGATCTCGAACACCCCGTCGTCGGTGAGGACCGGCACGCCCCGGAACGCGCCGAACCGGTAGTGCACCAGGCTGCCGGGCCGCACCGGCCGGTCGTTCAGGACGGCCGGCCCGGGCAGCCCCGCCGTGGCCTTGTCCAGCGCCGTGGCGAGTTCCCGGAACTGGTCCTCGTCGGACGGGTAGATGGCGATGATCTTCCCGCACTGGGCCCGGTCGTACCGCTCGCCGGTCATCTCCTCGACCATCCGGATGCTCCGGGAGAACTTGAACGCCACCCCGCGCGGGACCAGGACGTGGGCGACCCGGTACAGCACCTCCGGCGCGGACAACCGCGTCGCGGAGACGTGGAGCTTCCACCCCTGGATCCGGTCGGTCCCGCCGTCGCCGGCCGGTGTCACCCGGCACCAGACCTTGTCCTCGTTGAACGTCCAGCCCTCCAGCCCGCGCTCGGCGAGAACCGCCTCCACCACCGACTGCAAGCGAAAGTCATGCATGTGACTACCCCATCCATCGATCCGCCGCTCGGCAGCGACCTTGACGGCCAATCTGGCAGCGGACCGGGGGCCCAACATGAGGGTGCGACCCTCGTTTCTCCCCTGGACACCGGCAGTTGCGTAAGGGGCTCACGTAGTTCCACGGAAGCTGCTGCGGCGGGCCATGGCTGACGATCGACTCCACGGGGCCTCAGCACGCCAGAGGGGATGCCTATGAGGGAACAGAACCCGCCGCTGACCGGCCGGGAACACGAGATGTCAGTCCTGGAATCAGCCGTCACCGCATGCGCGGACGGAGCCTCCACCGTCATCGAGATCGCCGGCGACCCGGGCCTGGGCAAGTCCGCCCTGCTCGCCGAACTCGAGAAGCTCGCCCGGGCCGAGGGGCTGACCGTCCTCTCCGACCGCTCCTCGGCCTTCGAACCGCGCCGCCCCCTCGTGCTGGACCTGCTCCGGACCGCCTCGCCGGAGCAGTCCGGAAGTCACCTGCCGCGCCAGGGCCTAGTGCCGCGTCAGGCAACCTTCGCCCCGTCGCGACGCCCGGCACGCACTCTCGCCGCACCGGCCGAAAGCCCAAGTACGTCCAGTACGAGGACTTCCGGCCGGCACGCCGAGAGCACGCACCGGACGCCGCTCCTTGACGGGCAAAACTTGCCTGACGCGGCACTAGCCCAGCTCCTCGCGGCGGCCGACCGTGGCCGCGGGGTCCTGCTGTGCCTGGACGACCTGCACTGGGCCGGTGAAGCCACGCTCGACCTCCTGCACGAACTCCTTCGCGCAGCGCCCGGCACACCGTTGATCCTTGCCTGCGGTCACCGGCCGCGGCAGTCCCCGGCTCGACTCCTGGCGGCGCTCCAGCACCCGGCGGCGCACTACCGGGTCGTCCGCCTCCCGCTCGCGCCGCTGGACCGGGAAGCCTGCGAAACCCTGCTCGGTCCCGGGCACACCCGCGACCAGCGGGACCGGCTCTGCACGGCCGGCGAGGGCAACCCGTTGTATCTGGGCCTGCTGGGCGAACTGGCGAGCAGCACCACCGCCGTGGGCCTGCCGGAGACCGTACGGGCGGCCCTGATCCGGGAGACCGCCGTGCTCTGCGACGACGAACTCGCCGTGCTGCGTGCCGCGTCCGTGCTCGGCGACCCCTTCGACCCGCTGCTGCTCGCGGCGGTGGCCGACCTCCCCGAGCAGCGGGCCCTGGAGGCCCTCGACGGACTGTCCGCACTCGACCTCGTCCGAGCCGCCAACCCTGCGGGACCGCCGTCCGACCTGCACCGGCTGCTGCGGTCACGCCACCTCGTCCTGCGCGAGGCGGTGTCCAGGGACACCCCGCCGGGCTGGGCCCTGGCCGCGCACCGCCGCGCCGACCTGGCGCTGCGCGACAGCGGGGCCGGCCCCGTGGAACGCGCCCCCCATGTCGCGCGCTCGGCGCGCCCCGGGGACCGGGAGGCGATCGCGGTCCTGGTCGAGGCGGCTGCCTCGACCCGCCACCTCTCCCCTGCCACCGCCGCCACCTGGCTGCGCGCCGCGCTGCGCCTGTCCGCCACGGACCGCTCCGGGGATCTGGCCCCGCGCAGACTCGGCATGCTGCTGGGGCTGGCCGAAGCCGTCGCCATGACCGGCGACCTGACCGGGTGTCGCGACAGCCTGGGCCAGGCCCTCGAGCTGGTGCCGCCCAGCCGACCCGAGCTGCGGGTACCCCTGGTGGCGGTCGGGTCGGCAGTCGAACGCACCCTCACCCCGCGGTCGAACGGCTCCGTTCTGGAACGCGAACTGGCCCGCTGGCCGCAACACGACTCCCGGGCCGACCCGCTCCGGCTGCAACTCGCCATCGTGCGCACGGCGCAGGGCAGGTACGACGAGGCCGCGCGCCTGCTCGACACGCTCCGAGTGAGCACCTCCGACCGCAGGATCCGCACCGCCGTCGCCGCCTGCCGCGCCCTGGGCGCCGCGTACAGCGGACGCCTGGAGCCCTCCCGAACGCACGCGGCCGAAGCGGCAGCCTCGTTCGACGCGATGAAGGACGGGGAACTGGCCGGCTGCCTCGACGGGGCCGTCCAGTTGGGCTGGGCCGAAGCGCTGTCCGAGCGCCACCACGATGCCCTGCGCCACACCACCCGCGGCGTCGCCCTCGCCCGGCGGACCGGGCAGAGCCACCTGCTGCCCCATCTGCTGCTGTGCCAGTCGTACGCACAGCAGGCGACCGGCGAGCTGGAGGGCAGCGCGGCTTCGGCCGGAAGCGCCGAGGAGACGGCGCATCAGCTCGCCCTGCCGAACCTCGTCGCCTTCGCGCTGACCCTGCGAGCCGCGGCGACCGCCCAGCGGACCGGCCCCACCTCGGCGGCCGGAACCATCGAGCAGGCCCTTCGCGCCGTCACCCGTCGCGGACGGCTCTGGGAGGCGTCCGCCGGCATGCTGGCCGCGCTGCGCCTGGAGCAGGGCCGCCCCGACGACTGCCTGGACCTCATCCGCGCCATCGTCGAACCGGGCCGTCCGGTGCCCTTGCCCGCCTTGCGGGCCATGTGGTGCTGTACCGCCACCCGGGCCGAGGCGGCCCGGGGCAACCACGCCGCGGCCCGCAACTGGGCCGCGGCCGCCGCCGAGGCGGCCGACACCGTGGAACTGCCGGGCCAGCGCGGATACGCCGTGCTCGCCCAGGCCTTCGTGCGGACCGACGACCCCGATGTCGCCGCGGAATTCCTTCGCTGCGCGGCCGACCTCTTCGCCTCCGCGGGCCTGTCCCCCGCCGAGGCCCAAGCCCGCCTGCTGCTCGGCCGCAGCCTCGCCGACGGTCACCGGCTCGACGAGGCCGCACTCGCCGTCGGTCGGGCGAAGCAGCTCGCCGACGACTGCGGGGCCGCCCACCTCGGCATCCTCGCCGTCAACGCCCAGCGGCGGATCGGCGGCCACCGTCCCCGCCCCGGCCGGCGCGCCCCCGCCCACCCCGCCCATCCCGCACTCTCCGAACAGGAACGCCGCATCGCCGAGTTGGTCGCCGCCGGCCGGAGCAACCGTGCCATCGCCGCCGAACTCTTCATCTCCGTCAAAACTGTCGAAGGACACCTGACCCGCATCTTCCGCAAGCTCCATGTCACGTCGCGGTCCGGCCTGGTCACCGCCCTCGGCATCCTGGAAGCCGCCTGAGCGACGACGACCCGGTTCAAACCTGCGGACGTGGCCGACATGAGTGCTGCGTAGGGGATTTACGTGGCCTTACGGATGCCTCCTGGGTCTGCGACCGGAAGGATCACCGCAAGCGGAGAACTCGACCCGGCCCATGGCCCGGATCGCCCCGCGCGCTGCCGCGCGAGCTTGTCGAGGCGGTCAGCACTTCGCTGTGAAGAGCAGAACTTGACGGACAATTTGGAGATTCGAATGGGCCTGGCCGAGCGTCGCAGTGCCGAGCGGTTCAAGAACGAGGACTACCCCGGCTGGAAGTCGCAGATCGACGAGGCGGCAGGGTTCGAGGTGCCGATCGAGGTGGAGTGGTCCGAGCTGGCCGTCCCCGACTACGCCGACCGCTACGCCGAGTACTTCCCCCAGGTGTACTTCCAGCCGCTGCTGACCGCGTTTGGCGAGATCGGGGCCGACGACATGGGCAAGGAGGCGCTCCGCGAGGGGGTCTCCAAGGTCGTCGTCAGGAACACCGATGAGTACTTCAGCGAGTCGGGGATCACCTTCGCCGACGGCGTGCTGACCATCGACCACAAGTCGGACACCAACACCCACCACGTCGAGGAGCGCACCAAGCGCATCCAGCAGCTCCTCGAAGCCGCGCTCTGACCTCTGCGTCTTCCGTGACGGTCCGCCGGTTCGCCGGCGGACCGTTTCGGCGTGTCGGGGCGGCGGTGGTCAGGCGCCGCTCACCCGCGCTGCCTGGACGCGACCAGGGCGTAGAGCACCAGCGCGCCGGCCACGCCAATGACCGCACCAAAGGCGATGACCGGGATCAGGGAGAGCAGCGGCAGACCGGGACGGTTCCACTCGGCCATCCGGTAGGCCGCGCCCAGTACGGCCGCGAGGAGGGTCAAGCCGAGGACTCCCAACTCAACGAGCGGGCCGACCTGTGGCCCCCGCAGCGCCTGGCCGCCGTGTCCCAGCCGTATCGCCGCGCGACCCACGCGTTCGCCGACGAGTGAGCCCAGGGCCTGCCCGGCCCTAGGCGGCAGGGCCGGCCGCGCCGAGGATGACCGGGTCCTCGGCCAGGTCGGCGAGCAGGGCGTCGAGCTTGGTGCGGTCGACGGAGGACATCAGGAAGACGTGCACGTAGCTGCGGCGGGTGGTCTCGTCGCCGGGGGTGGTCAGGACGTCCTGGGAGGAGAGGGACCACTTGGCCACCAGCTCGGGGCTGGGCTTGCGGAAGCGGACGGTGATGGCGCCGGGGGTGCGGGCCGGCCAGAGGTCGATGCCCTTCTCCAGTTCCAGCAGGCGCAGTTGCTGCTCCAGGTAGGCGGCGAGCTGCTGGGAGCGGCGGATCCGGTCCACCTGGTCCTGGTAGGAGTGGCGGGAGAGGTGGTCCCACAGGACCAGCGGTGAGAAGCCGTTGCGGGAGCCGGCGAAGGTGGTGTCGGGGGCGCCGGTGTACTCCGGCTGGGACGGGGGCGCGACCTGGTACTTGACCTTGGTCATGTAGATGCCGCAGGGCCAGGGCGCGCCGGGCCACTTGTGGCCGCTCATGGCGATCGAGGAGACCATGTCGAGCTCGCCGGACTCCCGGGTGGGCAGGGTGATGCCGAAGTCGAACTCGGGCAGTTCGGTGTCGGGGGTCCAGCCGAAGCGCGCCGGGTCGGCGCCGGCCATCCGCAGGAACGGCAGGTAGCCGGCCCCGAGGGCGCCGTCCACGTGGATCCAGAAGCCGCGGCGCCCGTCGGCCGCCCGGACCAGGCCGTGCTGCTCGAAGATCGGCAGCAGCCGCTCGCAGACTCCGCGCACGTCGTCGTGGGCGCCCTTGAAGGTGCTGCCGAGGTTGAGGCTGACGAAGATCGGGTGGCCCTTGGCGGCGAAGAACTCCACCAGTACTGCGAGGGCGTCGGTGTCGATCTCGCCGGTGCCGTCCCAGGCGTGCCCCGAGGGGCCGCTGCGCGAGGGGACTTCGGTGGGCCAGTCGAGCGGCTCCCCCGCAGCTCCGCGCAGCGGGCACTCGCCGGGGTACTGCTCGGTTCCCACGGCGTGGAAGGTCTCGACGCCGAGCACGCAGACGGCCTTGGCGAAGGAGTAGTGGGTGTCCTCGGAGTAGAAGGCCACCGGGCGGCGGGCGTTGGGGTTGACCGGGCCGGCCGCCCCGACGACGGACGACCCGGCCGAGGGCTGGATCAGCGGCTTGCCGCTCAGGTAGTCGCGGGCGTTCCAGAGCGCGTACATGTTGCCCTCGGTCGAGCCCATGGAGAGCACGTAGCCCCAGTACGACTCGGGGTCGGCCGGGTCGTGCGGCCCGTCGGCGTGCCAGAGGGCGGCGTAGTAGTCGAGCACGGCACGCTCGACGGCCTTGGTGTTCGGCTTGTAGCCACCGCTCTGGAACGGGTCGCCGAGGTTGTTGATGTTGTGCTGCATGAACCGGCCGAGGTCGAAGGCAGAGCCGCCCATCTCCTGGGTGGCCTGGAACCCGAGCAGGTGGCGGCGCTTCCTGGTCAGGTACTCGTCCATCCGGTTGAGGGCGCGCAGCCGCTGCTCCTCGTCCAGCCCGCCCGCCGGTATCGCGAAGTCACGGGCGTCCGGCTCGGGCCGGGACAGCTCGTCGTGGCTCACGGGGGCGGGCAGGGTGTCGGTTCGGATCATGGACGTCAGGATGGAACCTGTGGCGCCGTGAAGGGAAGCAATCCGCAGAAGATTCGGAATCGGCCCGCCACATCTTGCATATCATCGGTCCGGGCAGCGACCCTGAGCCTCGTGCCGAATATTCCTCACGCCCGGCGGGCGCCCCTCGACGACGTGGACCGGGCGATCCTGCGGATCCTCGCCGACAACGCCCGCACCCCGAACAACGCGCTCGCGGAGGCGGTGGGCATCGCCCCCTCGACCTGCCTGGCCCGGGTGCGCGCGCTGCGCGAGCAGGGGGTGATCCGCGCGTTCCGGGCCGAGATCGCCCCCGCCGCGATCGGACTACCGCTGCAGGCCATGATCTCGGTACGACTCCGGGCGCACACCCGGGAGCAGAACGAGAGCTTCCGGGCCAGTGCCCCCGACCTGCCCGGCGTGGTGGCGGTGTTCCACATGGCCGGCTCCGACGACTACCTGCTGCATGTCGCGCTGGCCCACCCCGACGCGCTGCGCGACTTCGTGGTCGACCACCTCACCACCCACCCGGCGGTGGCCCAGACCCGGACCAACCTGATCTTCGAACAGATCGCGGGGCGCCGGCACCTGCTCCCGGACCAGTAGAGGTCGCGCCGGCGCTGCTGCCGGAAAGCGATGCCGCCGCCGTTGATCGGCCCGGCCCGCCGCAGCAGGCCGGGCCGATCAGCGCACGGGGCGGGTCAGGGGTAGGAGACCACCGTCGACGGCGTGGTGCCGGTGCCCGAGGTCGGGTCCCCGGTGTTGTTCACCACGTGGTTGAACTGCCCGTCGCCACCGAGCGAGACCACCAGGGCGTCGTGCAGCTTGACGCCCGGGGTGGTCGGCACCTCGAAGCCGTGGTCCACCCGGATGGTCGGGTCGACGTTGAAGTAGCAGTAGCTGCCGACTCCCCAGGCCTCGTGGGTGGTGACGGTGTCGTCCACCTTGTAGGCGGCGTAGCCCAGGGTGGATCCGTTCTGGATCGCGGCCTGGTTGGGCGCGTCGTAGGCGATCTCGTTCTGGAAGAAGATCGTCTTTCCGCGCTCGCCGCTCCACTCGACGTCGTACTTCTCGAAGTGCTCGACGAACAGGCCGGTGCCCAGCACGTCGTTGCCGCGCACCACCAGGCCGTAGTCGGCCGGGTTGACCGTCCAGCCGACGCCGGTGCCGTGGTCGGCCCGCCAGATCCAGGTGTGGTCGACGATGGTGTTGTTGCTGTTCACCTCGACCGCCGTGCCGGCCAGGCCGGGGCCCGCGCCGCCGATCCGGACGAAGACGTCCTGCATGCTGGTCGGGTCGGCGCTGTGGTCGGCGGTGGCGCCGCGCGGGCCGATCCGCAGCAGCACCGGGGACTTCACCGCGCCGGCGTCGATCAGCAGGCCGGCCAGCTTGACCCCGCTGACGTCGCCGACCTGAAGGGCCGTCACCCCGTTGTCCGGGACCAGGGTGGCCAGGCCGAGGCCGAGCACCACGGTGTCGGGGCGGGTGACGTCGATCGCCTGGTCGACGTGGTAGATGCCGGGGGTGAAGAGCAGGTTGAGGCCCTGAGCAAGCGCTTGGTTGATGGTCGCGGCGGTGGCACCGGGCTTGACCACGTAGAACTGGCTCAGCGGCAGCGAACTGCCCGGGGTGGCGCCGTTCGCCCAGGAGACGCCCGCCGCGTTGGTGCGCAGCGAGGGCACGAAGACCTGGTAGTTGCCGGCCGCGTCCAGGTAGAGGTAGGGCTTCTCGCGGGAGACCGGGGTGGTGGGCAGCGTGGTGTAGGGCGGGTTGGGGAAGCCCTGGGCGGGCGCGCCCTGGACGCCGGAGAAGACCTGGTTCCAGACGCCGTTGGAGAAGCCGCCGATCGAGCTGTCCCGGGTGTACCACTGCTGCTGCGAGTAGTTGCCGACGCTGCCGTCCACCCTGCTGTCGGCGAGGTACCCGCCGGAGGCCCAACCGTAGCCGCTGGGCGCCAGGTTGAGGCCGCCCTCGACGTGCATCCGGCGGAACGGCGCGGCCTGCGCGACGGCCCAGCGGTCGGTTCCGCTGACCGGCTTGAGCGCGAGGTTCTCCGCCGAGCGCCAGAAGTTCTGCGTCGCGTTGCCGTTGAACCAACCGGCGTCGACGGTGACATCACCGTTGATCAGGGTGTCGTCCGGGTTGCGGCCGAGGCCCGCGATCGAGGTGTAGAAGCCGATGTTGGCGTTGAGCCCGCTGTAGCTGCCGGGCTTGAAGAGCAGCGCGTACCGGCCGTCGCCGAACTGGGCGCTCTCCTGCTGCTTGAACACGCCGTCCAGGCTGGCCTGGATGCTGGTGCTGCTCATCGACGGGTCGTAGACCAGCACGTTCGGGCCGAGGTCGCCGCCGCCCTGGACCGGCGGGACCGAGGAGCCGGTGGTGTGCACGGCCAACTCGTAGAGCGAGTAGCCGTAGGCGGTGCCGCGCGCGGTGCCGTTCAGCCGCAGGTAGCGGCCGCTGCCGGAGACGTTGAGGGTCTCGGTGCCGCCGGCACCCGTGCTGGTCGAGTAGACGGTGGTCCAGTTGCTGCCGTCGTTCGAGGTCTGGAGCTGGTACGCCTTGCCGTACGCGGCCTCCCAGTTGAGCACCACCTGGCAGATCTGCTGGGTGCTGCCGAGGTCGACCTGCAGCCACTGCGGGTCGCTGAAGGCACTGGACCAGCGGGTGGTGGGGTCACCGTCCACGGCCGCCGAGGCGGGGGTGCCGGCGTTCTCGGTGGAGGAGGCGGTCGCCGCCCTGCCCTGGGCGGCGTCGGTGGTGCCGCAGGAGGCGCCGCCCGGGGTGCCGTAGACCTGGAACTCGTAGAGCGAGTAGCCGTAGGCGGTGCCGCGCGCGGTCCCGTTCAGCCGGACGTAGCGGCCGCTGCCGGAGACGTTGAGGGTCTCGGTGCCGCCGGCACCCGTGCTGGTCGAGTAGACGGTGGCCCAGTTGCTGCCGTCGTTCGAGGTCTGGAGCTGGTACGCCTTGCCGTACGCGGCCTCCCAGTTGAGCACCACCTTGGCCACGGTGGCGGTGGCGCCGAGGTCGATCTGCAGCCACTGCGGGTCGCTGAAGGCGCTGGACCAGCGGGTGGTCGGGTCACCGTCCACGGCCGCCGAGGCGGGGGTGCCGGCATTCTCGGTGGAGGAGGCCGTCGCCGCCTTGCCCTGCGAGAGCAGGGTGTCCGCACTGGCGGCGGCGACCGTGGGGGTGGCCACGGCAGCCGTCGAGATGGTGGGCAGCGCGAGCGCGGCCCCGGAGAGCATGGCCAAGCTCAGGAGGAGGGCGGAGCCGCGTCGTCCGACGGCTGCTCTGGCCCCAGGGCGTGCTGAAGTGAGCCTCACGGGCTTCTCCTGCGATGGGAGGTGGGGGTGGGTGAGGGTGCGGGGCGATGGGCGTGCGGCGAGGGTGGGAAGCATCGCCCCATAACTTCGTGCCGTGATTTAACGCGTGAGAAAAGCCCCCGTCAAGCCCCCGCGCAACACTGCGCCACTTCTCAACTGGCCGCCCAAGCCGCCTTGATGCGGTCCGGCACGGCCCCGCCCGAGGCCAGGAAGTGGGTCAGCGGCAGGGTCGCGGCCCCGGTCGTCACCGCATCGGGCCCCAGGCTGCTGAGCCCGATGGCGGTCTGTTCGCGCGGGAAGCTGAGCGCGTTGCGGGTGGCCGCGTCCTGGATCGCGGGCAGCAGGTACGGACCGAGCAACAGACCGGCCCAGCCGCCGATCACCACCCGCTCGGGGTTGAACAGGTTGATCAGGTCGGCGATCGCCGCCCCCAGGTACTCGGCGCTCTCCGCCAGCAGCTCGACGGCTTCCGGCTCGCCTGCCCGAGCCGCCGTCAGCAGCTCGCCCAGCCCCGCCTTCTCGCCATCGGGCGCCTGCCGCCCCCACCGCTCGACCAGCGCCTCGGCCCCGACGTAGGCCTCCAGGCAGCCGCGCGCACCGCACCGGCAACGCCGCCCGCCCACATGCACCTTGGTGTGCCCCCACTCGCCCGCACTGCTGGTGGCACCGCGAAAGCGCGCGCCGTCGGCGATCACGCAGGCTCCGACGCCGGAGCCGAAGAGCGCGATCACCGCGTGCCGGGCACCCCGGCCCGCACCGAACCACATCTCCGCCTGGCCGAGTGTCTTGGCACCGTTGTCCACGTACAGCGGCAGGTCGGTGCCGGCCCGCAGCAGCCGGCCCAGCGGCACCGCCCGCCAGCCGACGGTCGGCCCGTGCACCACCGCTCCCGCGCCGCCGGCCTCCCCGCCGGCCCACTCCGCTTCGGGCGCGACCTGCTCCACCACGCCGGGCACGCCGACCCCGACCCCGAGCACCGCGGACTGCGGCACGCCGGTGGCGGCCAGCACCTCGGCCAGCCCGGTGAGGATCAACTCGACCACGTGGCCCACGTCGTGGCCGCAGTCGGAGAGCGGGTGGTCGCTGGCGGCCAGCTCGGTCAGCGCCAGGTCGAAGAGCGCGACCCGCACCTGGGTCTCCCCCACGTCCACCCCGACCAGGTACGCGGCCTCGGGTCTGACCCGCAGCAGGATCCGCGGCCGACCGCCGTCGGACTCCACCGACCCGCACTCTTCGACCAGTTGGTCCGCCAGCAGTTCACCGACCACGTTGCTGATCGAGCCCGCGCTCAGTCCGCTGCTGCGGCCCAACTCCTGCCGGCTCAGCGGCCCGTCGAAGTACAGGTGCCGCAGCAGCGTGGACCGGCTGGCCCGCCGCAGGTCGCGAACGGTCTGCTTGCCTTGTTCTGCCATCGGGTAATCCCTCCTTCCGGCCAATCCTGCCTTGCGCAGGGTCTTGACGCCAGGTTTTCTCACACGTTAAATCACGCCATGAAGTTACGGGCCCCGCCACCCCGTTGACAGCGCCCGTGCGTCACGCAGCGACCCTCACCCCTCGTCCTCGCACTCCCAGCCCGAGAGGGGCCCACCCATGCGCACCCACCGGCTCCCCGCCGCCCTCGCCCTGACCGCCTCGATCACCTTGACCGCCACCGCCTGCGGCGGCGGCTCCACCAGCGCCGGTTCCAACTCCAGCCCGAAGACGCTCACCTACTGGGCCTCCAACCAGGGCACCAGCCTGGAGAACGACAAGCAGGTACTGGAACCCGAGCTGAGAAAGTTCGAGCAGCAGACCGGGATCAAGGTCAACCTCGAGGTGATCCCCTGGTCCGACCTGCTCAACCGGATCCTCGCCGCCACCGCCTCCGGCCAGGGCCCCGACGTGCTCAACATCGGCAACACCTGGTCCGCCTCGCTGCAGGCCACCGGCGCGCTGCTGCCCTTCGACCAGGCCACCTTCGACAAGATCGGCGGCAAGGACCGGTTCCTGCCCGCCACCATCGCCTCGGCCGGCGCGGCCGGCAAGGACCCGGCCGCCGTGCCGCTCTACTCGATGGCCTACGGGCTGTACTACGACAAGAAGCTCTTCCAGGCCGCCGGGATCGCCAATCCGCCCGCCACCTGGGACGAACTGGTCGCCGACGGAAAGAAGTTGACCACCGGCTCGCAGTACGGCCTGGCGATCGAGGGCGGCAACGTCTCGGAGAACGTGCACCACGCCTTCACCCTCGGCATGCAGCACGGCACCGGCTTCTACGACGCCGCCGGCAAGCCGCAGTTCGACAGCCCGCAGGCGGTCGCCGCGGTCAAGCAGTACGTGGACTTCATCGCCGCCGACAAGATCGCCGCCCCCGGCAACGCCGAGTACGCCGCCAACCAGTCGGTCACCGACTTCGCCACCGGCAAGGCCGCGATGCTGATGTGGCAGGCCGCCGGCGCCAACCTCAAGTCGCACGGCATGAACCCCGACGACTACGGGGTGGCCCCGATCCCGGTCCCGGTCGGCGCCACCGGCTCCCAGGCCACCAGCTCGATGGTGGCCGGCATCAACCTGGCGGTCTTCAAGAACACCAAGAACCTCGACGGCGCGCTGAACTTCGTGAAGTTCATGACCGGCGACGACGAGCAGAAGGTGCTCAACTCCACCTACGGCAACCTCCCGCCGGTCAAGTCCGTCCAGGCCGACCCGGCCTTCGCCACCCCGGAGTTGAAGACCCTGGCGGGTGTGCTGCAGGGCAGCGCCGCGCCGCTGCCGCAGGTGGCCAGCGAGAGCCAGTTCGAGACCCTGGTGGGCACGGCGGTGAAGAACCTGCTCGCCGCGGCGGCCGCCGGCCAACCGGTCACCGAGGCCTCGGTGAAGGCCGAACTGACCAAGGCCCAGCAGCAGATGCCGGCCAGCTGAGGTGGCGCAGCTTCGACGAACCAGGGGCCGCGCCGCGCTGCCCTACCTGCTCCTGCTGCCCGCGCTGGCCGCGGAGTTGCTGATCCACCTGGTGCCGATGGTGGTCGGCATCGTGATGAGCTTCAAGCAGCTCACCCAGTTCTTCATCCGGGACTGGTCCACGGCCCCCTGGTCGGGGACGGCCAACTACCGGATGGCGGTGGACTTCCACGCCCCGGTCGGCCAGGCCCTGTTGAACTCCTTCTGGGTGACCTGCGCCTTCACCGTGCTCTCGGTCGGCCTGTCCTGGCTGGTCGGCAGCACCGCGGCGATCATGATGCAGGACGCCTTCCGCGGTCGCGCCCTGCTGCGGGCCGCCTTCCTGCTGCCGTACGCGCTGCCGGTCTTCGCGGCGGTGATCACCTGGTCGTTCATGTTCCAGCGGGACACCGGGCTGATCAACCACGTGCTGCACGACCAACTGCACCTGGTGAAGCAGAAGCCGTTCTGGCTGATCGGCGACAACAGCTTCACGGCGCTGCTGACCGTCTCGGTCTGGCGCTCCTGGCCGTTCGCCTTCCTGACCCTGACGGCCGGCCTGCAGAACATCCCGCGCGAGCTCTACGAGGCCGCCGCGATGGACGGCGCCGGGGTCTGGCAGCAGATCCGCCGGATCACCCTGCCCTCGCTGCGCCCGGTCAACCAGGTGCTGGTCCTGGTGCTCTTCCTGTGGACCTTCAACGACTTCAACACCCCCTTCGTGCTGTTCGGCAAGGCGGCCCCGAAGGCCGCCGACCTGATCTCCATCCACATCTACCAGTCCTCCTTCGTCACCTGGAACTTCGGCTCGGGCTCGGCGATGTCCGTGCTGCTGCTGCTCTTCCTGCTGCTGGTGACGGCGGTCTACCTGTTCGCCACCAACCGCCGCAGGGGCGCCGATGATTAACCCGCCCGCCTGGTTCCGCCGGCTGCGCCGACTGGTCCTGCTGCTGCTGACCGTCTTCACGCTCACCCCGGTGGCCGTGATGCTGAGCTCCTCGCTCAAGCCGCTGCAGGACGTCCAGGGGCCCTGGCGCTGGGTGCCCAGCCACCTGACGCTCCGCCCGTACCTGGACATCTGGACCACCGTGCCGTTGGCCCGCTACTTCACCAACTCGCTGATCGTGGCGGGCAGCGCCACCGGCCTGTCGGTGCTGATCGCGGTGCTGGCCGGTTACGCGGTGAGCCGCTACCGGTTCCGTGGCCGGCGGCTGTTCACCGTCACCGTGCTCTCCACCCAGATGTTCCCCGGCATCCTCTTCCTGCTGCCGCTCTTCCTGCTCTTCGTCAACATCGGCAACTTCACCGGCCTCGCGCTCTACGGCAGCCGGGGCGGCCTGATCCTCACCTATCTGACCTTCTCGCTGCCGTTCTCGATCTGGATGCTGGTCGGGTACTTCGACTCGATCCCGCGCGACCTGGACGAGGCGGCGGCGGTGGACGGCTGCGGCCCGCTGCGCACCCTGGCGCAGATCGTGGTGCCGGCCGCGATCCCCGGCATCGTCGCGGTCGCCGTCTACGCCTTCATGACCGCCTGGGGCGAAGTGCTGTTCGCCTCGGTGATGACCAATGACCAGACCCGCACCCTGGCCGTCGGCCTGCAGGGCTACGCCACCCAGACCGACGTCTACTGGAACCAGGTGATGGCCGCCTCGCTGGTGGTGAGCCTGCCGGTGGTGGCCGGCTTCCTGCTGCTGCAGCGATACCTGGTGGCCGGGCTGACCGCCGGCGCGGTCAAGTGACGTATCGTCAATTTCCGCCGTACGAAAGGCTCTCTGTGAACGACCTCGACGCGCTGCCGACCAACTTCCGCTGGGGTGCGGCTACTTCCGCCTACCAGATCGAGGGCGCCGTGCACGAGGACGGCCGGGCACCCTCGATCTGGGACACCTTCTCGCACACCCCGGGCACGGTGGACAACGGCGACACCGGCGACACCGCCTGCGACCACTACCACCGCTACCCCGAGGACATCCGACTGATCGGCCGGCTGGGCCTGGACGCCTACCGGTTCTCGATCGCCTGGCCGCGGGTGGTACCGCAGGCCGACGGTCGGGTCAACCCGGCCGGACTGGCCTTCTACGACCGCCTGGTGGACGCCCTGCTGGCCGCCGGGATCACCCCGTTCCCCACCCTCTACCACTGGGACCTGCCGCAGGCCCAGCAGGACCGCGGCGGCTGGCCCGAGCGCGCCACCGCCGAGCGGTTCGCCGAGTACGCGGCGGCGGTGGCCGAACGGCTCGGCGACCGGGTGACCCACTGGGGCACCCTCAACGAGCCGCTCTGCTCCTCCTGGATCGGCCACCTGGAGGGGAAGATGGCGCCCGGTCTGACCGACCTGACCGCCGCCGTGCGCACCTCCTACCACCTGCACCTGGCCCACGGGCTGGCCACCCAGGCACTGCGCGCCGCCGTCCCCGGCGCCCGGATCGGCCTGACCAACAACCTGAGCACCATCGAACCCGCCACCGGCAGCGCGGCCGACCTGGCCGCCGCCCGGCGGGCCGACGGCCACATCAACCGCTGGTGGCTGGACCCGGTGCACGGCCGCGGCTACCCGCAGGACATGGTCGAGCTCTACGGGGTCGAGCTGCCGGTCCGCGACGGCGACCTGGAGCTGATCGGCGCCCCGCTGGACTGGCTCGGCCTCAACTACTACTTCCGCCAGATCGTCGCCGACGACCCGTCAGGCCCGGTCCCGCGCTTTCGCCAGGTGCCCGGCCCGAACCCCGAGCGCACCGCGATGGACTGGGAGGTGCACGCCCCCGGGATCGAGGAGCTGCTGCTGCGGCTGACCGAGGAGTACGGCGCGCGCGAGCTCTACGTCACCGAGAACGGCGCCGCCTACCCGGACACCGTCACCGCCGACGGCCGGGTCGAGGACCTCGAACGCGCCGGCTACCTGGAGCAGCACCTGGCCGCCTGCGCCCGCGCGGTCGCCAAGGGCGCTCCGCTGGCCGGCTACTTCGCCTGGTCGCTGCTGGACAACTTCGAGTGGGCCTACGGCTACGACAAGCGCTTCGGCCTGGTCCACGTCGACTACGCCACCCAGCGGCGCACCGTCAAGCGCAGCGGGCACCGCTACGCCGAGGTGATCCGCGCCCACCGGGCGCGCTGAGCAAGCGCTGAGCAAGGGCGTCGTGAGGGCTGAGCAAGCGCTTGGTGAGCGCTGAGCAAGCGCTCAGTGAGCAAGCGCTTGCTCACTCGCCCTTGGGCGCCTCCGGCTGCTCCTCGAAGTCGATCCGCTTGAAGCGCGAGTTCATCGAGCGCAGCAGGAACCAGGTGGCCACGCCCAGCGCGGCGAAGACCACGAAGCCCAGCAGGCCGGGGGTCACCTTGGTCTCGTCCAGGGCGAGGTTCGCGGCGGCCTGGGTCAGGTACACGGGGGTGCTCATTCCTCCATGGTGACCCGGCCGTCCTGCGGCCGGGTCACCGGGGTGGGGTGTGTCGGGCGGCGCGCCGGGCTACTTGGCGCCCTCACCCGCCAGGCTGGCCGCACGCAGGCCGGTGAACAGGTCGTCCTCCGGCAGGTCGGTGTCGACCAGCGAACGGGCCAGCTCGTAGTCCTCGGTCGGCCAGACCTCGCGCTGCACCTCCAGCGGGACCCGGAACCACGGGCCGTCCGGGTCGATCTGGGTGGCGTGCGCGATCAGCGCGGCGTCCCGGGTCTCGAACCAGTCGGCGCAGTTCACCCGGGTGGTGATCTCCCGCTCCTTGCGCCCGCTCTTCTCCCAGCCCGCGATCCACTCGCCGTACGGGGACTCCAGACCGTTCTCGGTCAGGTACCGGTGCAGCTCGCGGATCCGGCCCATCGGGAAGCCGTGGTTGTAGTAGAGCTTCAGCGGCTGCCAGGGCTCGCCCGCCTCGGGGTAGGCGTCCGGGTCACCCGCCGCGTCGAAGGCCCGCATGGTGATCTTGTGAGTCATGATGTGGTCCGGGTGCGGGTAGCCGCCGTTCTCGTCGTAGGTGGTGATCACCTGCGGCTTGAACTCGCGGATCAGCCGCACCAGCGGCTCGGCCGCCGCGTCCACCTCCTGCAGCGCGAAGCAGCCCTCCGGCAGCGGCGGCAGCGGGTCCCCCTCCGGGAGCCCCGAGTCGACGAAGCCCAGCCAGGCCTGCTGCACGCCGAGGATCTCGCGCGCCCTGTCCATCTCCTTGCGCCGGACCTCGTGGATGTTCTCCTCGATGAACGGATCACCCTGGAGCTTCGGGTTGAGCACAGAGCCGCGCTCCCCGCCGGTGCAGGTGGCCACCAGCACCTCAACGCCCTGGGCGACGTACATGGCCATGGTGGCCGCACCCTTGCTGGACTCGTCGTCCGGGTGCGCGTGCACCGCCATCAGCCGCAACTGCTCAGTCAACGCCTGGTTCCTTCCGGGAATGTCCGGGCTCAGCAAACCGGCTCAGCATCAGGGGCTCAGCCTCGTCCCCCTATAGTGACGGACTGGAAGGCTCACACATTCCCCGAGGACTGATCCGTCATGACCGCCAGCAGCGACACCCGCCCGAGCGCCCCGCCCACGGGCCGCTACGGCGGTCGCAGCGACCAGGAGGCGGACCGCAGGCTCAAGCTGGTCGGCGGAGTGCTCGCGGTGCTGCTGGTGGCCCTGGTGGCCTGGCTCGGCGGCTCCTACCTGCTGCGCGAGACCAAGCTGAACGGCACCGTGCCGACCTTCCAGATCGTCTCCGACAGCGAGGTGCAGGCCCAGCTCTCGGTGACCAAGAGCTCCGGCACCGCCGGCACCTGCACCATCCGCTCCCAGGCCGCCGACGGCTCGGTGGTCGGCCAGCTGGACGTCCAGGTCCCCAAGGCCGGCTCCAGCTTCGTCCAGGTGGTCACCATCCGGACCACCGCCCGCGGCACCACGGCCGAGCTACTGGGCTGTACGCCGACGAAGTAACCCATCCGGCTGGCATGGTTACCGCGCCCAGCGGGCAGTCCTACCCAAACGGGCCGTTAACGCGCCGCCAACGCCACTCCCGTCGGCGGCCAGAGATTGTTAGGCTCGTGGTTTCGCCCCTTCCGGGCCTCAATCCACCGGAAGCGGGCGTTCCTTTGTAGTAACCCTCAAGCAGTACACCCCCGGCATTGCCCAGCACCGACGAGGAGCACCCGTGACCCAGACCAGCGAGAACGTGACCTGGCTCACTCAATCCGGCTACGACAAGCTCAGGGACGAGCTGGAGTACCTGACCGGTCCCGCACGCTCCGAAATCACCCAGAAGATCGAGCAGGCGCGCGAAGAGGGCGACCTCAAGGAGAACGCCGGCTACCACGCCGCCCGCGAGGAGCAGGGCAAGATGGAGCTGCGGATCCGCCAGCTCACCCAGCTCCTGGAGCGCGCGCAGGTCGGCGAGGCCCCCGAGGACTCCGGCGTGGTCGCGCCCGGCATGGTGGTGACCGTGGCCTTCGACGGCGACATGGACGACACCATGTCCTTCCTGCTCGGCTCGCGCGAGGTGGCCGGCGACGACCTGGACGTCTACTCGCCGCAGTCCCCGCTCGGCCAGGCGATCAACGGCAAGAAGGTCGACGAGGACGCCACCTACGAGCTGCCGAACGGCAAGAAGGCCACCGTGCGGATCGTGGAGGCGAAGCCGTACGTCGGCTGAGCCAGTACCCATGGGAAGGGCCCCGCTCCGAACCGGAGCGGGGCCCTTTCGTCGTATCGTCCTACCCGACCGCGGAGCGGTACTTGCGCACCGACAGCCAGGAGAAGATCGCCAGCACCACCAGCGAGGAGGCGATCGACACGCCGACCGCGTGCTGCATCGGCCAGGCGCTGTCCACCGGCCCGATCTGGTTGCCGAACAGGTTGCGGCAGGCCTGCACCGTCGCGCTGAACGGGTTCCAGTAGGCGATCGGCTGCAGCCAGCCCGGCATGCTGCTGATCGGCACGAAGGCGTTGGAGATGAAGGTCAGCGGGAAGAGCCAGATCAGGCCCGCCGAGGTGGCCGCCTCCGGGCTGCGCACCGAGAGCCCGATCAGCGCGCCGATCCAGGAGAACGCGTAGCCCAGCAGCAGGAGCAGCGCGAAGGCCGCCAGCATCCTGAGGACCCCGTTGTGGATCCGCCAGCCGACCGCCACCGCTACCAGGGCCAGCACCAGCAGGGTGAAGGCGGTCTGCACCAGGTCAGCCAGGGTCCGCCCGACCAGCACTGCCGAGCGGGTCATCGGCAGCGAGCGGAACCGGTCCACCAGCCCCTTGGTCATGTCCTCCGCGATCCCGGCCGAGGCGCCGGCCACCGCGAAGGTGACCGTCTGCGCGAAGATGCCGGACATCAGGAACTGGGTGTAGATCTTCGAGCTGGACCCGGCGCCGGGGATCTGGATGGCGCCGCCCATCACGTACGAGAAGAGCAGCACGAACATCACGGGCTGCATCAGGCCGAAGACGACGATCTCCGGGATCCGGGTCATCCGGCGCAGGTTGCGCTTGGCGACCACCCAGGAGTCGTGCGCCATCGCCGCGATGCCGCGGCGCTGGCGCGGTACCGCGCCGCCGATCGCGTGCTCGGTGGCGGTGCTGCTGCTCATTCCTGGCCCTCCTCGTTCTCCCCGTTCTCCACGAGGGTGGCGTGCCCGGTCAGCGACAGGAACACGTCGTCCAGGGTCGGCCGGCGCAGCCCTATGTCGTCGATCTCGATGTCCCGGGAGTCCAGCTCGCGGATCACGTCGGCCAGCACCTTGGCGCCACCGGTGACCGGGATGGTGATCCGGCGGGTGTTCTTCTCCACGCTGGGCTCGCCCACCGCGTAGCTCTTCAGCGCCTCGACGGCGGAGGCGATCAGCTCGCGGTCGTGCACCACCACCTCCACCCGCTCGCCGCCGATCTGCGCCTTGAGCTGGTCGGCGGTGCCGCGGGCGATCACCTTGCCGTGGTCGACCACCGCGATGTCGTGGGCGAGGCGGTCGGCCTCCTCCAGGTACTGGGTGGTGAGCAGCAGCGTGGTGCCCTGCTCGACGAGGGTCTCGATCACCTCCCACAGCGCCAGCCGGTTGCGCGGGTCGAGACCGGTGGTGGGCTCGTCCAGGAACATCACCGGGGGCCGGACCACCAGGGCGGCGGCGAGGTCGAGCCGGCGCCGCATACCGCCGGAGTAGGTCTTGGCGGTGCGGTCGGCGGCCTCGTCGAGGTTGAACCAGTCCAGCAGCTCGCGGGCCCTGGCCTTGGCGTCGCGCGCGCTCATCTGGTAGAGCTCGCCGACCATCTGCAGGTTCTCACGGCCCGTCAGGTACTCGTCCACGGCGGCGTACTGACCGGACAGGCCGATCAGGCTGCGCACCTCGTTGGGGTGCTTGAGCACGTCCACCCCGGCCACCGTGGCGCTGCCGGAGTCGGGGCGCAGCAGGGTGGTGAGCACCCGGACCGTGGTGGTCTTGCCGGCACCGTTGGGCCCGAGCAGTCCCAGCACCGTCCCCTCCGGGACGTCCAGGCTCACTCCGTCCAGGGCTCGTACGTCGCCGAAGGTCTTCACCAGGTTCTCGGCCTGGATGGCTGGCGCCATGGGACTGTCTCATCTCCTCGCAAAGGTGTTAGTCCGTTTGAACCTAACGCGAGACGACATACCCCGCATCACCCAACTCGCCGACCACCGCGAGGCAGTGCTCGGGCCCCTTGGTCTCCAGGTGCAGGTCCACCTCGACCTCCTGCAGCCCGAGCGCCGGGTCGGTGCGGACATGGGCCACGTCCAGCACATTGGCGTCCACCGCGGTGAGCACGCCCAGCAGGTTGGCCAGCGCCCCGGGACGGTCCGTCAGCCGCACCCGCAGCGACAGGTAGCGGCCGGCCGCCGCCAGGCCGTGCCGCAGCACCCGCTGCATCAGCTGCGGGTCGATGTTGCCGCCGGAGAGCACCGCGACCACCGGCCCCTCGAAGCTGTCCGGGTGCTCCAGCAGCGCCGCGATCGGGCTGACGCCGGCCGGCTCCACCACCAGTTTGAGCCGCTCCAGGCCGAGCAGCAGGGCCCTCGACAGCGACTCCTCGCTGACCGTGCGGACCCCGTCGGCCAGCGTGTTGATCAGTTCGAACGGGATGTCCCCGGGCCGGCCGACCATGATCCCGTCGGCCATGGTGTGGAACGAGGGCAGCGAGACCGGGCGCCCGGCCGCCAGCGAGGGCGGGTACGCGGCCGCGCCGGCCGCCTGCACGCCGACCACCCGTACGTCCGGCCGCAGCGGCTTGACCGCGGCGGCGATCCCGGCCAGCAGCCCACCACCGCCCACCCCGACCAGGATGGTGCGCACCTCCGGGCACTGCTCCAGGATCTCCAGGCCCACGGTGGCCTGGCCGGTGACGATGTCCACGTGGTCGAACGGGTGGATGAAGACCGCCCCGCTGGCCTCCGCGAACCGCTGCGCCGCCTCCAGCGCCTCGTCCACGGTGGCGCCGTGCAGCCGCACCTCGGCGCCGTAGTCCCGGGTGGCCGCCACCTTGGGGAGCGGGGCGGCACGCGGCATGAAGACGGTGGAGCGCACCCCGAGCAGCGAGGCCGCCAGCGCCACCCCCTGCGCGTGGTTCCCGGCGCTGGCCGCCACCACCCCGCCGGCCCGCTGCACCGGCGTCAGCCCGGCGATCCGCACATAGGCGCCGCGCAGCTTGAACGAACCGGTGCGCTGCAGGTTCTCGCACTTGAGATGGACCGGCGCGCCGATCAGCGCGGCCAGGTACCGGCTGCTCTCCATCGGGGTGACCCGGGCGACCCCGGCGAGCATCTTCTGAGCACCGCGGACGTCGTCCACGGTGATCGGCCAGCTGTCCATGGGGCCAGCCTAGGGCGCTCCCGATACCAGGAGCGCCCAATTGACGACTGGCAACCGGCCCTAGTCCAGCGCCTGCGCCAGGTCCGCGACCAGGTCGTCCGCCGACTCGATGCCCACCGAGACGCGCACCAGGTCCGCCGGGACCTCCAGCAGCGAGCCCGCCACCGAGGCGTGCGTCATCCGGCCGGGGTGCTCGATCAGCGACTCCACACCGCCCAGCGACTCACCGAGGGTGAACAGCTTGGCCTTGTTGCAGACCGCGACGGCCGCCTCCTCGCCGCCCGCGACCCGGAACGAGACCATGCCGCCGAAGGCCTTCATCTGCTTGGCGGCCACCTCGTGGTTCGGGTGCGAGGCCAGGCCCGGGTAGTAGATCTGGGTGACCTTCGGGTGCCGGGCCAGCAGCGCCACGATCTGCTCGGCGTTGGCGCTGTGCCGGTCCATCCGCACACCCAGCGTCTTGATCCCGCGCAGCACCAGCCAGGAGTCGAACGGGCCCGCCACCGCGCCCATCGCGTTCTGGTGGTACGCCAGCTCGTCGCCCAGTCCGGCGTCGGCCGCCACCAGCGCGCCGCCCACCACGTCCGAGTGCCCGCCCATGTACTTGGTGGTCGAGTGCACCACCACGTCCGCACCCAGCGCCAGCGGCTGCTGCAGGTACGGGCTGGCGAAGGTGTTGTCCACCACGAGCAGGGCCCCGGCGGCGTGCGCGATCTGCGCCACCGCGGCGATGTCGGTCACGCCGAGCAGCGGGTTGCTGGGGCTCTCCACCCAGACCGCCTTGGTGTTCGGCTTGATCGCCTCGCGCACCTTCTCCGGGTGCTGCGTGTCGGCCACGTCGAAGCTGACCCCCCAGCGGCTCAGCACCTTGTCGAACAGCCGGAAGGTGCCGCCGTACGCGTCGTTCGGGATCACGATGTGGTCGCCGGGCTTGAGGATCGTCCGCAGCAGGGTGTCCTCGGCAGCCAACCCGGAGGCGAAGGCCAGCCCGCGCTGCCCACCCTCCAGCGCCGCCAGGCACTCCTCCAACGCCGTCCGCGTCGGGTTCGCCGACCGGCTGTACTCATAGCCGCCGCGCAGCCCGCCCACCCCGTCCTGCTTGTAGGTGGACACCTGATAGATGGGAGGGACGACCGCCCCGGTCCGGGGGTCTGCTTCCTGACCCGCATGGATGGCGATGGTCTCGAAGCCCTGAGGGTGCTGGTGCTCAGTCATACGCCTGAGAGTAGTGCCAAGGGGGAACCGGGGCGCGGGCTGACGGCGTGGCGCCGGCAGGGTGCCCTTTCGTCGTCGCACCGTCCCGAGCGGACAGCAGACGGCCCCCACCTGCCTGGTGGGGGCCGTCTGACCACTGCTCAGGAAGTGCGGCAGCCGTTACGCGCGCCGACGGCGAGTGAACAGCACCATCGCTCCGCCGGCCATGATGAGGGCGGCGGTGACCGGGATCAGCGTCTGCACGTCGGCGCCGGTGTGGGCCAGCTCGCCCTTCTCCGGGTGAGCGGCGGCCTGCGGCGGGGCCGGGTGGTGGCCCGGCTTGGCCGCGTGGGGGGCCAGGGACTCCTCCGACACGCCGATCTTGTTGATGTTCTTGTTGTCCTGCTTGTTGTCCTGAGCCTGCTTGTTGTCCTGCTCCTGCTTGGCCTCCTGCTTGTTGTCCTGCTTGACCTCCTGCTTGTTGTCCTGCTTGTTCTCCACGATCACCGTGATCGAGACGTCCTGGGCCTGGCCCTGGTCCTGCTGCTGGCCCTGGTCGTCCTTCTGGCCCTGGCCCTGCTGCTGACCCTGGTCGTCCTTCTGGCCCTGGCCCTGCTGCTGACCCTGGTCGTCCTTCTGACCCTGGCCCTGCTGCTGGCCCTGGTCGTCCTTCTGACCCTGACCCTGGCCCTGACCCTGGCTGGGGCCGGGCTTGGCGCCGTGCTCGCCGGGCTTCGTCCCGTGCTCGCCGTGCTCCTTGCCGGGCTTGCCGCCGTGCTCGCCGGACGTCCCCTGCACCAGCGTCTGCGGGACATCCTGCGGCTGCACCATCGGCAGGCCGCCGAACAGCGACTGGCCCGGCGCGCCGAACCCACCGGTCGGGGCGGCCACTTCGGCCGGCTGCGCCGCGGAGTCCGTGAACTCCTGCGGCAGGGCGAACTCGGAGGACCGGTCGCTGTCCGAGTCGACCCGCATGCCGGGGCGGATGAGGTCGGTGGCTTGCCCCTGGTCGGCGGACTGGCCCTGGTCGGCGAGCTGGTCCTCCGCCGCTGGCCCGGATCCCTCGGCGGCCAGCTGCAGGAAGCTGTCGAGCCACCCGCTCTGGAACGCCAGCGGCTGGGATTCGGCGGACTGTTCGGTGACCGTGGCGGCGTGAGCCGTACTACTGCCGGCCAAGACGAGGGCGGCTGATGCGAGTCCGGAGATGAGCAGACTCGTGATGCGGGCGCGCATGGCACTCCTAGAAGATCGGAAAAACCGATCTTCTGTCTACGTCCTATCGAGAGTGGTGGGTCGCATGCAGCACCGAAGGATCACCGGTTCGGACGAGCCAATTACCCTTACCGGCCGCAATGTCGAGCCGGCCTCAGGCGCGAGGTCGGCAGGCGCGAAGTCGGCAGCAGCAACCGTCAGGCGCGCCGGACCTCGTGCTGGAAGCAGCCGAACTCCACCGCTCGGAGGTGGACGACCGCGACCTGGGGATCGCTGAGCATGGCGGTGAGAACCTCATCCGCGAGGGCGGGGTCGGGTTCGACCACCACGCCGCGCAGGATGTGGCCGTTGTGGTCGTAGGCGCGGAAGACGCGGTCGCCCTGGTGCATGGCG
The DNA here is from genome assembly GCF_000744785.1 of Kitasatospora azatica KCTC 9699. NCBI lineage: Bacteria > Bacillati > Actinomycetota > Actinomycetes > Kitasatosporales > Streptomycetaceae > Kitasatospora > Kitasatospora azatica. The sequence continues at coordinate 2,316,440 of NZ_JQMO01000003.1, read as the reverse complement.
GTCGGGTACTCGGGGCCGGCACCGGGGCAGTCCTGCGGGCAGGCGTGGATGAAGATCGGGCCGAGTTCGTCGTACGGGCCCGGGTGGGCGCCCACTTCGTCGGCCCAGCGGCGCAGCGGGGCGTAGGAGAGCAGCAGCAGGTCGGCGCCGGGATCGGCGCGGCGCAGGCAGCAGCGCAGCGGGGCGCCGCCTTCAACGGTGTGCACCCGGACCGGCACGTCGCCCGCGTCGTCCAGGCGGCGCAGTTCGGCGAGGACAGCGGGAGCAATCGGGTTGACGGTGTAGGTCATACCGCCAGCCTGCCGATCCGGGGGCCGGCGGGCTGGCGGGATTCGGTCGCCGCGATCGAGCGGCGACTGGCGCACCGTCAGACTGCGCTGCCGGCCTTCCAGTCGGCCCAGCCGATGTTCCAGTCACCCAGGCCGTTGGCCGGATCCACCGTGCGGTCGCCGGAGTTGACGACCTCGACCACGTCGCCGGTGATCGAGGAGGCGTAGAACTTCGCGGCGTCGGTGCCGGGGTCGCCGGCGCCCTTGACGTCGCGCAGGGCTATGCAGCCGTGGCTGGCGTTGGTGTGGCCGAAGGCGGAGGGCGCGGACCAGTAGTTGCCGTGGATGAAGGTGCCCGAGGTGGTCAGGCGCTGGGCGTGCGGGACGTCGGGGATGTCGTACTCGTCACCGAGGTTGACCGTGGCGGAGTTCATCCGGGTCTGGGTGAAGCGCTCGGAGATGACCATCTTTCCGCCCCAGGTCCGGTGGTCGGGCGCCCCGCCGATCACCTTGCAGACGGCGCTGACCTGGCCGTCGGTGGTGACGGTGAGGGTGCCGGCGGCGAGGTCGGCGACCGAGGTCTGGGCCCGTCCGACGGTGAAGTTCACGTCCTTGGACTGGGTGCCGAAGACGCCCTTGGCGCCCTCGACGTCCTTGAGCCGCAGCTTCAGGGTGACCTTGGTGCCCTTGGCCCAGTACTGCTCGGGGCGGAAATCGAGCCGGGTGCTGGAGTACCAGTGCCCGACGATCTCGACGCCCGGGTCGGCGAGGACGGTGATCGCCTGCTGGACGGCCCTGCGGTCGGTCACCGGGGTGCTGAAGGTGATCGAGACCGGCATGCCGACCCCGACCGTGGAGCCGTCCTCCGGGCTGAAGTGGCCGACGAAGGTGCTGGCGGGGGTGGCGGTGGTGAAGCTGGTGGTGGCGTCGGCGGCGAGCCTGTCCTTGTCGGCGGCGACGGCGGCCACGGCGTACTTGGTGCTGCTGCTGAGCGGCCCGGTGGTGGTCCAGCTCGCCCCGTCCGGGGCGAGCCGGCCGGGTATCTCGCGGCCGGTCGGGTCGGTGACCTTGACCGAGCTGAGGGTGCCGGCGGCGACGGCGACGGTGACCGGCGCGGTGAAGGCGGCGCCCGCGGTGCCGTCGGCGGGCGAGACGGTGATCACGGCCGCGGAGGTGCGGGGCGAGGGGTTCGCGCCGCCACCCGCCCCCGCCTGCCCGGCGGCGGAGCTGCTGCCGCCCTTGCTGTCGTTGCAGGCCGCGAGCAGCAGGACCGGGGCACCGATCAGTCCGGCCAGCATGCCGCGCCGGCTCCAACCCCCGGGTATCGCTTCGCGCTCCTGCTCCTGCCGTGTCGTCACGTTCCGTCTCCCTGCTGCCGACTCCGGTGGGTCATATCGGACTTACTGACGCAAGCCTGGGCGAACCCGGTTCCACGAAGAGGTTCAGATCGTACGAGACGATGAAAGATAGCGCCAAAAATGGACATACCGCCCAGCCGACACACGGCAAGGCGGTATGCAAAGTTTGCAAAGTAGTGGGCTGGACTGACGACCCGACGAACTGCCCGAAGTCGACTACTCGACCTCGAACTCGTAGCTGTCGTCCTCCGGGTCGAAGGCGGTCTGCGCGGACTCCCAGGTGGCCTGGGTCAGCTCGATGCCCGGGACGTCGCCGAGCAGCGCGACCGGGTCGATGAAGTGGGCTAGCGAACCCGACGGGTCCACCTCGATCGCCTCGACGGACTGGGCGCGCTCCTCGTCGTCCAGGTACTCGTCGGCCTCGACCTGCGCCAGCGCGGCGGCCTTCAGGGCCCCCTCGTCGGTGATCTCGGCGATCAGCTCGATGCTGAGGCGGACGTAGCGGGGGGCGTCGGTGTCTTCGATGTTGGTGCCTTCGGTGCTGGTCATGGGGCGAGCGTAGGGGAGGACCCCGGCAACTTCCCAAACACACCTGCCCAACGGCGAGGGCCGGCCCGGGGAGACCCAGGACCGGCCCTGCCGGTGCTCCGCCTCGCTCCCCCACCCGGGAGCCGCGGAGCCGCGCCATGACGGCGCGAGGTGCCGTGGGAGTCGCCGCACCCTGCGCCCGGCCGAGGACCGGTACAGGGGCGGGACGACGACGACCCCCACGAGGGGCCCCTCCTCCCGAAGGCGGAGGGAGACACAGGTCACCGGGTCAGGGCCGGTCCGTGTGTCCCGATGACCGCAGTGCCCGGGGAGCCGCTCCCGGTCACTACCGCCATCGCGCTCGGCGTCTTGCCGTGCTCAATACGATGCAGGAACGTTGTTAACCGAGTGCTGCGCCCAGGTGACGCGGGTGTACCACTTGGTCGGAAAACGAACGATTCCCTGAAACATAGTCAGCACCCGCCCGCCAGAGGCCAGTGCGCGATGGAGGCCAGTGCGCGATGGAGGCCAGTGCGCGATGGAGGCCAGTGCGCGGTGGAGGTCAGTGCGCCGCCCGCCCGGCCATGAAGGCCAGCAGGTCCTGCCGGGTCACGATCCCCTGCGGCTTGCCCTCGACCAGCACCACCGCGGCGTCCGCCTGCTCCAGCACACTCATCAGCCCGGTCACCGACTCGCCCGAGCCGACCACCGGCAGCGGCCGCGACATGTGCTGCTCCAGCAGGTCGGTGAGCTGCGCGCCACCGCTGAACAGCGCCGCCAGCAGGTCGCGCTCGACCACCGAGCCGATCACCTCGCCGGCCATGATGTCCGGGTGCCCGGCGCCGGGCGAGACCACCGGCATCTGCGAGACGCCGAAGTCGCGCAGCACCTGCACCGCCTCGCCGACCGTCTCGCCCGGGTGCATGTGCACGAACTGCGGGATGCCCTCGTGCTCGATCGCGTCCTTGCGGGCCAGCACCTCGCCGATGTGCGCCTCGTCGGCGGCGGTCGGCAGGAAGCCGTAGTCGGCCATCCAGTCGTCGTTGAAGATCTTCGACAGGTAGCCGCGGCCGCCGTCCGGCAGCAGCACCACGACCACGTCGTCCGGACCGAGCCGGCGGGCCACCTCGAGCGCGGCCACCACGGCCATCCCGCAGGAGCCGCCGACCAGCAGGCCCTCCTCCTTGGCGAGGCGGCGGGTCATCTGGAAGGAGTCCTTGTCCGAGACGGCCACGATCTCGTCGGCCACCGTGCGGTCGTAGGCGGTCGGCCAGAAGTCCTCACCGACGCCCTCCACCAGGTACGGCCGGCCGGTGCCGCCGGAGTAGACCGAGCCCTCCGGGTCGGCGCCGATCACCTGCACCTTGCCGCCCGAGGCGTCCTTCAGGTAGCGGCCGGTGCCGGAGATGGTGCCGCCGGTGCCGACGCCGGCGATGAAGTGGGTGATCCTCCCCTCGGTCTGCTCCCACAGCTCGGGGCCGGTGGAGTGGTAGTGCGAGGCCGGGTTCTCCGGGTTGGAGTACTGGTCCGGCTTCCAGGCGTTGGGGGTCTCCCGGACCAGCCGGTCGGAGACGTTGTAGTACGACTCGGGGTGCTCGGGGGCCACGGCGGTCGGGCAGACCACCACCTCGGCGCCGTACGCGCGGAGCGTGTTGATCTTGTCAGTGGAGACCTTGTCCGGGCAGACGAAGATGCACTTGTAGCCCTTCTGCTGGGCCACGATCGCCAGTCCCACCCCGGTGTTCCCGGAGGTCGGCTCGACGATGGTGCCACCGGGCTTGAGCGCGCCGGAAGCCTCGGCGGCCTCGATCATGCGCATCGCGATGCGGTCCTTGACCGACCCACCGGGGTTGAAGTACTCGACCTTCGCCAGCACCGTGGCGGAGATGCCCTCGGTCACCTTGGTGAGCTTCACCAAAGGAGTGTTTCCAACCAGGTCGATGATCGAATTGTGGTACCGCACGGGGGTCCTCCCGGTCTGTGGCCATGGCGTTCTTCGGTATCCCAAGCCTATGGCGCCAGATGGCCGATGCCTCCCGGTAGCGCGAAGGTGTCCAGGGGTATGCACGCAGCGGGGAAACTGTCGGTCAAGAACACCGCGCACGCGAAGGGGGTCGCCGAATGCCAGGGGTGCAGCAGTCGAGAGCCAGGGTCGCCCGCCGGATCGCCACCGCGGCGGCCTACGGCGGGGGTGGCCTCGGCCTGCTGGGGGTCGGCCTGGCCGGCGTGCTGATCACCGAGAGCCGACTGGCGATCCGCGCGGTCGGCATCCTGGAGGGCGACCCGCCGAAGGCGGACGGCGTCTACGGGGACGGCTTCGCCGACCCGGCCCAGGACGGCGAGCAGCCGCTGGTGCTGACCTTCCTGGGCGACTCCACGGCGGCCGGCCTGGGCGTGCGCCGCGCCCGCGAGACACCGGGGGCGCTGCTCGCCGCCGGCCTGGCCTCGGTCGCCGAGCGCCGGGTCCGACTGGTCAACGTCGCGGTCTCCGGCGCCCGTTCGAACGACCTGGCACGCCAGGTGCGGCTCGCCCTGGCGTCCCGTCCCGACATCGCGGTGATCATGATCGGCGCGAACGACGTCACCCGGCACACCCCGCCCACCCAAGCCGTCCGGCTGCTCGGCGAGGCGGTGCGGGACCTGCGCACGCTGGGCTGCCAGGTGGTCGTCGGCACCTGCCCGGACCTGGGCACGATCAAGCCGGTCCGGCCACCGCTGCGCTGGATCGCCCGGCGGGTCAGCCGACAGCTGGCGGCGGCCCAGACGATCGCGGTGGTGGAGGCGGGTGGGCGAACCGTCTCGCTCGGTTCGCTGCTGGGCCCGGAGTTCGCGGCCCGGCCCGAGATGTTCGCCTCCGACCGCTTCCACCCCTCCGCCCAGGGCTACGCCACGGCCGCGATGGCGGTGCTGCCCTCGCTCTGCGCGGCCCTCGACCTCTGGCCGGAGGCCACCGAGCCGGAGCCGTCCGGTCGGCGCGAGGCGGTGCTGCCGATGGCGGTCGCGGCGGCCACGGCGGCCGGCCAGTCCGGCACCGAGGTGGCCTCCGCCGCCGAGGGCGCGGGCGGGCGGCGCTGGGCCCTGGTCAAGCACCGGCTGCGGTTCGGCCTGCCGACCCCCGCCGAGGCGACCGCGTCAGCCAGTTCACACCCCGAGCCAGGTGACGCCCGCGCTACTTGAGAGTAACTTTCCCTCCGTAGCAGCCCGACACTACCGAGGAGCCGTCATGCCCGAAGCCGTCATCGTCAGCGCCGCCCGTTCGCCGATCGGCCGGGCCTTCAAGGGCTCGCTCAAGGACGTCCGCCCGGACGACCTGACCGCCCACATCATCCAGGCCGCGCTGGCCAAGGTCCCGCAGCTGGACCCGCGCCAGATCGACGACCTGATGCTCGGCTGCGGCCTGCCCGGCGGCGAGCAGGGCCACAACCTGGCCCGGATCGTCGCGGTCCAGATGGGCATGGACTACCTGCCCGGCACCACCATCACCCGCTACTGCTCCTCCTCGCTGCAGACCACCCGGATGGCACTGCACGCGATCAAGGCGGGCGAGGGCGACGTCTTCATCTCGGCCGGCGTGGAGACCGTCTCGCGCTCCATCAACGGCACCTCGGACGGCATGCCGAACACCCAGAACCCGCTCTTCGACGAGGCCCTGGCGCGCACCGCGCAGCGGGCCGCCGAGGGCGGCGGAGAGTGGCACGACCCGCGCGAGGACGGGCTGCTGCCGGACGCCTACATCGCGATGGGCCAGACCGCCGAGAACCTGGCCGCGCTCAAGGGCGTCACCCGGGCCGACCAGGACGAGTTCGGCGTGCGCTCGCAGAACCTGGCCGAGGCCGCGATCAAGGCCGGCTTCTGGGAGCGCGAGATCACCCCGGTGACCACCCCGGACGGCACCGTGGTCGCCACCGACGACGGCCCGCGCGCCGGGGTCACCCTGGAGGCCGTCCAGGGCCTCAAGCCGGTCTTCCGGCCGGACGGCACGGTCACTGCGGGCAACTGCTGCCCGCTGAACGACGGCGCCGCCGCCCTGGTGATCATGTCCGACACCAAGGCACGCGAACTGGGCATCACGCCGCTGGCCCGGGTGGTCTCCACCGGCGTCTCGGCGCTCTCCCCCGAGATCATGGGCTACGGGCCGGTCGAGGCCTCCCGCCAGGCGCTGCAGCGGGCCGGGCTGACCATCGGCGACATCGACCTGGTGGAGATCAACGAGGCCTTCGCGGCCCAGGTCATCCCGTCCTACCGGGACCTGGGCGTCGACCTGGACAAGCTGAACGTCAACGGCGGCGCGATCGCGGTCGGCCACCCCTTCGGCATGACCGGCGCCCGGATCACCACCACCCTGATCAACTCCCTGCAGTGGCACGACAAGCAGTTCGGTCTGGAGACCATGTGCGTGGGCGGCGGCCAGGGCATGGCGATGGTGATCGAGCGCCTGAGCTGAGACGCAGCGGAGGGTGGGGGTCGCCGAGGAACGAGGCGGCACCCGCCCGCAGCGGAGGAGCAGCTCACCAAGCGGCCAAAGAGAATTCGAGCGACTGAGCTGAGACTCAGCTAGACCTCAGCGAAAAAAGTTACGCAACGTAGTTGAGGGTCGGATCGCATCGCACGTGCCGATTCGGCCCTCAACTTGTTTCCCGGGGCACCGAATTCGACCCCCCGGAGTCATGCAACTGCGCAGCGTACACCAGGCACCTTTGGGATTTTCGGACAATGACCAACGTCACGGACATTTCGGACATCTTCCCCTGCAGTACCACCCGCCCATACGGCAATGTGGAGACGTTCCCCCGTTCCACTCCGCGCGAGGAGTACGTTCCGTGAGCGCCGTGTACGTCACCCTTCTGCTGATCCTGATCGCCGTCACCTCCGCGATCCTGCTCCATGTGCGCGGCCTCTCCCGGCGGTTGGCCGCCGCCGAGGCCGCCGCGCCGGCGGTACTGGACGAGGCCGCGATACGCCGCGCCGTCACCGAGGCGCTGGCCGCCGACCGGGAACGGGAGATCAGTGAGGCCCGGGCGTTCTGGGCCGAGCAGGAGGCCCGGGCGGCCGAGGACGACCCGCTGCTCGACACTCCGTTCGCAAGCGCCTCCGGGGAGTTGGGCCACGGGCTGAGCGGCCTGCACGGACTGGGCCCGGTGGAGAACTGGCCGGTCTTCTTCCCCCGCCCGACCGGCCCGGAAGAGGCCGTCGACAACGCGGGCACCATGGACCCGGCCTTCGGCGAGGCACTGCGCTCGGCGCTGGAGGAGATGATCAACGACGGCGGCCCGCTGCCCGGTCCGGCCACCGGCCACCCCAGCGCGCCCGGCGCCCCCGGTCAGGGTGGCGAGGGCGACCAGCGGGCCCGCCGCGAGGCCGACCTGCTGGCCACCGGACTCGAGGCCGGCCTGCTGGACCCGGACCCGGCCGCCGAGGCCGAGCCCGCCCCGGCCCCCGACCCGCGCCGCCACCCCTCGCACCCGGACTTCGTGCCCAGCCAGGCCCCGTCCCGCGAGTGGACCGACACCCGGCTGACCGCTCTGGCCGAGGAGCGGATCGCGCTCACCGACGTCCGCCCGGGGCCGCTGGGCACCCTGGACGTCTACGCCTTCGCCGACGGCACCACGCTCTGTGTGGCCCCGGGTGACCGCGAGGCGGCCTACCGGCTGATCGACGCGGTGCGGGCCGGCGAGGACGTCCGGCTGCTCGGCGGCTCGCGGTTCTCCGGCTCGTACTCGCTGACCTTCTCCACCGCCGAGGAGACCGTCTACGTGCTGGCCGACCGCGTGGTGGCCAGTATCTGACGCGGTCTCAGCGGCCACGGCGCGCTCGGCCGCACCGGCGCACCCCTCACAGCTGCGCACCCCTCACACCGGCACACCCCTCACAGCTGCGCACCCCTCACACCGGCACACCCCCTCACAGCGGCGCACTCAGCCGCACAGCCTCCCGACGGCGCCCACCGCCGCGACCGCCTCCGCCAGGAGGTCGGCCGCAGTGCGGTGGGCGCCGTCGCGCAGTTCGATCACCTGTTCGCCGCCGAGCGCGGTGAGCGCGCCGACCAGGTCGTGCCCGGCCACCGCCAGCTGGTCCCCGACAGTGAAGGCCTCGGCCTCGGGGAAGTCTCGGGGTTCCCGGGCCGGCCCCTCCTCCAGCAGCTGGGCCCGGTCCGCCAGTTCGCGGGCCAGCGCCAGGGCGGCGGCCGCGCGTGAGGGGTGGCCGGGCACCGCGCCGAGCAGCCGGCTCTGCGGCATCGCGCGGAAACGGTCCGCCAGCTCGTCGACGGCATCCTGCAGGTCAAGGGGATCGGGCATGGGGCGAGCCTAACTCGACCGCAACGGGCCAATGCCACGAACCATGGTGCCCGGAGCCGGACTCGAACCGGCACGGCCTCGCGGCCAAGCAGTTTTAAGCTGCCCGTGTCTGCGTTCCACCATCCGGGCCGGAACAGCTGTGCCCGTTGTGGGCCACCCTGAGCCTAGTCGTCCCGCTCCCCCTTTCGCATGTTCCCGGGCGGGGAAGTTGTCATGTTTCCTTGCCATCTGACGAACAGTCCGTGATTCGGACATGGACCAGCGGGTTCCAGCCATCAGGGTCCCCGTCATCCCGCAGGAGGAGGGCAGCCGGCGGCTGTAAGCCTCGCGGCTGGCCGTCCAACCGTCCGTCGGACCGACGAGAACCGGGCCGGCCCGCCCGGAGCATGGAGGTATCCCCAGCGACCCGCCGAGCGACGGCGGTCGACCGACAGGAGTTGCCCCATGACCACGACGACCGCTGCCGTCGGCACCGGCCGGGCGGCCGCCCGTGCGACTGGCCTGAACAAGGTGTACGGCGCGGGCGAGACCCGGGTCGTCGCCCTGGAGAACGTGAGCGTCGAGTTCCGCCAGGGCGAGTTCACCGCGATCATGGGCCCTTCCGGCTCCGGAAAGTCGACGCTGATGCACTGCATGGCCGGACTGGACGCGGTCTCCTCGGGCTCGGCCACCATCGGCGACACCGAGCTGGTCGGGCTGAAGGACAAGCAGCTGACCCAGCTTCGGCGCGACAAGATCGGTTTCGTCTTCCAGGCCTTCAACCTGCTGCCCACCCTGACGGCGCTGGAGAACATCACCCTGCCGATGGACATCGCCGGCCGCAAGGCGGACCGGGCCTGGCTGGACGCGGTGGTGGACACCGTGGGCCTGTCCGGGCGCCTGACGCACCGTCCCTCCCAGCTCTCCGGCGGTCAGCAGCAACGCGTCGCCTGCGCCCGCGCGCTGGCCGGCCGCCCGGAGATCATCTTCGCCGACGAGCCGACCGGCAACCTGGACTCCCGCTCCGGCGCCGAGATCCTCTCCTTCCTGCGCAACTCGGTGCGCGAACTGGGCCAGACCGTGGTGATGGTGACCCACGACCCGGTCGCGGCCGGCTACGCGGACCGGGTGGTCTTCCTGGCCGACGGCCGGATCGTGGACGAGCTGACCGGCCCGACCCCCGACTCCGTGCTCGACCGGATGCGGCGCTTCGACGCGAAGGGGCGGACCAACTGATGTACCGCACCGCACTGCGCAACGTGCTCGCCCACAAGGGCCGGCTACTGATGACGGCCCTGGCCGTGCTGCTCGGCACCGCCTTCGTGGCCGGCACGATGATCTTCTCCGACACCTTCGGCTCGGCCCTGAAGAACAGCTACTCCAAGGACTACGCCAACCTCTCGGTCCAGGTCACCGACCGTGGCGCGCAGCCGGGCGCCGAGGTTGCCGACCGTTCCGGGGCCGACTCCCCGCACCTGACCGCCGGCTCGGTCGACCGGATCGCCGCACTGCCCGGCGTGGCCCGCTCGGTCGGCGTGGTGGACGGCTTCACCGCGGTCGCCGACCGGAGCGGCAGGAGCATCGGCCAGGGCCGCGACTCCAACGGCTCCAACTTCGTGCCCGGCGCGAACGGTCAGGACGCCCGCTACCCGATGGCCCCGGGCCGCGGGCCGCAGCGCGCCGGCGAGATCGCGCTCGACCGCACGACCGCCGACAAGGGCGGCTACCGGGTCGGCGACAAGGTCCGGGTGGCCACCAACGGCCCGGCCATGGACACCACTCTGACCGGCGTCTTCAGCACCGACGACCCGAGCGTGAACGCCGGCAACCCGCTGGTCCTGTTCGACACCGCGACCGCCCAGCAGCTGCTGCTGACCCCGGGTCAGTTCAACCGGATCCAGGTGGTCGGCGCGGCCGGCAGCAGCCAGGACGCGCTGCTCGACCAGGTCAACCAGGTGCTGCCGCAGGGCGGCGAGATCACCGCCAAGACCGCCCGTCAGCTGCAGGACGCCGAGAAGGCGGAGGTCTCCAGCGCGATGAGCGGCGTTCGCACCATGCTGCTCGCCTTCGCCGGCATCTCGCTCTTCGTCGGCAGCTTCATCATCGCCAACACCTTCACCATGCTGATCGCCCAGCGCACCAAGGAGTTGGCGCTGCTGCGGGCGATCGGGGCCAGCCGCGGGCAGATCACCGGCTCGGTGCTGGTCGAGGCCGTGCTGATCGGCGCGCTCTCCTCGGCGGCCGGCCTGCTCGCCGGCGTGGGCATCGGTGCCGGGCTGCAGTCGCTGATCGGCGCGCTCTCCACCGGGGGCAGCACGCCGTCCGGACCGCTGATCATCAGTCCGGTCACGGTGCTGGTGGCCCTGCTGACGGGTGTTCTGGTCACCGTGCTCTCCGCGGTGCTGCCGGCCCGCCGGGCCTCGCGGATCGCCCCGGTGGCCGCGATGAGCAGCGGCGACCAGCCGGCCAGCCAGAAGAGCCTGGTGCTGCGCAACTCGGTCGGTACGGTGATCGGCGGCGCCGGCCTGGGCCTGATCCTCTGGGGTTCCTCGGCGGGCTCCAACGGGAAGTGGATCGTGGCCGGTGGCGCGGTCGCCGCACTGATCGGCACCTTCATCCTGATCCCGCTGCTCTCCCGGCCGGTGATCGCGCTGATCGGCCCGGCGATGGGCCGGCTGTTCGGGATCTCCGGCAAGCTGGCCCGGCAGAACGCGGTGCGCAACCCGCGCCGCACCGCCGCCACGGCCGCCGCGCTCACCATCGGCCTGACCCTGGTCAGCGCGCTCACCGTGCTCGGCGCCTCGATCAACGGGGTGCTGGACCGGGCGGTCACCGACACCATGCGGGCCGACTACGCGATCGAGCTCTCCAACGGCATGAGCGTCTCCCCCGAGATCGCCGCCCGGGCCGCCCACGCCCCCGGGGTCACGGCCGCCGCCTCGCTGACCGAGTCCTCCTTCGAGATCGCCGGCAAGAAGCGCGTCGTCACCGGGATCGACGCGGCCCCGGTCGACCAGGTGCTGCACCTGAGCATGACCAGCGGCTCCACGGCGGCGCTCGCCCAGGGGCAGCTGCTGGTCGACGCCGACCTCGCCAGGACCAACCAGCTGAGCGTCGGCAGCAAGGTGGCGGCCGGCTTCCCGGACGGCAGTAGCGGCACCCTGACGGTCGGCGGTGTCTACGCCGACAACAAGCTGGTCAAGCCGCTGGTGCTGAGCAACGCCGCGCTGGTCCAGCACGGCGCCGAACCGAGCACCAACGCGGTGCTGATCCGGGGTGCGGCCGGCGAGGACGGCGCACTGCGGCAGGCGCTGGTGGACGCCGGCGGGGACAACCCGCTGATCACGGTGCAGACCAAGCAGGACCTGCGGGACAAGGTCAGCTCGCAGATCGCCTTCGCGCTGAACATGATGTACGGCCTGCTGGCCATGTCGGTGCTGGTCGCCGTGCTGGGCGTGGTCAACACCATGGCGATGTCGGTGTTCGAGCGCAAGCGCGAGATCGGGATGCTGCGGGCGATCGGCCTGGCCCGCAGCGGGATCAAGCGGATGATCCGACTGGAGTCGGTGGTGATCTCGCTCTTCGGGGCGGCACTCGGCCTCGGGCTCGGCTGCTTCCTGGCCTGGGCGGTCAACGGCACGCTGAAGAGCAGCATCGAGGGTCTGACCACCGTGCTGCCCTACGCCAAGCTGCTGCTCTTCCTGGGCCTGGCCGGGCTGGTCGGCCTGGTGGCCGCGATCTGGCCCTCGCGTCGGGCCGCCGGGCTGGACATCCTGGACAGCATCAAGAGCGGCTGATCAGGAGCGCTTGACGGAGCGTCAGCGGCGCAACCGAAAGGGCCTCGGCCCGGTGGGTCCTCACCACCGGGCCGAGGCCCTTTCGTCATTCGTTCTTGTACTCCGCCCGGTTCGCACAACCGGCTGAGCACCACGGAGGTCGTGGTCCGGCGACGCTGCCGGGCGGAGGGCCTCCGACTCATACCCCGGCATGAGGGGAGCCGGGGTCAGTCGCTTCCTGCTGGGTTACTTGCTCGCGAGCGCCTTGTCCGCCTCGGCGGCGGGCGCGGGGACGGTGGCGACCGGCTTGGGAGCCGGCGCGGCCGCCTCCTGGAAGGCGCCGAACGGCTTCTCCATCTCCGCGAGGCCGACGGTCTCGCGCTTCAGGAACATCGCCAGCGTCCAGTCGGTGAAGACCCGGACCTTGCGGTTCATGGTCGGCACCCGGCTGCCGTGGTACAGGCGGTGGAACCACCAGGCCGGACGGCCCTTCAACTTGTACTTGTTGAAGAGGATCGCCACGCCCTTGTGCAGGCCCACGCTGGCGACCGCACCGAGGTTCTTGTGCTTGTACTCCTGCTGCGGGAAGCCCCGCATGCCGGAGATCACGTTGTCGCCGAGCACGAGCGCCTGGCGCACCGCGTGCTGGGCGTTCGGCGGGCACCAGGCGCCCTCGCCGACGGCGAGGTCCGGCACCTGGGCGTTGTCGCCGGCCGACCAGACGTAGTCGAAGCCGTGCACCTGCAGGGTCGGGGCGGTGTCCACGTGGCCGCGCGGGCCCAGCGGCAGGCCGAAGTTGGCCAGCACCGGGTTGGGCTTGACGCCCGCGGTCCAGACGATGGTGGACGCGTCGGCCTCGACGCCGTTCTTCAGCACCACGTGCTGGTCGACGCAGGACTCCATCGAGGTCTCGATGAAGACCTCGATGTCACGCTCCTCGAGCTTCTCCTTGGTCCACAGACCGAGGTCGGGGCCCATCTCCGGGAGGATGCGGTTGGCCGCCTCCACCAGGATGAAGCGCATGTCGTCACGGCTGACGGTCTTGTAGATCTTGGCCGCGTCGCGGGCCATGTCCTCGATCTCGCCGATCGTCTCGACGCCGGCGAAGCCGCCGCCGATCACCACGAAGGTGAGCGCCTTGCGGCGGACGTTCTCGTCCGCGGTCGACTCGGCCTTGTCCAGCTGCTGCATGACGTGGTTGCGGAGGCTGATCGCCTCCTCGACCGTCTTCATGCCGATGCCGTGCTCGGCCAGGCCGGGGATCGGGAAGGTGCGGGAGACCGAGCCGGTGGCGACGACCAGGTAGTCGAAGGGCAGCTCGTAGGAGTCGCCGGCCAGCGGCGCGATGGTGGCGACCTTGCGGGCGTGGTCCACGCCGGTCACGTGACCGGTGAGCACCTCCGCCTTCTTCAGGGCGCTGCGCAGCGGTGCGACGAGGTTGCGGGGCGCGACGTTGCCGCCGGCCGCCTCGGGAAGGAAGGGCAGGTACGTCATGTACGACCGCGGGTCGACGACCGTGACGGTCGCCTCGCCGTAACGCATCTTCTTGAGGATGCGCATCGCGGCATACAGGCCGACGTAACCACCGCCGACAATGAGGATGCGAGGACGCTCCATGGTGCTCATATCCGAAAGTATCCAGCACCCCTCGGAGCACCCTTCGTGAGGCCCGTCACAAGACTCTGGACAGGGCCTGCTACACTGCCCGGCCACACTTTGGCCGCCTGAGCGTCACTCCCGGACCGATCACGGCGGCACGCCGAGGTTTGGGCGGACACAGCCCGGTTGAGCAGCAACGATCCTGGCACGACCGGGGTTCCCCGAGCATTGTTTCGATTCCATCGGCCGGCCCGGAGCACCGCCTGGGATCCATCGACTGAGCGCGGTGGGCGACCTTAGGTCCCGTATTCCGGACGAAGCGGTCCCCGAGGTACTGAGAACGGGCGGATCGCCATGTGAAGAAATTCACGAACTTTCTGCCGACACCCCGCCGAAGGGCCCCGGAACGGGCCCCGCGACGGGGTGCGGAAGGGGTCGACCTGCAGTCCGCGCCGGGCTCAGCCGGCGATGCTCCAGGCGATGCCGTCGAGGATGTCGTGCTCGCTGACCACCAGCTCCTGGGCGCCGGTCCGCTCCATGATCGAGAGCAGCACCAGGGCGCCGGCGCCGATCACGTCCACCCGCCCGGGGTGCATCACCGGGATCGCGGCCCGCTCCGCGTGGGTGGCGCCGAGCAAGCGCTCGGTCACCTCGCGGACCTGGGCCAGCGAGAGCCGCGAGTGGTGGATCGCCGCCGAGTCGTAGGCGGTCAGGCGGAGCGCGATCGCGGCCACCGTGGTGACCGTCCCGGCCAGGCCCACCAGCGAGGCCGCCTCGGTCAGCGGCACCGCCTCGGCGGCCAGGTCCAGCGCCGTCTCGATGTCCGCCCGGGCCGCCGCGACCTGACCCGGGGTCGGCACCTCGGAGTCGGCGAAGTGCCGCTCCGTCAGCCGGACGCAGCCGATGTCCACCGAGCGCGCGGCGTGCACCGTCTGGCCGCCGAGCACGAACTCGGTCGAGCCGCCGCCCAGGTCGAAGACCAGGTACGGGGCGGCCACCGAAGTGCCCGTCAACTCCTTGGTGGCGCCGGTGAAGGAGAGCTGGGCCTCCTCGTCGCCGGAGACCACCTCGGGCTCGACGCCGAGGATCTCGCGCACGCCCTTGGTGAACTCCGCGTTGTTCTCGGCGTCCCGGGAGGCACTGGTGGCCACGAACCTGGTCCGCTCCGGGCCCACCCCGTGCTCGGCGATGACGGCCGCGTACTCCCGGCAGGCCGCGAAGGTGCGCTCCAGCGCCTCGGGCGCCAACCGGCCGGTGCGGTCCACGCCCTGGCCGAGCCGGACGATCAGCATCCGCCGGTCCAGGTCGACGATCTCGCCGGTCTCAGGGTCGAGGTCGGCGATCAGCAGGCGGATCGAGTTGGTGCCGCAGTCGATCGCGGCGACCCGGGTGGCGGTCACTTCTGCTCCTCCTCGGCGGCGCGCTTGGCCGCCCGCTCGGCGGTCTTGCGCTCCTTCTCGGCGATCACCGCGGCGTGGTCGGCGGCCTCGGCCCGCTGCGCCTGCAGCGCCGCCACCCCCTCCTCGATGTCCTGCTCGCTGACGCACGGGCCCTTGCGCCACCACTCGGGCAGCATCGCCAACGCCTCGTCGCCCAGCGGGTTCACGCCCTCGCCGGCCGCCAAGGAGTGGCCGACCAGCACGTGCAGGCACTTCACCCGGTCCGGCATCCCGCCGGCGCTCGGGAAGCCCTCCAGCACCTCGATCGCGTCCCGGCGGGCGATGTAGTCCTCGTGCGCCTTCTGGTAGGCCGCGGCCAGCTCCGGATCCTCGGCGAGCCGAGCGGTCTGCTCCTTCATCACCCCGTCCGCCTCCAGGGTGCCGATCAGCGAGGCGGCCTTGGGGCAGGTCAGGTAGTAGAGGGTGGGGAACGGCGTGCCGTCCGGCAGACGCGGGGCGGTCTCCACCACATCGGGGTTGCCGCACGGGCAGCGGTGCGCGACCGCCCGGGTGCCGCGCGGGACACGGCCGAGCTGGGCCGCCACGGCGGCCAGGTCGCGGTCGGCGACGGGCTGGTTCTCAGTGCTCATCAGTGCTGTCTTCTCAGGGAGCGGGGGCGGGGGTTGGGGCGGCGGCCGCGTCCACCGAGTCCCAGACGGTGGCGTACCAGGGCTTGACTGCCTTGACTGCCTGGGCTGCCTGGGCGGACTGCGGCGCGGAGCCGGCCACCGGCGGGGTGGCGCCGGGCGGCGGGGCGGGGTCGACGGCGACGAACGGGGTCTCCCCCGGCATCGCGTAGTGCAGGCGCGTGCGGGCCTGGGCCTTGACGAACTCCGGGTCCTGCCAGCGGGCCCGCTCGGTGCGCAGCCGCTCCACCTGCTGGCGGGCCTGCTCGGCCTTGACCCGCTGGGCGTTGAGCTCGGCGCGCTGGTTGATGTACTGCCGGGTCGGATAGGCCAGGATCGCCACCAGCGAGCAGAGCACCAGGACCAGGACGGTGGCCCGGCTGGTGAACCGCGGCCGGCCCGGGAACTTCCACGCTGCCATGTTCTCTTCGCCCCTCCGTCGCACCGGTGCCCCGGCCTCCACCCTACGGGGCGGGAGCCGGGGCACCGGTCATGCCATGCGGCTGGGCTCAGCCCTCGTACTTGAACCGCGGGAAAGCGGCGCGGCCCGCGTACTCGGCAGCGTCGTCGAGGATCTCCTCGATGCGCAGCAGCTGGTTGTACTTGGCCACGCGCTCGGAGCGGGCCGGGGCGCCGGTCTTGATCTGGCCGCAGTTGGTGGCGACGGCCAGGTCGGCGATGGTGACGTCCTCGGTCTCGCCGGAGCGGTGCGACATCATGCAGCGGTAGCCGTTGCGCTGGGCCAGCTCGACGGCGTCCAGGGTCTCGGTCAGCGAACCGATCTGGTTCACCTTCACCAGCAGCGCGTTGGCGGTGCCGGTCTCGATGCCCTTGGCCAGGCGGACCGGGTTGGTCACGAACAGGTCGTCACCGACCAGCTGCACCTTGGCGCCCAGCTCGTCGGTGAGGGCCTTCCAGCCGTCCCAGTCCGACTCGTCCAGCGGGTCCTCGATCGAGACCAGCGGGTAGTTGGCGACCAGGTCGGCGTAGTAGGCGCTCAGCTCGGCGGCGGTCAGCGCCTTGCCCTCGAACTGGTAGGCACCGTCCTTGTAGAACTCGGAGGCGGCGACGTCCAGGGCCAGCGCGACGTCCTTGCCGGGCACGTAGCCGGCCTTCTTGATGGCCTCGGTGATGAGGTCCAGCGCCTCGCGGTTGGAGTCCAGGTTCGGCGCGAAGCCGCCCTCGTCGCCCAGGCCGGTGGACAGGCCCCGCTCCTTCAGCACGCCCTTGAGCGTGTGGTAGACCTCGACGCCCCAGCGGACGGCCTCGGAGAAGGACTCCGCGCCGATCGGGGCGATCATGAACTCCTGGATGTCGACGTTGGAGTCCGCGTGCGAACCGCCGTTGAGGATGTTCATCATCGGGACCGGCAGCACGTGCGCGTTCGGACCGCCGAGGTAGCGGAAGAGCGGCAGGTCGGAGGCCTCGGAGGCGGCGTGCGCGACGGCCAGCGAGACACCCAGGATGGCGTTGGCGCCGAGCGAGGACTTGTCCGGGGTGGCGTCCAGGTCCAGCATCGCCTGGTCGATCAAGCGCTGCTCGGTGGCGTCGTAGCCGACCAGCTCCGGGCCGATCTGCTCGATGACGGCGAGGACGGCCTTCTCCACGCCCTTGCCGAAGTAGCGGCTCTTGTCGCCGTCACGCAGCTCCAGAGCCTCGAAGGCACCGGTGGATGCGCCGGACGGGACAGCGGCACGGCCGGTGCTGCCGTCGTCGAGGCCGACCTCGACCTCGACCGTGGGGTTGCCGCGCGAATCGAGGATCTCACGGGCTACGACGACATCAATGGACGGCACTATGCATCTCCTTGCGGAAGCGGTCCTGCGGACAGGGATGACGGAGGCGTTACGACCAGAGCCTAACCGCACCGGCCGGTCCAGCCACCCGGGCCTCGGCACCGTCTCACGGTGTGGCTCTGCTACCTGCCGGTAGTTCACCTGAATGCACGCGCGGGGCCACCTGGCACCACCCCGGTGCTGCCCCGCGCGTGCTGCCGGCGGGTCAGCTGCGCGTCAGCTCAGGTGCAGGACCTGGCCAGGGAGGATCAGGTTCGGATCCCCGCCCACCGTCGACCGGTTGGCCTGGTAGAGCGCCTGCCAGCCGCCGAGGATCCGCTGCGCCTGGGAGATATTGGAGAGCGTGTCGCCGGACTTGACGGTGTAGTCCTGCGCGCCGGTCGACGGCGTCGCCGGCGACTGCGGCTGGGGCTGCGTGGGCTGGGCCGGCGCGGGCTGGGCCTTGGGCTGCGTCGGCTTGGGCTGGGCCTTGGGCGTGGCCTGGGATTCCGGCGCGCCGCCGGCCGGGGCCGCGGTGTCCACCACCGCCGGGGCGCCGCCGCGGGTCAGGCCCGCCTTGACCGAACAGACCGGCCAGGCACCCGGGCCCTGGTCCACCAGCACCCGCTCGGCCACCGCGATCTGCTGCGACTTGCTCGCCTGGTTGGCCTGCGCCGCGTACTGGGTGCCGCCGTACGCGGCCCAGGTGGAGGAGGTGAACTGCAGGCCGCCGTAGAAGCCGTTGCCGGTGTTGATCGACCAGTTGTTGGTGCTCTCGCAGTTGGCGACCTTGTCCCAGACGGAGACCGAGGCGGCGTGCGCGCCGGTCGCGGTGAGCAGCGGCATCGCGAGCCCGACTCCGGCCACGCCGGCGATGGCGATGGCCTTCTCGGTATTGGTGCGACGACGGTGACGGCCAGTTCCTGAGAACAGCATTGATGTCCCTCTCCGCACGCCTGCGAGGTGAGCTGTCGGGTTCGGACCGGTGAGGATGGCCCGGCCGGCCGCCCGGATCGCTCCGGCGGTCGGCTTCACCCCTAGCCGTGGGAGACGGCAGAAAATCCTGGGTCCCCCGCCCCTGCCCGGGGTTGAGTCGATGTCCCGCGACGCGGTGGGCAGGATTCGGCGTTACCGCGCTCGGGGTTCGCATCCGCGAACTTCAGGGAGAGTAGGCAGATAGGAAGACCAATCACAAGCTCATATCGCCTACATCACATGAGAATTACGGTCCACTGTGGATCGCCTACTAACGGATCAGGTTTGTCCTGATTGATGAGCATTCAGATCGCCTGCGGGCAAGGGTTGGCGACACGCCGTCAGAGATCGACCGAGCCGACTTCCGGCGTAAAGGAGACCGGCAATTCCCGCAGCCCACGCATGATCAGACCGCCGCGCCAACGCAACTCCTCCGGCTCGGCAGCGAGCTGGAGGTCGGGCAGCCGGGTCAGCAGGGCGGCCAGCGCCCGCTGGCCCTCCAAACGGGCCAACGGCGCCCCGATGCAGTAGTGGATGCCGTGCCCGAAGCCCAGGTGCGGGTTGTCCCGGCGGGCCAGGTCCAGGGTGTTCTCCCCGGCGAACCGGGCCGGGTCGCGGTCGGCCGCCGCCAGCACCACCAACACCGGGTCGCCGACCGGGATCCGCACCCCGCCCACGGTCAGCGGCTCGGTCGCGAACCGCCAGGTGGCCAGTTCCACCGGACCGTCGTAGCGCAGCAGTTCCTCCACCGCCGTGGCCAGCAGCGCGGTCTCGCCACGCTGCACCGACTCCTGCAGCCGGGCCCGCTGCTCCGGGTGGTTCAGCAGGGTGTACATGCCGTTGCCGATCAGGTTGACCGTCGTCTCGAACCCGGCGAAGAGCAGGATGAAGGCCATCGCGGCGGCCTCGTTCTCGGTCAGGTGCTCGCCGTGGTCGCTGGCCCGGATCAGCCCGGAGATCAGGTCCTCGCCCAACTCGCCGCGCTTGCGGTGGATCAGCTCCAGCAGGTACGCCCGCATCTTCTTCACCGCGCGCGCCACCCCGCCGCGCGGGCCGCCGCCATGTCGGATCATCATCCCGGCCCAGTCGCGGAAGTCGTCCTGATCCTCGGGCGGCACCCCGAGCAGGTCGCAGATCGCGTAGATCGGCAGCGGGAAGGCGAACTCGTGGATCAGGTCCGCCGAACCGCGCCCCGCGAAGGAGTCCACCAGCCGGTCGGTCAGCCGCTGCACCTGCGGCTCGAACTCGGCCACCCGGCGCGGGGTGAAGGCCTTGGAGACCAGCCGGCGCAACCGGGTGTGGTCCGGCGGGTCGATGTTCAGCAGGTGCGTCATCAGGTTCGCCTGGCGCTCGCCCGGGATGCCCACCCGGCCGGTGCGGTGCGCATGCGCGTTGTG
Source organism: Kitasatospora azatica KCTC 9699 (assembly GCF_000744785.1). Classification (NCBI taxonomy): domain Bacteria; kingdom Bacillati; phylum Actinomycetota; class Actinomycetes; order Kitasatosporales; family Streptomycetaceae; genus Kitasatospora; species Kitasatospora azatica. The sequence goes on along the minus strand of NZ_JQMO01000003.1, from coordinate 2,296,423 downwards.
GTGCGTGGGGTTCTTGGAGAGCCGGGCGTCGGCCAGCGCCTGCCGGGCGTCCGCGTACCGGGTCACCAGCCAGGCCTCCACCCCGCTGGGCAGCGTGGTGCGGTGCACCGGGGCGTGCTCGCGCAGCCAGGCGTACGCGGGGTACGGGTCGGCCGCGAACTCCCAGCTGAACAGGGGCGGCATCGGGGGCTGGAGGGGGCTCTGGGGCTGGTCCGGCATGTCCTGACGGTATCCGGTCGCCGGGAGGAGTGAGTCTGGTCACCTGACGGGTAATCCCTGTTGCGGAGGGTCAGGAGACGCCTACGATCCTCCGATACGTGTTGGTGGGCGACGGTGCGGTCGCGCCCCCAGGGAGGAGCAGGCCATGCGAGTAGCCGGGGCAGTGGTGGTCATCGCAGTACTCGACGGCGGCGACGGGGACGGGCCGGCCCGTCGGTTCACCGCGGCGGGTGCAGCCGGTCTGTTGGTGGCCGACCCGCGTCCCGGAGTGGCCGAGGACCTGGCCGCCGCGCTGGACCGGACCGGCTGCCCGGTGATCGGGGTCAGCTCCGACATCCACCAGCCCAGCGACATCGCCGCCCTGGTCGACACCGCTGAGAAGCACCTGGGCCGGATCGACCTGTTCTGCGTGGCCGGCCCCGACGGCGAGCGGATCGTCGCGCTGGCCGACCTCCCCGGTGACCTGGACCGGCTGGCCGAGCTGCTCGACCCGCTGGGCGAGGCTATCGGCGAGGTGCTGCCGGCCCAGCGGAGGGCTCCCGCAGCGGGCTTGCCGCGCTGAGCAAGCGCTTGCTCACCCAGCCGGCCCCTCGCTTTCACTAAGCAAGCGCTTGCTCGCCCAGGCAGCCCCTCGGCCCCGCTGAGCGAGCGCTCAGTCAGCCGACCTTTCCGTCGCCCTGAGCGAGCGCTCAGTCAGCCAGCCCCTCCGCCGCCCTGAGCGAGCGCTCAGTCAGCCAGCCCCTCGTCTCCCCGAGCAAGCGCTCAGTCAGCCAGCCCCTCCGCCGAGCGAACCGCCGAGCGGTAGGCCCGTGCGGCCGCGCGCAGCGCCGCGTCCGGATCCACCCCTGCGTCGTGCGCGCGCTGCACCACGGCCAGCAGCAGCGCGCCGGCCGTCTCCTCGGTCAGCTCGCCCGGCAGCGCGTACGGCGCGTCCGGCACCTTGTCGAAGTCCGCGCGCCGCACCCGGGAGACCAGCTTGGCCGCGTACGCCAGCGCCGGCAGCCCACTCGGCACCCCGTCCAGCACCGACTCGCGATCCTGCTTCTCGGCCGCCTTCAGCGCCTCCCAGTTCGCCTCCACCTGGTCCGTGGTGGCCGCATCGGAGTCCGCGAAGACATGCGGGTGCCGGTAGATCAGCTTCTCCACGATGTCCCCGGCCACCTCGTCGATGGAGAACGGGTCGTCGGCGTGCTCCTCGGCGATCCGGGAGTGGAAGAAGACCTGCAGCAGCACGTCGCCGAGCTCCTCGCGCAGCGTCTGCCGGTCCCCCTCCTCGATCGCCTCGACCAGCTCGTACGCCTCCTCCACCAGGTACTTCACCAGCGAGGCATGGGTCTGCTCGGCGTCCCACGGGCAGCCGCCCGGCGAGCGCAGCCGGTCCATCACCGACACCAGGTCCAGCAACCGGGCGCCCGGCAGGTCGTAGGAGCCGGGCAGCAGCTCGATCTCGGGCGCCTCGCCGGCCTCCTCCACCGCGATCCGGGCCAGTGCGTCGGTCAGCCCCGGGTCACCGTCCGGACTGCCCAGGAAGACCAGCGGCGCCCGCTGCACCAGCAGCCGGGCCAGCGCCGGCGCGGTCTGCCCACCGACCTGTTCCACCGCCACACCGGCCTGGGCCAACGCGGCCAACTGCGGATGCGCCGGATCGGCGGCCAGCACCAGCGGCGCGGCCTGCAGCGCCTGCCAGGCGGGCCAGCTGAGCAGGCCGGGGGCGATCCGATGGGTGGTGGTCAGCAGGGTCAGCTTCGGAGTCTCCACCCCTCGAACCTACCGCCCCCCGGGACGGCCCCGACCGGCCAGCCCACCGCCGGCCAGGCCATCACCACTCAGGCCATCACCACTCAGGCCATCACCGGTCAGGCCATCACCACTCAGGCCATCACCGGTCAGGCCATCACCACTCAGGCCATCACCGGTCCGGTCAGACGCCGCTGCCGCTCAGGCCGCCGCGCCGGACTGGGGCAGCCAGGCTTCGGTCGGGCTGTCCAGCACCGCCTGCTGCGGATCCCAACTGCCGTACCGCGGGTTGACCGTGACCTTCAGCTCGTCGGAGGCCTGCGCCAGCAGCTGATGGACCGTCTTGTTGCCCTCCGTGGTGCCGATCTGCTGCCCGTTCAGCGCGGCCAGCTTCTGCAGCCCGAGCTGCTGCCGGTAGAAGGCGTCGATCTCGGGAGCCGGCACCGCGTGCTTGAGCAGCAGCATCTGCTCCAGCGCCGGTTCGCCGCCCCAGGCCTGCACCTGCTGGGCCCGCAGCTGGGCCACCTCGGAGTCGGAGACGGCCAGCTCGTGCGAGGCCAGCGCGTGGTCCACCACCGCGCCGAAGACCATCCCGGAGACGGTGGCGCCCACCAGTCCGGCCTGCTCCTGGTACTGCCCGGTGGGCAGGCTCGCCGCCTGCGCCCGGAACTCGGCCACTCGCGCCTGCACCGCCGCCACGGTGATCCGGTCCTGGCCGACCACCGCCGCCGCGCCGGGGTGCGCGGGCTGACTTCCGCAGGCGCTCAGCGCGAGGGCGGCCAGCAGGGCGCCGAGGGCGGGCAGAGTACGGCGGATGGAGCTGTTGCGGATCACGCGGGGCCTCCCGGACCGGATGGGGCTGCGGTGACGACGTCCTACTCCTGACGGGACACGAGAATAGGGAGCCCTGCCGCCGGTTGCCCAGAGGTTGAACCGAACAGGTCACCCGGACGGGCGACCGGCACCGGGCGTCCGCTGCCACGCCTGCTGGGACTGCCAGGACTGCTGGGACTGCGGGGACTGCGCGGACTGCGCGGACTGCGCGGACTGCGGGGTCGGGTGCCCGGGAAGCAGCGGCGACTGCCGAGCGGGCCGCAGCCGGCCCCAGACCGAGCGACGGTCCATCAGCAGGTAGTGCGTCGGCGCCCCGAAGACCAGCAGCGCCATGGTGGCCTCGCCGAGCACGCTGACCGCCGTGGCACTCCTGTCGGCACCCGCGACCACCGCGCAGACCACCATCAGCACCGAGAGCGCGCCCACCACCGCCGCCCCGGCCAGGTCCACCCCGGCCTTGCGCCGAACGGCCAGCACGCCCGCGGGCACGAACCCGAGCAGCCCCGCCGTCAGCACCACCAGCAGGCAGAGCAGCACCTTCGTACCCACCCCCAGCGGCCCGGGTGTTCGGACTGTCATCGGTGTGCTCCCCCAGGCGACGCGACAGCGGTACGGCCGTCACCGTACCGCCCTGGTCGCCCGCCCGACCCGGGAGTAGCCTCGGTGCTGGGCCGGCGGCTCGGGGCAGGGGGGACTGGTCGAGACCTGATGATCGTTGAAGTGACCACCGGGGCAGCCTGGTTACTCATCCTGACGGCTGCGGCGCTGCGGTTCTGGCCGGGCCGGCATCCGGTCCGCGGGCGGGCCCACCGCCCGCTGTCGCCGATCGAGCTGGGCCTGCTGCGCGGGGGCACCCCCGGCGAGAACTTCTCCGGACCGCAGTGGGACGGATCCGCCGGACTCTAAGGCCGGGCAGGCCTTGGGGCCGGACTCTAGGACCGGACAGACCCTGGGGGCCGGACGGTCCCGGCGCCGGACGGTCCTAGGGCCGCCGGCCCAGGTGCACCACGTCCGGTACGCCCCGGCTGACCGACACCTCCAGGGTGTGGACGTCCGTGAACTCGGCCGCGCGCAGCGCCTCCTCGAAGGACGGGGAGGGCTGGGCGCTCCACACCGCCAGGATCCCGCCGGGGGTCAACCGGCTGCGGGCGGCAGCCAGGCCGGCCGGGCCGTAGAGCGCGTCGTTGGCGTCGTTGACCGTCCAGTCGGGGCCGTTGTCGATGTCGAGGCAGAGCGCGTCGTAGCGGTCCTCGGTGGTGGCGAGGTACTCGACCAGGTCGGTGTGCAGCACGGTCACCCGCGGATCGGCCAACGCCCCGGCGGTGTGGCCGGCGAGCGGCCCGTCCCGGTGCCAGTCGATGATCGCGCCCTCCCGCTCGGCGACGGCGATCCGCCCCCAGCGCGGCTGCGCGGCCGCATGCGCGAGCGAGAAGCCCACCCCGAGGCCGCCGATCAGCACCGCGGGCCGCTCGGCGGTCAGTCGGTCCAGCGCGGCATCGATCAGCAGGCGCTCCGAGCGGCCGTCGGCGGTGTCCATCAGGAAGCAGCCGTTGGCGATGATCTCGTAGTCGCCGCCGCGCTGCCGCAACACCACCTCCCCGTACGGTCCTTCGCGCCGATCGAGCACGACGGCCTCGGCGGTGTGGTCCCGGATGGGCAGCGCGGACATCTGCCGTCCCCCTTGGTGAGCGGTAGCGGTGTGGACATCGATCGTGGACCACCGACTCTAGTCCAAGGGGCGGTCGGCCACCCGGCCGACCGCCCCTCCAACAGACCTCGCCGGACTACTTCTTCGCGGCCGCCAGCTCCTCGAACATGGTGGTCAGGAAGGTCCCGCACCAGGCCAGCAGCTCCCGCCCGACCACCGGCTTGCCGCCGATCCGCGCGGTGCTCGGCCGCGGCACCAGCACCTGCCGGGTGGCCGCCTTCACTTGGCTGCGCGGGTACAGCCGGTTCAGCCGCAGCTGCTGCGACTCGCGCAGTTCCACCGGCCCGAACCGCACGTTGGCGCCCTGCAGCGTGATGTCCGCGACCCCGCAGCGCCTCGCGTACAGCCGCAGCGCGGCCACCAGCAGCAGGTTCTCCACCGGCTCCGGCAGCTTGCCGTAACGGTCCGTCAGCTCGGCCCGGACCTGCTCGATGTCCTCCTCCGAGTTGACCGCCGCGATCGAGCGGTAGGCCTGCAGCCGCAGCCGCTCGCCGGGCGCGTAGTCGTGCGGCACGTGGGCGTCCACCGGGATCTCGATCTTCACCTCCAGCGGCTCCTCCTCCGGCTCGCCGCCGCCGGCCTCCAGCGACTCGCGGAACTCGGCCACCGCCTCGCCGACCATCCGCATGTAGAGGTCGAAGCCGACGCCCGCGATGTGCCCGGACTGCTCGCCGCCGAGCAGGTTGCCCGCGCCGCGGATCTCCAGGTCCTTCATCGCCACGTACATACCGGCGCCCATCTCGGTGTGCTGGGCGATGGTGGCCAGGCGCTCGTGCGCGGTCTCGGTGAGCGGCTTCTCCGGCGGGTACAGCATGTAGGCGTAGCCGCGCTCGCGGCCGCGGCCGACCCGGCCGCGCAGCTGGTGCAGTTGGGAGAGGCCGAAGGTGTCGCCGCGCTCCACGATCAGCGTGTTGGCGTTGGAGATGTCGATGCCCGACTCCACGATCGTGGTGGAGACCAGCACATCGAACTCCTTCTCCCAGAAGTCGACCACCACCTTCTCGAGTGCCGTCTCCCCCATCTGCCCGTGCGCGGTGGCCACCCGGGCCTCGGGCACCAGGTCCTTCAGCCGGGCCGCCGCCCTGTCGATCGACTCGACCCGGTTGTGGATGTAGAAGACCTGGCCCTCGCGCAGCAGTTCGCGCCGGATCGCGGCCGAGATCTGCTTCTCGTCGTACGGTCCGACGAAGGTCAGCACCGGGTGCCGCTCCTCCGGCGGGGTGGTGATGGTGGACATCTCGCGGATGCCGGTGACCGCCATCTCCAGGGTGCGCGGGATCGGGGTGGCGGACATGGTCAGCACGTCGACGTTGGCCCGCAGCTTCTTCAGCTGCTCCTTGTGCTCGACGCCGAACCGCTGCTCCTCGTCGACGATCACCAGGCCGAGGTCCTTGAACCTGGTCTCGCTGGAGAACAGCCGGTGGGTGCCGATGACGACGTCCACCGACCCGTCGAACAGCCCCTCCAGCACGGCCTTCGCCTCGCTGTCGGTCTGGAACCGGGAGAGCGCCTTGACCACCACCGGGAAGTTGGCGTACCGCTCGGCGAAGGTGGAGAAGTGCTGCTGCACCAGCAGTGTGGTCGGCACCAGCACCGCCACCTGCTTGCCGTCCTGCACCGCCTTGAAGGCCGCGCGGACCGCGATCTCGGTCTTGCCGTAGCCCACGTCACCACAGATCAGCCGGTCCATCGGGACCGACTTCTCCATGTCCGACTTGACCTCGGCGATGGTGGTCAGCTGGTCCGGCGTCTCCGCGTACGGGAAGGCGTCCTCCAGCTCGCGCTGCCAGGGCGTGTCGGCGCCGAAGGAGTGGCCGGGGGCGGCCATCCGGGCGCTGTACAGCTTGATCAGGTCGGCGGCGATCTCCTTGACCGCCTTCTTGGCCCGCTGCTTGGTCTTCGCCCAGTCCGCGCCGCCGAGCCGGTGCAGCGTCGGGGCCTCGCCGCCGACGTACTTGGTCACCTGGTCCAGCTGGTCGGTCGGCACGAAGAGCCGGTCGCCGGGGTGGCCGCGCTTGGCCGGCGCGTACTCCAGCACCAGGTACTCGCGGGTGGCGCCCTGCACGGTGCGCTGCACCATCTCGACGTAGCGGCCCACGCCGTGCGCCTCGTGCACCACGTAGTCGCCGGCCGCCAGGGCCAGCGGGTCGATCGCGTTGCGCCGCCGCGACGGCATCCGGCGCATGTCCTTGGTGGAGGAGCGCTGGCCGGACAGGTCGGTCTCGGTGATGACGGTGAGCTTGAGCGCCTCGTCCACGAAGCCGTGCTCGATCGAGCCGCAGCTGACGTAGACCACGTCGCGGGTGGGCGGCTCGGCGAGGTCGTGCACCAGCCGGGCCGGGATGCCCTCGTTGCCGAGCACCTCGGCCAGGCGGGAGGCCGGGCCCTGGCCCTCCGTCACCATGACCACCCGCCAGTCGGCGGCGAGGCGTTCCTTGGCGTCGGCGATGGCCCGCGCGGTGTCGCCGCGGTAGGCCTCGACGGCGTGCATGCCCAGGGTCAGCGTGTTGGAGTCGAATTCGAGAATCGTGCTGACCTCGGAGTCCGAGGTGGCGAACGGGCTCACCGACCACCAGGGCAGCCCGATCTGCTGCGCGTGCTCGCGCACGTCCGCCAGCGACCAGAGCGAGGCCGCCGAGACGTCGATCTGCTCCACGTCGATCGGCCGGTCCCCGCCGGCGGCCGCCGCCACCCAGGAGGCGTGCAGGAACTCCTGACTGGTCGCCACCAGGTCGGCGGCCCGGGTGCGGACCCGCTCCGGGTCGCAGACCACCGTGACCGAGCCGGCCGGCAGCACGTCGAGCAGCAGCTCCATGTCGTCCACCAGCACGGGCGCCAGCGACTCCATGCCCTCGACCGCGATCCCCTGGGCGATCTTGTCCAGGATCTCGGCCAGTTCGGGGTGGGCCTCGGCCAACTCCGCGGCTCGGGCCCGGACCTGATCGGTCAGCAGCAGCTCGCGGCAGGGCGGCGCCCACAGGCCGTGTTCGGCGATCTCCAGCGAGCGCTGGTCGGCGACCTTGAAGTAGCGGATCTCCTCGATCTCGTCGCCCCAGAACTCCACCCGCAGCGGGTGTTCCTCGGTCGGCGGGAAGACGTCCAGGATGCCGCCACGAACCGCGAACTCGCCGCGCTTCTCGACCAGTTCGACCCGGGCGTAGGCGGCCGCGGCGAGCCGGCGGGCCACCTCCTCCAGATCGTGCGACCCACCGCGCTGCAGCGCCACCGGCTCCAGCTCCGCCAGCCCCTTGACCTGCGGCTGCAGCACCGAGCGGACCGGCGCGACGACCACCTGGACCGGCCCGGCGGCCGGGTCGTCGGCGGCGGGGTGGGCGATCCGGCGCAGCACCGCGAGCCGCCGCCCGACGGTGTCCGAGCGCGGCGAGAGGCGCTCGTGCGGCAGGGTCTCCCAGGCCGGGAACTCGGCGACGGCATCCGGCGGCAGCAGCGAGCGCAGGCTCGCGGCGAGGTCCTCGGCCTCCCGTCCGGTCGCGGTCACCGCGAGCACCGGGCGGCCGCCGGTGGCGGAGCCGTCCGCCAGCGAGCGGGCCAGCGCGGCGATCACGAACGGCCGGGCGGCGGGCGGTCCGACGACATCCAGATGCGGACGGTGTCCGCCGGCCGCCGCCTCGATCGCCTCGGCGAGAGCGGGGTCGCGGACCACGACATCGAGCAAACCGGTCAGACTCATGCGATCTTCTTCGTCCCGTTGGCGTCGCGGCGGCGCGCCCGGCACCGGAAGCAGCTCCTGCGGCCGGGCAGCTTGATGTGCCCGGCACGCGGTGCACAGGGGCCGGGTCAGGGGTCCAGCGTACGCCGAGCGGCAGACGCTGACGCGGCCAGCCACGGCCGCCGTCCGCTCCGCCCGAGCGGCCATCACCACCGGGGTCGATCGTCATGGCCATGACCTGCGGATCGGACGGAAAGGTCGATTGTCAAGAAGTGGACATACTCCTGTCACTGCGTGTCCATGGACAGCCCGCAGGATGGATCACGTGCCCGCCGCTCCAACCGTGGGGGATGGACTGGACGGGCCACACGCACTCCGATGGGGGTCGGGGTGCGAGGCCGGGCGACCCTGGGTGGGGGCGCCCGCCCGAGCGTCGGGAGTCGTGGCGCCCTTTCCTGGAGGGCGCCACGAGTCCTGGCCTCCTCTTTCCGGTGATCTTTGGTCCGATCCGGGCCCGATCGGCGACTCCTATGTGGAGGACATCCCGAACGAGCGGCACAAGAAGAACACCGGCGACGCCCGCGAGACCCCCGCCGCCCGGATCGCCGAACTGCTCACCGCGCTGGGCGTCGAGGTCCGCGCGGCCGACCCGCACGTCCTGACCGGCGTCCACCTCCCCGGCCAACGCGGCCCCTTCAACAGCGTCCCGCGCGTCACCGCCACCCCCGAGGAACTCGCCGCCGCCGACGCCGTCCTGCTCCTCGCCGACCACGACGCCTTCGACTACCCGACGGTCACCGAGCACGCCCGCTACGTCCTCGCCTGTCGCAACCGGGTGTCCGGCGCGCAGGTGGAGGTGCTGTAGCGGGGCGGTCAGGACGCGGCACGCAGACGGTCCAGCCGGAACTGCGCATCCTCGGTCGGCGTGACCGTGGTAAAGAGCACCTGGTAGAGCCCGTACGGGAGAACGATCTCCAGCGACTCGCCCGCTCCGGTCGCGCCGGGCAGCGCCAGGTCCATCAGGAGATACCGGCCGCCGAGCCGGACGGTGAACCCCTCATCCCACTCCCCGTCCGCCACAGCCTGCCGGACCGCGCCCGGAAGGAGTTCGTCGTCATCGGCGAAGACCTGCCGGGCGAAGGTCATGGTGTCGGCGAGGTAGCAGATCTGCAGCGGCTCACCGGCGAGGGTCAGCGCGTCCAGGCCGCCGATGCGCACCCGCCCCACCGCGTCCATGTCGACCTCGTCGGCCTCGGTGCCCTGCCAGGACCCCACCTGGGACGCCGGACAGAGGACGTACCGTCCGAAGTCGGTGTTCAGCCAGTCCGTCCGCGGACCTAGCCTCATGAGGACCTGGCCGTCTCAGGTGCGGCGACGGCCGACGGTACCCGGGAGGGTGTCGAGGGTGACGCCGTCGTCGATGATCACGATCTTGGGGATGATCGCGGTCTCCGCCTCGGTGGCGGCTGCGGGCACGGCGTCCTGCGGCGGCCGGCCGGCCGGGGCGGCCGGGGCGGCGGGGGCAGCGGCCGGCGGGGTCGGCGGGGTCGGCGGCGGGGTGGCCGGGCGGGGCGGGAGCGGGGGCTGAGCGGCGCCGGCGGCCTTGAGGGCGGTGCGCGGGTCGACCGGCGGGGCGGCGGCGACCGGCGGGGTGGCGACCGCCTGTGCGGCGACCGGTGCGGCGGCCTGCCGGGTGGCGTCGCGGAGCTCGGCGGGCAGGCGGAGCACCACGGTGGTCGGGGCGTCCTCGGGGAGCGGCTGCTCGGCGCTGGGCGGCAGCGGGACCTCGCCGGTGTCGGCCTCGGAGGGCGCGGCCGCCACGCCGGGCTCGGGCTGCTCGCCCGGCTCGATCATGCCGACCGCCTTGCCGGTGAGCGAGGCCAGCGTGCCCTTGATGTGGTCGAGGTGGGTCTGCACCGTCTCCAGGCGCTTGTCGAACGCCTCGCGCTCCGCGGTGGTGGCGGCGTTGATCTGCTCGGCCTCCCGGCGGGCCTGGTCGATCAGCTGGTCGGCCCGGGCCTGGGCCTCGGTGTCGATCTGCTTGATCACCCCGAGGACGGTCTCGCGGTACTGCTCGGCCTCCTTGAGGCGGCGCTCGGCGGCGGTCGAGATCTTGGCGTCCTCGGTCTGCGCGGCGGTCTCCTCGGCGGCGAACCGCTCGTCGGCCTCCCGGCGCAGCTCGGCCAGCTTGGCCTCGGCCCGCTCGCCGGCCTCGGCGGCGGCGACCCGGATCTTGGCGGCCTCCGCGGTGGCGCTGTCGCGGATGGTGCGGGCGTCCCGGTCGGCCTCGCCGCGCAGCTTCTCGGCCTCGGCGCGGGTGCGCTCCTCGGTACGGCGGGCGGCGGCGTCGGCCTCGGCGCGGGTGGCGGTGGCGTACTCGGCGGCGGCCTGCTGCCGGGCCTGGCCGGCCTGGTAGGTCTCGTCCCGGGTGTCCTCGGCGAACCGCTCGGCCTTCTCCCGGACCTGCCGGGCCTCGTTGTCGGCGATCGCCATCAGGTCGGCGGCCTGCTCGCTGAGCGTGGCGTAGTCGGGTTCGGGGGCTTCGGCGGCGGCCTGCCGGGCGGCGGCCAGGTCGGCTTCCAGGTCGCGCAGCCGGGCGCCCAGCATGCTGAGGCGGTGCCAGGCCTCGTCCCGCTGGGCGGTCAGCCCGGCGAGCGCGCGGTCGACCTGGTCGGGCGCGTACCCGCGTCGGGCAGCGGTAAAGCCGTACGACGGGATGGCGTCACTCATGTCCTACGTCCCCTCAGTGGCGGGCTGGCCGGGTCGGTCTCGGGTACCTGTCCTCTTGACCTATTTTGCGCAGATCATTTGGAAAGCCCAAGAAGCGACACCGCCGGCCGGAGCCGCACCCGAAGGTGCGGCTCCGGCCTCAGCCTGCCCGTTCACCCGAGCGGCTACAGCAGGCCGTCCCAGAACTGCTCCAGGAGGACCGCCCACCAGGTGTCCGGCGCCTGGAGGGCGGCCGGGTCGAGCGCGATCAGCTCGGCCTGGAAGTCGGTGGTCCAGCGCCCGGCCTGATCGGGGGTCAGGCCGTAGCGCAACGGCCACATCCGACCGAGCAGGGCGAGCGACCGGACGAACTCCGGCACACCGCTGTTGACGAAGCGCGGCGGCTCATTGGTTCCGTCCAGATCCACCGCGACCACCGCGGCTGTGCCGTACTGCACACAGAGCTGGCGCCCGTAGTCGTTGCCGAGCACCAGGTAACCGCCCGCCTCCGGGCCGACCGTGCGGCCGCGCTCGGCGGCCAGCTCGGCCAGCGTCGGGATCGGCCGGTTCTCCGGGGCGTGCGCCCAGAAGAACGGCCCGAAGTTGGTCGGCAGACCGGCCCAGACCAGGGTCTGCGCGACGATCTCCGGCACCCCCTGGCGGGAGACCGCCCGCTGCTCGTAGCGGAACACGGCCGGGCCGAAGAACTGCGCCAGCTCGGCGGCCAGCTGCTGCGGCGGTACCGGCGGGCGCGGCGGCACGGTGCCCGGCGCGGGCAGCGGGGCCCGCACCGGACGCGAGCGGCGCGGACCGCCGGCCAGCTGGTGCAGCTCGTCCAGGTGGTTGAGCAGGTGCGCCATGCCCGTCTGGCGGGCCGCCTGGTCACGGCCGTAACCGGCCGTGTGGGTGACCCGGACGTTCGGCCAGGAGGAGGTGATCAGCCGGTGGCAGTAGCCGCCGGGCAGGTCGCAGGACTCCAGCTCGGTGTGCAGCTCGAGCACCTGCTCGGCGGGCACGTTCAGCCGGCGCAGCTCCTGCAGGATCCGCCACTCCGGGTGCGGGGTGCCGGGCTCGCTGCGGTGCATCACCTTCTGCTCGGAGCCGTCGGGGGCCCGGTAGCTGAGCACCGCGAGGTAGCCGGGGCCGACCGTGGGCACGCCCGGCGGGACCGGCGCGCCCTGCGGCGGCAGGCCGGGGACCGGCGCGGCGGCACCGGGCACCGGCGCGCCGGGGAAGCCGGCCGGCGGCGCGGCCGACGCTGCGGCGGCCGGCGGCGCGGTCTGCGGGGCACCGGTCGGCCCGCCGGTCGGGGCCGGGAAGCCGTAGCCGCCGGGGCCCGGCGTGGCCAGCTGGGTCGCGGCCTGCGCGAGGCCGGGCGTACCCGGGCGCGCCGGCACCGCGGCCTTGCTGGTCGCGGCGTCCGCCAGATCGGCCGCGCCGGCGGCCGGCCCGGCGGGGCTCGCCGACGGCGTGGACGCGGCGGCACCGGCCGGCCGGCCGCCGAGCAGACCCGACGGCGGGGGCGGCGGCGGGGTCGAGGCGGAGCCTCGGCCGACGGCGGCGGCGTGGCTCTCCGGACCGCTGCCACCCGTGTGCAGCAGACCGCCGGGCGGCGGCGGGGGCGGCGCACTGGCCGCACCGCGACCCAGCCCACCGCCTGCGGCGGGCGGCGGGACGGAGGCGGCGGGCTGGCCGGGAGCGCCCCGCAGACCGGCGGGCGGCGGGGGCGGCGGGGTGCTCGCGGCACCACGGCCGAGCCCGACGCCGGCGGCGGGCGCCCCGTGACGGGGGGCACCAGGCAGACCCATCAGCCCGGGCGGGCCGTCGGAGGCGAGCATGGTCGGCGCGTACTCGACGGCGGGCGCGGGCGGGGCCTGCTCCGCGGCGGGAGCCGGGGCGGGGTCGGGGTCGGCGAGGCGGGGGCCGGGGCCGGGGAAGGCGCACCGGGCAGGCCCATCAGGCCGGGCGCGCCGTCCGAGGCGAGCATGGTCGGCGCATAGCCGCCCACGGGCGCCGCGGGCGGCTGCGCGGCGAGGGGCTGCACGGCTGGCGGCTGAGCCAGCGGGGGCTGCGCAAGAGGCGGCTGGGCAAGGGGCGGCTGGGCCAGCGGGGGCTGCGCGGCCGGCGGTGCGTCAGCGACCGGCGGAGCGTCGAACCGCTTGGTCGACACCGGCGGAGGCATCCGCACCGTGCGCGCCTCCGGCGGCGTGCTCGGTGCGATCTCCTCCTCGCCGTGCTCCGCCAGCTCCCAGCTGGGCGGCGGCGCGAGCATGGTCGGCGCGTCCCCGGCCGGCCGGTCGGAGACCGGCGGCGTGGTGAGCCGCGCGGGCACCGGCTCGTCCGCCACCGGAGTCGGCGCCGGAGCAGGAGCAGGCGCGGGAGTAGGCGCAGGCGCAGGCGTCGACGCGACCGCAGCAGCCGGCGCCTCCCCCAACCGCTCCGCCTCCGCCGCGATCGCCGCAGCGGCCGCGTCCTGCACCCACTGCGGCGGGCTGAGCAGGAAGGAGGTCGCCTCCACCGGCCCGGGCAGCGGCTTGGCCAGGTCGGAGGCCGTCCCGCTCACCGGCCGCCCGTACTGCTCCTGGTACCGGCGGACCACTTCGTTGACCGGCAGGGCCGGCCAGAGCGTGCTGGCCCCGGTGTCCCGGGCGATCACCAGCTTGGCCGCGCCGCCGTCCGAGGAGGGCCCACCGGCCCGGTCCTCGGCCCAGCAGACGAACCCCAGGTCGAACTCCCGCACCCGCACCTCGCGCTGCTGGAAGTGCGGCACCCCGCCGTTGATCCACTCCGTCGCCAGGTCCTGTGCCTGCGCGTACGTCACCATGCCCGGCCTGCCTTCACCTTCTGCGCCATCGCTGCTCGCCCCGTCCCTCAGACCATCGGCACGGCGCGTGCGAAGCCGCCGTCCACCATCAGCTCCGCCACCGTCTCCAGCTCCGGCGGGCTGCCGGCCAGTCGGAGCAGGAAGTCGTCGAAGCTGTCCCCACAGCGCAGCAGCAGCCGACGCACCCGGTCGCCCGGCTCCTCGGGGGCGCCGACGTCGCGGGCGTCGTCATAGAGGCAGAACCAGACCGAACCGAGTTCCTCGCCGCGCACCTTGAGGGCGAGGATGCCGCCCTGCACGTAGGCGATGCCGAGGTAGTCCTTGGTCAGGTGGTCGCGCAGGCACTTGTTGGCGTAGACCAGGTCCTCGACGCCGAACTCCTCGCTGAGCGTCAGGAACGGCTGGTCGAGCAGGAGTCCGAGCTCGGTGTCGAGCGCCACGCCCACCGGGCCGCGCCCACCGCCCAGCTTGAGGAACTCCCGGTACGGACCGGGCAGCCGGTAGCCGAGCCGCTCCTCGGCGGCCTGCACCAGGTCCTCGGAGACGCTGAGCGGGTCGGCGCCCTCCTTGGAGAGCGAGAAGTGCACTGCCTTGCGCTCCTGCAGCGGGCGGGTGCCGCGCCGGGAGTGGTCGGCGGCCGAGCTGGCCAGGCCGCCGTGGTGCCGCAGCAGGGCCTTGACCTCGACCGGGACCAGTTCCATCCGTCGCCAGCCGGGCGCCGCCCCGCCGACCGCGTGGTGCCAGGTCCAGCCGGCCGGGGTGGCCACGGCGGACTCCTGGTCGGCCCAGAGCGGGTGGCCCTGACTGTAGAGGGCGGCGTTGGCCGAGACGTAGTCGGTGAGCCGGAGCTCGTCCACTCCGAAGCCCTCGGGTGGGTCGGCGACCTCGGCGGCGGCCTTGGCGTACGGGCCGAAGTCGGGGTACCCGTGGGCGTCCACCTGGACCCCGTCGGGGTACTTGGCCGCCCGCACCGGGTCGGGAAAGTGGACCACCTGACCCGCGTATGCCGCATTGGGCGCGGCGGCGGTGCCGGGCCGACCTGTCGTCATCTGGAAGCCCCCATGGCTGAAGCCGGATTGTGCCGGCCACCAGGGTATGTGGTCGGGGGCTCCAGTGGTCCCCCCAGCCCGGGGTTCTCAGCGGCCCGAGGACGCGTCAGCGGCTCAGTGTGGTCGGCGGTAGCGATACTGACGAACTGTCAGTGCTCCGGCCGACACCCCCGGGTGATCGACTGTCCGAGCCGTTTGGCAGGCTGGCCCTGGAAACACGTTCTCACCGCCGAGACCGAAGGAGCAGCCGTGGACCTCGACCCGTCGATGCCGCCCCCGGCCCGCCCGCCGGTCGTGGCCGTGCCGCCGCCGCCGACCGCCCCGCTGCTGCGCCACCACCGGGACAGCCTGCTGCCCGCGGTGGCCGCCGCCCTGTCGCTGCGCGGCGGCGACGTGCACACCCTGGCCGGCCGCAAGGCCGACACCGAGCCGGTGCTGCACCCCCTGGTCGGCGAGTTCCTGGAGAAGCTGCCGGTGGAGCAGCGGGAGCGGTTCACCGGCCGCTGCCCGGAGGCCGTGCTGCTCTCCCAGTACCTGAGCACGGTGGACGCGGGCCGCTCCAAGCGCGCCGCGAAGAAGCCGTTCAGCCTGCACGAGGCCCGCAAGGCGCTGAAGGGCGCCAAGCTGACCACGGTGCGGATCCGCGAGCAGGACGACCCGGCACACGGCACCCACGCCCCGCCGTGCCGCTCCTGCGAGCCGCTGTTGGAGCACTTCACCGTGCAGAGCGTCGCGGTCGGCCCCCGCTCCTGAGCCCGGCCCACCGACTCACCGCTCCACCGACTCACCGCTCCACTGACCCACCGCTTCACCGCTCCACCGGCCCGAGGCCGCCACCGCTCGCGCCGTTCCTGTCCCCGACCCCGGAGTACCCCCTGAACCCGATCGCCGCACCCTCGTCCGGAGCCCTCCGCTCCCAGCCCCGGTTCTCCGCCGATGTCGCCGCCGCGCTCAAGCAGGCCGGCTGGCACCCCGGCCGCTGGGAGATCCGCCGTGCCGAGGAGTGGGCCGACCAGCTGCTCGCCCACCACGCCCCGGACGGGGTCCCGCACTCGGTCTTCCCGGCCGCCGTGGAGGCCTGGGCCGAGTTCGGCGGCCTCTCCTTCGAGCTGTCCGGCGGCGGCCGCGAGGTGGCCCGCACCCCGTTCCTGCTCGATCCGCTGCGCGGCCTGCACCTGCCGCGCACGCTGGCCGACCTGGGCCGGGCGCTGGATTCCCGGGTGGCGCCGCTCGGCGAGGAGCGGTACGGCCAGGCGCTGCTGGCGATCGACGAGGCGGGGCGGATCTACAGCCTGGACCACACCGGCGAGTGGTTCCTCGGCCATGACCTCGACCAGGCGGTCTCCACCCTGGTCCTGGGCACCCGGCCGGAACGCCTGCGCGCGATCACCGACCTGGTCTGAACCGGCCCGGTCTGAACCGACCTGGTCTGAACCGGCCCAGTCTGAACCGGCCCGGTCTGAGACGACCAGGACGACTATCTGAGACAACCAGTACGACTAGGACAGCCGGTCGTCGCGCAACGCGAGCCGGGACGGCAGCAGCGCCTCCACCCGGAACCCGCCGTCCTGCTCGGGCCCGGCCGCGAAGCTGCCGCCCAGGGCCCGGACCCGCTCCTCCATCCCGACCAGCCCGTTGCCCCCGCTCGGCAGCCGCACCTGCTCGCCGCCGCCCGGGCAGTCGTTCACCACCGCCACCCGCACCCCGTTGGGCACGAAGGCCAGCAGCACCGAGACCCTGGCTCCCCCGGCGTGCTTGTGCGCGTTGGTCAGGCCCTCCTGCACCACCCGGTAGGCGGTCTGCTCGGCGTCCCCGGTGTACGGCTGCCGGTCGCCGCTGACCGTGAAGCTGACCCGCATCCCGGCCGCCTTCGACTGGTCCACCAGCCGGGGCAGCTCGGCCAGCCCGTTGACCGCCTCGGCGGCCTCCTCGTTCATCCGCAGCACGCCGAGGATCTCGCGCAGCTCGTTCAGCGCCTGCCGCCCGGTCTCGGCCATCAGTTTGGCGCTCTGCGCGGCCCGGTCCGGGTCCCGGGCGACGATCCGCTCCAGCGCTCCGGCGTGCACCACCATCAGGCTGACCCGGTGCGCCACCACGTCGTGCATCTCCCGGGCGATCCGGGTGCGCTCCTCCAGCCGGGCCCGCCGGGCCCGCTCCCTGGCCCGCTCGGCCAGCAGGTCCAGCTCGGCCTCCAGGCCGTGCGCGCGGTCCTTGAGCGACTCGACCAGCCGGCGCTTGGCGCCCAGGTAGAGGCCGGTGACCACCGGCGGCACCGTCAGGCCGACCGAGACCAGCACCGCCACCAGCACGAAGACCCAGGTCGGCGGGAGCTGTTCGCCGGGCCGCGGCTCGATGGTGAGGAAGAGGAAGAGCATCATCGCGGTGGTCTCCAGGAAGACCACCGCGGAGAGCGCCACCACCCGGCCGCGGCGCAGCGGCCAGGCCCAGGTGGAGGCGAGCGTGTAGAGCGCGACCTCCAGCAGCAGGATCCCGAACAGCCCGGGCATCAGCAGCATCGAGACCAGCACCGGCACGGCCGGCCAGCGCCGCCGGACCAGCAGGCTGGCTCCGCCGACCGCGCCGACCACGGCGGCCAGCGTGGGCAGCGCACCCCCCAGGTGCAGCCGGCCCTCGGCCAGCGAGTAGCCGCCGACCGCGCACTCGAACGCGGCGAGTGCGGCCAGCATCATGTCCAGGGCCGCGCTGCGCCGCCGATCCCACCACCACAGCCCGCGGCCCTGCGCGCCCTCCCCAGGCGACAAGCTCATGGGGGCCAGCCTAAGTGAGAGGTGCACGTGAGCCCCACCGACTTCCCGGACCCGGCTCGCATCGTGGCGCCCGCCCGGCAACCTGACCAAGCCGTGTCCGCCATCCGGCCGGACCACGGACGGCGGGCCCCCGGCACCTATGCTGGTCGGGTCGGACAACGCGGTCCGCCGTCGCCGAACCCCACCACCCCAGGGAGCCAGCCGTGACCGCTTCGGTCCCCACCTCGGCCGACCACCCCAGCGAGCATGCCAGCAACGGGCAAGCTGTCGACTCGGACGCCGACAACGCCGCCCTGCGCGCCGACATCCGCCGCCTCGGCGACCTGCTCGGCGAGACGCTGGTCCGGCAGGAGGGCGCCGAGGTCCTGGGCCTGGTCGAACAGGTCCGCCTGCTGAGCCGCACCGACGGCGAGGCCACCGCCGAGCTGCTCGGCAACATCGACCTGGAGACCGCCGCCAAGCTGGTGCGCGCCTTCTCCACCTACTTCCACCTGGCCAACGTCACCGAACAGGTGCACCGCGGTCGCGAGTTCGCGGCCCGCCGGGCCCGTGAGGGTTCGCTGCTCGCGCTGACCGCCGACCAGCTGGCCGACGCCGACCCCAAGCACCTGGCCGACACCCTGGCCCACCTGGCGGTCCGTCCGGTCTTCACCGCGCACCCCACCGAGGCGGCCCGCCGCAGTGTGCTGAACAAGCTGCGCCGGATCGGCGAGCTGCTCGAGCGGATCCACCGCGAGCACGCGGCCGCCGGCATCTCGCCCACCGACCTGGCCCGGCAGACCTCCGCCAAGCGCTCGGCCGACCGCCGCCTCGCCGAGGTGATCGACCTGCTCTGGCAGACCGACGAGCTGCGGATCGCCCGTCCCGAGCCCACCGACGAGGCCCGCAACGCCGTCTACTACCTGGACGAGCTCTACCGCGAGGCCGTCCCGGAGGTGCTGGAGGAGCTGCACGAGGAGCTGGCCCGGGTCGGCGTCACCATCCCCGACGGCGTCCGCCCGCTGACCTTCGGCACCTGGATCGGCGGCGACCGGGACGGCAACCCCAACGTCACCCCGCAGGTCACCTGGGACGTGCTCAACCTGCAGCACGAGTACGGCATCAAGGACGCCCTGGCGGCCGTGGACGACCTGCGCAACTCGCTCTCCACCTCGGTCCGGCTGGCCGGCGCGAGCGAGGAGCTGCTGGCCTCGCTGGACGCCGACCTCACGGTGCTGCCCGAGCTGAGCCCGCGCTACAAGCGGATGAACGCCGAGGAGCCCTACCGGCTCAAGGCCACCTGCGTGCGGCTCAAGCTGGAGAACACCCGTGACCGGCTGGCCGCCGGCACCGCGCACCAGGACGGCCGCGACTACCTGGGCACCCGCGAGCTGATCGCCGACCTGCGGCTGATCCAGGACTCGCTGCGCGCCCACCGCGGCGAGCTGATCGCCGACGGCCGGCTCGCCCGGGCGATCAACACCATCGAGGCGTTCGGCCTGCAGCTGGCCACCATGGACGTGCGCGAGCACGCCGACGCCCACCACCACGCGCTCGGCCAGCTCTTCGACCGGCTCGGCGAGGAGGCCTGGCGCTACAACGACATGCCGCGCGAGTACCGCCAGCGGCTGCTCGCCAAGGAGCTGCGCTCGCGCCGCCCGCTGGCCCCCACCCCGGCCCCGCTGGATGCGGCCGGCACCAAGACCCTGGGCGTCTTCACCACCATCCGCGAGGGCTTCGAGCGGTTCGGCGACGAGATCGTGGAGAGCTACATCATCTCCATGTGCCAGGGCGCCGACGACGTCTTCGCGGCCGCCGTGCTGGCCCGCGAGGCCGGTCTGATCGACCTGCACGCCGGGGTGGCCCGGATCGGCATCGTGCCGCTGCTGGAGACCACCGACGAGCTGCAGCAGGCCGACCGGATCCTGGAGGAGATGCTCTCCGACCCCTCCTACCGGCTGCTGGTCTCGCTGCGCGGGGACGTCCAGGAGGTCATGCTCGGCTACTCCGACTCCTCCAAGTTCGGCGGCATCACCACCTCGCAGTGGGAGATCCACCGGGCCCAGCGCCGACTGCGCGACGTGGCCCACCGCTACGGCATCCGGCTGCGCCTGTTCCACGGCCGCGGCGGCACCGTGGGCCGCGGCGGCGGCCCCTCGCACGAGGCGATCCTGGCCCAGCCCTGGGGCACCCTGGAGGGCGAGATCAAGGTCACCGAGCAGGGCGAGGTGATCTCCGACAAGTACCTGCTGCCCTCGCTGGCCCGGGAGAACCTGGAGCTCACCCTCTCCGCCACGCTGGCCGCCTCGGCGCTGCACACCGCCCCGCGCCAGGCCCCGGAGGAGCTGGCCCGCTGGGACGCCTGCATGGACCAGGTCTCGGAGGCCGCGCACACCGCCTACCGCGCCCTGGTGGAGCAGGAGGACCTGCCGAAGTACTTCTTCGCCGCCACCCCGGTCGACCAGCTCGCCTCGCTGCACCTGGGCTCGCGCCCGTCCCGCCGCCCGGACTCCGGTGCGGGCCTGGACGGCCTGCGGGCCATCCCGTGGGTCTTCGGCTGGACCCAGTCCCGCCAGATCGTCCCCGGCTGGTACGGCGTCGGCTCCGGCCTGGCGGCGGCCCGCGAGGCCGGTCTCGGCGACGTGCTGCCGCAGATGTACGAGAAGTGGCACTTCTTCCGCAACTTCCTGTCCAACGTCGCCATGACGCTGGCCAAGACGGACCTGCGGATCGCCCGCCACTACGTCGAGCAGCTGGTCCCGGCCGAGCTGCACCACATCTTCGACCAGATCACCGCCGAGCACGACCTGACCCTGCGTGAGGTGCTGCGGCTGACCGGCGAGAGCGAGCTGCTGGAGCACAACCCGGTGCTCAAGCAGACCTTCACCGTCCGCGACGCCTACCTGGACCCGATCTCCTACCTCCAGGTGGCCCTGCTGCGCCGTCAGCGCGAGCTGGTCGCCCAGGGCCGCCCTGAGGACCCGCTGCGGGCCCGCGCGCTGCTGCTGACCGTGAACGGCATCGCCGCCGGCCTGCGCAACACCGGCTGACGGATCGTCACGACGGCGCCCCCGTCCCTCCGCCGGA
The DNA here is from genome assembly GCF_000744785.1 of Kitasatospora azatica KCTC 9699. Lineage (NCBI taxonomy): Bacteria > Bacillati > Actinomycetota > Actinomycetes > Kitasatosporales > Streptomycetaceae > Kitasatospora > Kitasatospora azatica. Next base: position 2,275,839 of record NZ_JQMO01000003.1, on the reverse strand, counting down.
GGGGCGGGGGCGCCGTCGTCACCGGTACGAGGAGTACGCCGCGCCCTGGACCACGCTCGCCACCACCGGCCCGTAGCGGGCGACCAGTTCGGCGCGCAGGGCATCGGGATCCGTGACCGCGACCTCGACGCCGCTGCCGTCGGGCAGCGCAGCGGTGGACCTGATGAGCACCCCCTTCTGGCGCCAGTACTGGTCACCGATGATCCGGTCGGCCGCCTCGGCCAGCTTGACGTGCGAGTACTTCGCGTCGACGAACCGCAGCGTGACTCCGGGCCGGCCGGCGGCGCCGCGCACCACCTTGTCGAAGTCGCTGCCGCGCACCCGGTAGACGTAGACCGTGTGGCGCGGGTGGTCGATGCAGACTCCGCTGTAGACGTTCAGGTAGGCGCTGCCCTCGCCGAACTGCTCGGCCGCACCGGCGGCCCCCTCGACGTCCGGCCCCTGATCGGCTGCCGTGGCGCTCCCGGTCGGCGCCGGAACGGGTGGCGGGGCGCCGGTGCAACGCAACGGGTCCCGGGTCCCGGCCCCGCCGGCCGGCCCCTGCTCGAACCCTGGGATGCCGAACTGGCCGACCGCCACGGCCGCGCACACCGCGACCGCCGCGGCGGCCATCCGCACCGCACGGCGGCGCCGCTGCCGGCGCGCGCCCAGCCGGCGCAGCTCGCCCAGCGGCGGCTCGGTCGGCCGGACCTGGCCGGCGGCCCCGGTCAGCAGCTCGGTCAGCTCGGCCTCGAAGAGGTCCTCAGACGTCATGCTCCACCTCCGCCCGCTGATCGGCCAGGCTGATCCGCAACGTCCGCAGGGCCCGGGCCAGATGGGTCTTGGCGGTCGCCTGGGAGCAGCCCAGTTCCTCGGCCACCTGAGCCGTCGACAGGTCCAGGTAGTAGCGGAGCACCACGGCCGCGCGCTGTCGCGGCGGCAGCGCGCGCAGCGCAACAGTGACGGCCGGCTCCGGGACGGCGGCCGGCTCCCCGGGTGCGGGGAGCTCGGGTGGCAGGGCGGTCAGCGTCTCCCGTCGCCGTCGGCGCCACCTCGACACGTGCGCGCGCACCATGGTGCGGCGGACATAGCTCTCGGTCGCGCTCGGCTCCCTGATCGAGCCGCGGCGCGGGTACACCTGGGCGAGCGCGTCGTGCAGCAGGTCCTTGGCGTCGTGCGGGTCCGCGGTGATCAGATTGGCCGCCCGCAACAGCGAGGCGTAACGGGCGGCGACGAAGGTGTCGAACGGATCGCCGTCCGGTTCGACCTGTCTCTGCCTCAAGCGGCCACCCCCGGTTCGTCCTGTCGGTCATGCTCCCTGGACGCGCGGGCGGGGTGGAACGGATGACACGGGAGACGGACCGTCAGGAACTCTTCGCGGCCTTGTGCCGGCGCTTCAGCCAGAGCGCGCCGCCGGCGCCGGCCACCAGCAGGCCGCCGGCCACCGCGGTCAGACCCGCACCGCCGCCGAGCGAGGCGACGAAGGTGCCGGTCAGCTCACCCGCCACGGGGGCGGGAGTCTCGCTGGGGGCGTCGGTCGGTGAGGGTGCGTCGACCAGTTGGGCGTTGAGAGCGGTCGGGGCACTGGCCGGGGCGGCCTGGCGGAGCCGGCCGGCGGCGCGGGAGCCGGCCGCCGGGGCCACCGCGGTGCGGCTGGCCGAGGCCGAGGGCGTGGGCGTCGGGGTGGGGCAGCCGCCGCGCTCGGCGACGGCCGAGGCGGCCGGGCTGGGCGTGGCGGACGGCGAGGCCGAGACCGTCGCGGTGCCGGAGGGCAGCGGTGGGCAGCTCGGGCTCGCCACCGCGCTGGGCGAGGCGGCGGACGAGGTCGGGACGGGCGGGGTCGACGGCGCCGCGGCGCCCACCGAGGGCGCCGGCTGCGCGCTGGTCGCGGGCGCGGACGGCGCCGCGCTGACCGCGGGCGTGGGTGAGCCGCTCGGCTCGGACCACGCCGTACCCGCACCGCCCAGGACGGCCGCGACCGTCACCGCCAGAACCCAACTGCCCGTCATCTGTACCGTGCCCAACCCCGCGCCCACCAGCGCCCCACCTTCCCCAAGTCCGGATCGACCGTACCCGATGAAACCTGGTGCCCGGTCACCGGATTGGGGGCTGCGGGGAAGAGTTGTACGACTGTTGCCCTGGCGGCCACCGGGGCGGCGGCGACCGACGGGCCGTCAGGATCCGGTCAGGAGTTGTAGGTGCTCTGGGCCCGCTCCAGACCCTCCGTCAGCAGCGCCTCGACGGCGTCGGCGGCCCGGTCGACGAACCAGTCCAGCTCCTTGCGCTCGGTGGACGAGAAGTCCTTGAGCACGAAGTCGGCGACCTCCATCCGGCCGGGCGGACGGCCGACGCCGCAGCGCACCCGGTAGTACTCGGGGCCGAGCGACTTGGTGATCGACTTGAGGCCGTTGTGCCCGTTGTCGCCGCCGCCCAGCTTGAGCCGCAGGGCCGCGTAGTCGACGTCCAACTCGTCGTGGACCGCCACGATCGAGGCGGTCGGCGCCTTGTAGAAGTCGCGCAGCGCGGTCACCGGGCCGCCGGAGAGGTTCATGAAGGTCATCGGCTTGGCCAGCACCACCCGCTGCCCGACCAGCCGACCCTCGGCGATCTGGGCCCGGCTCTTGTGCGCCTTGAACTTGGCGCCGATCCGCTGGGCCAGCAGGTCGACCACCATGAAGCCGATGTTGTGCCGGTTCCGGGCGTAGCCCTCGCCCGGGTTGCCGAGGCCCACGATCAGCCATGGACCGCTGTAGTCACTCATGCCAACCATTCTTCCTGCCGGATCTCATGCCGCTGCCCCGACTCCCAGAAGCGGGAGCCGGGGCAGCGAAGCGGGTACTACCGCGAAGCTCAGGCCTCGGCCGGAGCCTCAGCGCCCTCGGCGGCCTCCTCGGCCTCCTCGTCGGCGGGGGCGGCCTGGGCACCGATGATCTGCAGCACGACGGCGTCGGCCTCGACGTTGAGCGTGGTGCCCTTCGGCAGGACGATGTCGCCGGCCAGGATGGAGGCGCCGGCCTCCAGGCCCTCGATCGAGACGGTGACCGACTCGGGCAGGTGGGTGGCCTCGGCCTCGATCGGCAGCGCGTTCAGCACGTGCTCGACCAGGTTGCCGCCGGGGGCCAGCTCGCCCTCGGTGTGGACCGGGATCTCGACGGTGACCTTCTCGCCGCGCTTGACCAGCAGCAGGTCGACGTGCTCGATGGTGCGCTTGATGGCCTCGCGCTGCACGGCCTTCGGCAGGACGAACTCGTCCTTGCCCTCGATCGGGACGACCAGCAGGGCGTTCGGGGTCTTGAGCGCCATCATGAGGTCGTGGCCGGGCAGGTTCAGGTGCACCGGGGTGTGGCCGTGGCCGTACACGACACCGGGGACGAAGCCGGCGCGGCGGGCGCGACGGGCGGCACCCTTGCCGAACTCGTTGCGGGGCTCAGCGGCAAGGCGGATCTCGGACATCTGCACTCCTGGGAGGAAGAACGGGTGCAGAAAGCGAAACCGCCGGGCCACACCCTCACATACATGGGGCAGCTCGGCGGAATTATCCAGCGCGTCGATCACGGAGCACACAGAAGCGTCCCTCGCCGAGCAGTCTCACGAGTCTAACCGCACCTCGCGTCAACCATGAAATCGGCCCCCGGCGCAACGAACGCGCCGGGGGCCGATGTCACTGAGGGGCCGTCAGTGGACACCCTCGAAGAGCGAGGTGACCGAGCCCTCCTCGAAGACCTCGCGGATCGCGGCGGCGATCGACGGGGCGATGGAGAGCGTGGTGACCTTGTCCATCTGCAGCTCGGCCGGGCAGGGCAGGGTGTTGGTGAAGACGAACTCGCTGACCCGGGAGTTCTTCAGCCGGTCCGCGGCCGGGCCGGAGAGCACGCCGTGGGTGGCGGCCACGATCACGTCGGCCGCACCGTTGTCGAAGAGCGCGTCGGCGGCGGCGCAGATGGTGCCGGCGGTGTCGATCATGTCGTCGACCAGCACGCAGACCCGGTCCTTGACGTCACCGACCACCTCGGCGGAGAGGATGGTGTTGGCCTGGGTGACGTCCCGGCGCTTGTGGATGATCGCCAGCGGGGCGTCCAGCCGGTCGCACCACTGGTCGGCGACCTTCACCCGGCCGGCGTCCGGCGAGACGATGGTCAGCTTGGAGCGGTCGACCTTCTCGCCCACGTAGTCGCAGAGCAGCGGCAGCGCGAACAGGTGGTCCACCGGGCCGGAGAAGAAGCCCTGGATCTGCGCGGTGTGCAGGTCCACGGCCATGATCCGGTCGGCGCCTGCCTGGGCCAGCAGGTCGGCGACCAGGCGGGCCGAGATCGGCTCGCGGCCCAGGTGCTTCTTGTCCTGGCGGGCGTAGCCGTAGAACGGCAGGATCGCGGTGATGCTCCGCGCGGAGGCCCGCTTCAGCGCGTCGATCATGATCAGCTGTTCCATGATCCACTGGTTGATCGGAGCCGTGTGGCTCTGCATCACAAAACAGTCCGCCCCCCGGGCGGACTCCAGGAAGCGGACGTAGATCTCGCCATTGGCGAACTCGTAGGCCTTGGTCGGGACGAGTTCGGTGCCCAGTGCCTCGGCCACCTCCTTCGCCAGCTCGGGGTGGGCACGGCCGGAGAAGAGCTTCAGCTTCTTCTCACCCGACGTCGTGATCCCGCTCACTGCACCGTCTCCTCGCGTTGCTGCCGCATGGTCCCGCCGCGCCGCACCCGGACGGCGAGGCCGCCCGGGTCGGTGGTCGACAGGGGATTGGGGTACGCCTCGCTCGGGCTACAGCCCCACGGCGCACGTATGTACACCAGGTTACGCGCCCGGCCGCGAAGCGTCCGTCCCGGGACCGCCGGTCGAGACGTCACGTGAGGCGTTTCACGCCTCCGGCTGCCCCGCAGCCTCGCCCAGCGCGGCAGCGGCCGCCTCGGCGGAAGCAGTACCGGAGCGCCTGCGCGCCACCCAGCCCTCGACATTGCGCTGCTTCGCGCGGCTCACGCCGAGCGCACCCGGGGGCACGTCGCCGTCGATCACCGAGCCGGCCGCCGTGTAGGCGCCGTCACCGATGGTGACCGGCGCGACCAGCATGGTGTCCGAACCGACCCGCGCGTGCTTGCCGATCACCGTCGGGTACTTGTTCACCCCGTCCCAGTTGCAGGTGACGCTGGCGGCGCCGATGTTCGCGCCCTCGCCGATCGTCGCGTCACCCATGTAGGACAGGTGCGGCACCTTGGCGCCGGCACCGATGGTCGACTTCTTGATCTCGACGAAGGTGCCGACCTTGCCCTTGGCGCCCAGCACCACGCCGCCGCGCAGGTAGGCGTACGGGCCGACGGTGGCGCCCGGGCCGATCTCGGCCCGCTCGGCGGTGGTGTTGCTGACCGTGGCGCCGGCGCCGACCACGGTGTCGGTCAGCGTGCTGTTCGGGCCCACCCGGCTGGCCTCGCCCAGGTGGGTGGCGCCGTGCAGCTGGGTGCCGGGCAGCAGCACGGCGTCCGGCTCGTAGCCGACCTGCACGTCGATCCAGGTGCTGGCCGGGTCGACCACGGTGACGCCGGCCCGCATCGCCCGCTCGAGCAGCCGGTCGTTCAGCAGCCGGCGGGCCTCGGCGAGCTGGACCCGGTCGTTGATGCCCAGGATGTCGCGGTAGTCCTCGGCGACCACGGCGCCCACCCGGTGGCCGGCCTCGCGCAGGATCTCCACGGCGTCGGTCAGGTACTCCTCGCCCTGCGAGTTGTCGGTGCCGATCCGGGCCAGCGCGTCGATCAGCAGCTTGCCCTCGAAGGCGTAGACGCCGGAGTTGATCTCGGTCACGGCGCGCTGCTCCGCGGTGGCGTCGCGGTGCTCGACGATCCCGAAGACCGAACCCTCGTCGGCGGAGCCGGCCGCGGCCCGCAGGATCCGGCCGTAGCCGGTCGGGTCCGGCACGTTCGCGGTCAGCACGGTGGCGCCGTTGCCCTGGGCGTGGTGCTGCTCGGCCAGCGAGCGCAGGGTGGCGGCGGTCAGCAGCGGAGTGTCGCCGTAGACGACGATCACGGTGCCGTCCAGCGTCACCCCGTCGGCCGCCAGCGCCTCCACGGCGACCCGGGCCGCGTGGCCGGTGCCGTTCTGCTGCTCCTGCACCACCGCGCGGGCGGCCGGATGGGCCGACTTCAGGTGCTCCGCCACCAGCTCCTTCAAGTGGCCGATCACCACCACCAGTTGCTGCGGCGTCAGCTCCTCGGCGGCCGCCACCACATGCCCCAACAGGCTCCGGCCACAGACCTCGTGCAGCACCTTGGGCAGCGCCTTGGACTTCATCCGAGTGCCTTCACCGGCGGCGAGCACGAGAACGGCAGCAGGGGAGTTGGCACTCACGCGGGAGGCTCCTTGGGTGGTGACCGGAGGGCGGGCGGGTCCGTCCGCGCGGCTCCGCACGCCGCGCCGTGGACCAGACCCGAGAATAACCGCGCCGCGCCGGGCGGTCGCACACTGTCAGGCCTGGCCGGGGCGTCGCCGCCCCGGCCGGCCCGCCTGCTCCGCCGGTTGGATTCGAACCAACACTGCAAGGCTTCAAAGGCCTGCGGGCTGCCGATTACCCCACGGCGGATGGCTGCTCAGACCATACCGGAGTCGTCCGCCGCCTGGGTATCGCCGTCGATCCCAAGAGTGACCTCCGGGGCAACGCGGCCCGGCGTGCGGTCGAACGGGATCGGGCGCTCGTTCAACTGGAGTGTGGCCTGCTTCCCTGCGGCTGCCGAGCAACCTACGATGCCGTAAGTTACGCAGACGTAGGCTCCGGCCGACCGGTCGGTCGCCTCCCTCCGCATCCCTCGAGGGACACCCCATGACGATTCAGGCCGACGAGGCGCTCGACAGCGCCCGACCCGTCCCAGCGGAGCCCGCCGCGAAACCCAACAGCCAGGTCTCCGCCACCCTCGGCGGCGAGAAGCAGGGCCTGCCCGAGCGGATCGCGCTGGGCCTGTTCATCGCGGTTCCCTTCCTCGCCGTGCTGGCCGCCGTCCCGGTGGCCTGGGGCTGGGGACTGAGCTGGCGCGACCTGCTGATCGCGACCGCGATGTACTTCCTCACCTGCCACGGCATCACCGTCGGCTTCCACCGCCACTTCACCCACCGCTCCTTCAAGACCGGCCGGGTGCTCAAGATCGCCATGGCGGTGGCCGGCAGCCTGGCCATCGAGGGCCCGGTGGTGCGCTGGGTCGCCGACCATCGCAAGCACCACAAGTTCTCCGACAAGGACGGCGACCCGCACTCGCCGTGGCGCTACGGCGAGACCGTGCCGGCCCTGATGAAGGGCCTGTGGTGGGCGCACATGGGCTGGCTCTTCGACACCGAGCAGACCCCGCAGCACATCTACGCCCCCGACCTGGTGAAGGACCGCGACATCCGGGCCATCTCCCGGCTCTTCTGGCTCTGGACCACGCTGTCGATGCTGATCCCGCCGCTGCTCGGCGGCCTGCTCAGCTGGTCCTGGCAGGGCGCGCTGACCGCCTTCTTCTGGGGCTCGCTGGTCCGGGTCGCGCTGCTGCACCACGTCACCTGGTCGATCAACTCGATCTGCCACGCGATCGGCGAGCGGCCGTTCAAGTCCCGCGACAAGTCCGGCAACGTCTGGTGGCTCGCGGTGCTCTCCTGCGGCGAGTCCTGGCACAACCTGCACCACGCCGACCCGACCTCGGCCCGGCACGGGGTCCTGCGCGGTCAGGTGGACTCCTCGGCCCGGCTGATCCGCTGGTTCGAGCTGGCCGGCTGGGCGCGCGACGTCCGCTGGCCCGACGCGGGGCGGATCTCCGCCCGGCGCGCGGCATGACCCCTCGACTACAGCATGATGGAGGGGTGAACGGGAGCAACGGAGACACCGCAGACGGCCATCGCCCGACCGCCGCCTCGGCCTCCTCGGCCGCTCCGGCGCGCGGCCGCGCCGGCCGGGTCCGGATGACGGGCAAGCAGCGCCGCGAGCAGCTGCTGGACATCGGGCGGACGGTCTTCGCCGAGCGCGGCTACGACGGCACATCGGTGGAGGAGATCGCCGAGCGGGCCGGGGTCTCCAAGCCGGTGGTCTACGAGCACTTCGGCGGCAAGGAGGGCCTCTACGCGGTGGTGGTGGACCGCGAGATGCAGCTGTTGCTCGACATGGTCACCGGGGCCCTCACCGGGGGCCACTCGCGGGAGCTGCTGGAACAGGCCGCCTTCGCGTTGATGGACTACATCGACACCTCCACCGACGGCTTCAAGATCCTGGTCCGGGACTCGCCGGTGGCCCAGTCCACCGGTTCCTTCGCCTCGCTGATCAGCGACATCGCGGTCCAGGTCGAGGACATCCTGGGCCTGGAGTTCAAGGCCCGGGGCTTCGACCCGCGGCTGGCGCCGATGTACTCGCAGATGCTGGTCGGCATGGTCGCACTGACCGGCCAGTGGTGGCTGGAGGTGCGCAAGCCGCAGAAGTCCGAGGTCGCGGCGCACCTGGTCAACCTGGCCTGGCACGGCCTGGAGGGGATGGAACGGCACCCGCGGCTGGTCGGCGAGCGGCAGCAGTAAGCCTCAGAGTTAAGGCGTTGTTTTCTCGATGTCAAGAGGCTTCATATCGACAGAACCCCCGATACACTGATCCACATGGAGGACGAGGTCGACCGCCTGGTCGCAGCATGGCGCCGAGAGCGCCCCGACCTCGACGTGCAGCCGCTGCAGGTCCTCAGCCGGGTCAGCCGGCTCGCCCGCCACCTGGACCGGGCCCGCCGGACGGCCTTCGCCGAGCACGGCCTGGAACCCTGGGAGTTCGACGTGCTGACGGCCCTTCGCCGGGCCGGTCGCCCCTACCAGCTCTCCCCCGGTCAGCTGCTCACCCAGACCCTGGTGACCTCCGGGACGATGACCAACCGGATCGACCGCCTGGCGGGCAAGGACCTGGTGCAGCGACTGCCCGACCCCGACGACCGGCGCGGGGTGCTGGTCCGACTCACGGAGTCCGGGCAGCTGAAGGCCGACGAGGCGTTGGCCGGGCTGCTGGCCCACGAGCGCGAGCTGCTGGCCGAACTGTCGGGCGGGCAGCAGGCGGAGCTGGCGGCGCTGCTGCGGCAGCTGGTCGCGCCGTTCGACAACATCCCGACCTGAGCCGCCGCGCGCCGACTACGGGCTACGGGGTACGGGGCTGCTACGGGGTGCTGGACGCCTGGCTGCCCGAGCTGACCGGTTCGGCCGGCCCCACCCCCGCGCGCCGGGCCAGGGCGACGGCGGCGAGCGTGGAGTGCACCCCCAGCTTGCCCAGCACGTTCTGCATGTGGGTGCGCACGGTGTGCGGGGAGAGGAAGAGCCGCTCGGCCACCGCCTGCCGGCCCAGGCCCGCCACCATGCAGCGCAGCACCTGCTTCTCCCGTGGCGTCAGCGACTCGACCAGGCGCTCGCTCTCGGTGCGGTCCCGGCGGGCCGTGGTGAGCTCGCGGACCACTCCGGTCAGCAGCGTCGGCGGCAGATGGGTCTCGCCGCGCAGCACCCCGCGCAGCACGGTCAGCAGCCGGGTCAGCGAGCTCTCCTTGGCCACCCAGCCGCAGGCGCCCGCGTAGAGCGCCCGCACCGCCCGGCGCGGGTCCTCCTCGGCGGCCAGCACCACCGCGCGCAGCCCCGGGTAGGTGTGGCAGGCGCGGCCCAGCAGGGTGATCCCGTCCACCGGTCGCCGGGCCGACCCGGCCGGCGGCTGTTCCACCGTCACCAGGGGTGGCGCGGGCGGCCGCTGCGGGACGAAAGCGCTGCCCGCACGACGCGGGGCGGGGACCACGCCGCTGGTGGCCCGGCGGCCCGGGAGCGCTCCCGCGGCGGTGCCCGGTCCGGCCGCCGGCCCCGTGCCCGGTTCGGGCTCGACGGGCGGGCGGGGTCGGCGCGGCGGACCGACGGCGGCGCCGGTGCTGCCGAGGTCGGCGTCCACCAGCAGGATGTCGAACGGGCGGCCCTCGGCGGCGGCCCGTTCCAGCGCGTGCTCGGCCGCGGCCGCACTACCCGCCGCGCCGACCTCGATCTCCGCCTCGGCGGACAGCGCGGTGGCTAGCGCCTCGGCGAAGATCCGGTGATCGTCCACCACCAGCACGCGGATCCGACCCATCTCGGTGTCCCCCCTGCTCCGGCCACGGCCCCACCGATACCCGACTCAGCGTAAGGGGTGCGCGGCCGGGCGGTGGCGGAACAACGAAGTTACCCCGGATTGCGCCGGCCCGGGTCCCGACGCTCAGCCGACCCGGTGCGCTCCGGCGGCGGCCGTGGCGGTGAAGGTGGCCGGCTCGGCGTAACCGGCGGCCTGGAAGGCCGCGCTGATGGCCTGTTCGACCGTGCCGGTCAGCTGCTGCGGGACCAGTGCGATCACCGAGCCGCCGAAGCCGCCACCGGTCATCCGGGCGCCCAGCGCGCCGGCCGACACGGCGGTCGCGACCGCGAGGTCGGTCTCGGGGCAGGAGACCTCGAAGTCGTCGCGCAGCGAGGCGTGGCCCTCGGTGAGGATCGGGCCCAGCGCGGCGAACTCCCCCTTGTCGAGCAGCTCGACGGCCCGTGCCACCCGGCCGTTCTCGGTCACCACATGCCGTACCAGCGGCCCGAGTTCGGCCGGCAGCGCGGCCAGCGCCCGGCTCAGCCCCTCGACCGGCAGGTCCCGCAGGGCGGCCAGCCCCAGCAGTTCGGCGGCCCGTTCGCAGCCGGCCCGGAGCGCCGCGTAGGCACCGTCCCCGAGGTCGTGCTTGACCCGGGTGTCGATCACCAGCAGGTCGATGCCCTGCTCGCCCGGCCGGAACGGTACTTGACGCTGCGTCAGGTCCCTGGTGTCCAGGAAGAGGGCGGCGCCCTCGGCGCAGCAGGCGGAGGCCATCTGGTCCATCACGCCGCACGGCACCCCGACGAAGCGGTTCTCCGCCCGCTGCGACAGTACCGCCAACTCGGCCGGTGCCAGGTCGAGTTCGTAGAGGTCGCGGTAGGCGGTCGCGGTCGCGCACTCCAGTGCCGCCGAGGAGGAGAGCCCGGCCCCGCTCGGCACGTCGCTGTCGAAGTACAGGTCGGCGCCGCCGACCTGGTACCCCGCCTCGCGCAAGGCCCAGACCACGCCGGCCGGGTAGCCGGCCCAGCTCGCCACCGCGCCCGGGGCCAGCCCGGCCACCGGCAGGTCGGTGATCCGGTCGTCGCCCTGCGCGCTGTAGAGCCGCAGGCGGCCATCGGTCCGCGGTGCGGCCGTCACCCGTACTGAATGCGGGAGAGCGATCGGCAGGACGAACCCGTCGTTGTAGTCGGTGTGTTCACCGATCAGGTTGACCCGCCCGGGCGCCGCCCACACCCCGGTGGGGGCAGCGCCGAAGATCCGCTCGAACTCGTCCGTCACGTCACGCTCTCCCGCTGGTGCATTAGTTGGTGCTCTTGTTGAACTTCTCCAGAGTGAACGCCCAGGCGTCCGCCACGATGGCGTCCAGGTCGGGGCGCTTGGGGATCCAGCCCAGCTCCTGGCGGGCCCGCTCGGCGGACGCCACCAGCACGGCCGGGTCGCCCGGGCGGCGACCGGCGGTGACCACCGGGATCTCCCGGCCGGTCACCCGCTTGACCGACTCGATCACCTCGCGGACCGAGAAGCCGCTGCCGTTGCCCAGGTTGCAGATCAGGTGCTCGCCCGGCTTGGCGGCGTCCAGCGCGAGCAGGTGCGCCTCGGCCAGGTCGGCGACGTGGATGTAGTCGCGGATGCAGGTGCCGTCCGGGGTCGGGTAGTCGTCGCCGAAGACCGAGATGTGCGGGCGCTGTCCCAGCGCGGCCTGGAAGACCAGCGGGATCAGGTGCGACTCGGGGTCGTGCCGCTCGCCGAAAGTGACATTAAAAGAACTGCCGTACGCGCCCGCCACGTTGAAGTAGCGCAGGCTGACGGCGGCCAGGCCGTGCGCGATCGCCTCGCTGGTGATCAGGTGGTCCACCGCCAGCTTGGTGGCGCCGTAGGCGTTGGTCGGGGCGGTGCGGGCGGTCTCGGCGATCGGGCTCGACTCGGGCTCGCCGTAGGTGGCGGCGGTGGAGGAGAAGACCAGCTTGCGCACGCCGGCCTTGCGCATCGCGCTGACCAGCTCCAGCGAGCCGGCCACGTTGTTGCGCCAGTACTTCTCCGGGTCCGCCACCGACTCGCCGACCTGCGAGGAGGCCGCGAAGTGCAGCACCGCGTCGAAGGAGGAGTCCAGCACCTCGCCGGCGTCCTGGATCCGGCCGCGGACGAACTCGGCCCCGGCCGGCACGCCCTCCACGAACCCGGTGGAGAGGTCGTCGAGCACGATCACCTGGTGCCCCGCCTCCAGCAGGTGGGCGGCGACCACGCTGCCGACATAGCCGGCACCACCGGTGACCAGGTACTTGCTCATGTTGCGACCTCCCGCAGGCGGTGTGCCGCCGCCTCGGGCGACACATCATTGACGAACGCATCCATGCCGGACTCGACCCCGGCCAGGAATTTCAGCTTGCCTACCGTACGACGGATCGAGAACAGTTCCAGATGCAGTGCCAGCTCGGCGCCGCCGCGACCCGGCGCCTGGTGCCAGGCGGCGATGTAGGGCGTGGGCGCCGCACCCTCGCCGAACAGCCGGTCGAAGCGGCGCAGCAGCTCCAGGTACAGGCGCGGGAACTCGGCCCGTTCGGCCTCGGTGAGCTCGGTCAGGTCCGCCACCCGGCGGTTCGGGTAGAGGTGCACCTCGTACGGCCAGCGGGCGGCGAACGGGACGAAGGCCGTCCAGTGCTCGCTGGTCAGCACCACCCGCACGGGGTCGGCCAGCTCGGCGGCCACCAGGTCCTCGAACAGGTTGCGGCCGGTGCGGGCCCGGTGCTCGTCGGCGCTGGCGATCATCTTGGCGGTGCGCGGGGTGACGAACGGGAACGCGTAGATCTGGCCGTGCGGGTGGGCCAGGGTCACGCCGATCTCCGCGCCGCGGTTCTCGAAGCAGAAGACCTGCTCGACCCCGGGCACCGCGCCGAGTTCGGCGGTGCGGTCGGTCCAGGCCTCCAGCACCAGGCCGACCTTGGACTCGTCGAGGTCGGCGAAGGAGGCACCGTGGTCGGCGGTGAAGCAGACCACCTCGCAGCGGCCGACGCCCGGGCGGAGCAGGTGCATCGGGTCGTCCTCGATGCTGCCCACCAGGCTCGCCGAGTCCACGGCCAGCGAGGGGAAGCGGTTCTCGAAGACCACCACGTCGTAGTCGGCGGCCGGGATCTCGCTGAGGTGCTCGCCGTGGCTGGGGCAGAGCGGGCACTGGTCGGCCGGCGGGTGGTAGGTGCGGCCCTGGCGGTGCGCGGCCACCGTGATCCAGTCGCCGGAGACCGGGTCGCGGCGGATCTCGGCCAGGCTCACCGTGGGCTCCAGCGGACGCCTGTCCGGCGCCTCGCGGAGCTGCGACTCGTCCCGGTCGTAGTAGATCAGCTCGCGGCCGTCCGCCAGCTTGGTCGTTGTCTTCCGCACAGTCTTTCCGCCCTCAGTGTGACCGCCTAGCCCGCCTGCTTCACACATAATCAAACATTACTCATCAGCAGTCAACAGAGGACCGCGGATCCGGATATGCCGAAGCGGCCCGCGGCTGGGGCGGGCTGTCAGTGGTTACGGGCTACTCCCGTACCAGGCGGGCCAGCAGGCCGGTGCGGTCGGCCACCGCGGCCGCCTCCAGCCTGGTCCGGGCATTGAGCTTCATCAGGACCCGCTGGACATGGGTGCGGGCCGTGCTCGGGGCGATGCCCATGCCCGCAGCGATCTCCTGGGTGTCCTGGCCCTCGGCGATCCGACCCAGCACCTGCACCTCGCGCCGGGTCAGCGCGCCGAGCAGCCGCAGCGCCTCGTCGTCCGGCTCGCGCACCGGGTGCAGCAGCCGCTCGAAGGCGCCCTGCAGGACCTCCACTGCCACCGCCGCCTCGCCGGCCCTGGCCCGGGTGATCGACCGGTCCACCACCTCGACCCGCTCGTCACTGCGGACATAGCCCGCCGCGCCCGCGGCGAAGGCGTTGGCCACCCCGCGCAGGTCGTCCACCGGGCCGAGCACCACCACCGCGACCTCCGGGCGCTCCTGACGGAGCCGGCGCACCGCCGTGAAGGCGCCCGGCCCGCCGGGGCGGGCGACACCGAGCAGGCAGACCTCGGGACGGCGCTGCGCGACCAGTTCGGGCGCGGCCGCCACCGGCGAGCCGACCGCGAGCACCCGGTGCCCGCGCACCTGCAACGCCGCCGCCAGCGCCTCCGCCAGCAATCTGTGATCGTCGACCACGACGAGCCGTACGCCCAAGGGGCCCTCCCCCGTACCCTGCGCGGTTCACTGCCCGCGCTTCGCGTACCGGCCGTACGCCGCAGCACTGTTGACGCACCATCACAGCGCATGACGGACCCGGGACGCTAGAGAGTGACGGGTTCGATACCGGCGGGGCCGGCTGCTCGCGGTACGGCGGTCAGGACAGTGGCAGGAGGATAACGAAAAAGGCCCCCGCCGTGATGGCGAGGACCTTCTCCTGTGGAGCCCCCATGCGGAATCGAACCGCAGACCTTCTCCTTACCATGGAGACGCTCTACCGACTGAGCTATAGGGGCGAACCGGTCGAACGAGGAAGACATTACATGGTCATCGAGGGGATTGGGAAATCGGTGCCCGCCCGTGGGTGCACGCCCCTCACCGCCGGGCACGCCCCGGCCCTGCCGGTCCCACAGGGTCCTACCCGGCCGCGCCCCCGCTCACTGCGGCAGCCCGCTGGGCGCGCCCCGCACCCTCCGAATACCGCTCCACCGTCAGATCCACACCCCGGGTCTCCGGCAGGGCCAGCAGGCAGAGCACCGCGACCACCCCGAGACCGCACAGGTACCACCCGACCGGCGTGGCCGTCCCGTACGCCGCCGTCAGCCGGGTGGCCAGCAGCGGCGCCGTCGCCCCGCCGACCACCCCGCCGAGGTTGTAGGTGAGCGCGGCGCCGGTGTAGCGCACCCGGGTCGGGAAGAGCTCCGGCAGATAGGCCGCGATCGGCCCGAGCTGCACGCCCAGCAGCAGCGCGGAACCGACCAGCGCGATCAGCATCAGCTCCGGTCGCAGCGTCTCCAACGCCGGAAAGAGCAGCAGCGACCAGAGCGCCGCCGACCCCGTCCCGAGCAGCACGGTTCGTCGCCGCCCCCAACGGTCGGAGGCGCCCGCGCTGAACCAGACCGCCAGCGCCCCGGCCGGCGCCGCCAGCAGCTGCAGGGCGAGCATCGTGGTCCGGGGAACGCCCAACTCGCCCGTGGTGTAACCGAGGGCGTAGGTGCTGCTCAGATAGAACAGCGCGTAACCGAAGGAGAGCGCGCCGGCGCCGAGCAGCACGGTGCGCCAGTGCGCGCGCAGCACGGCCGAGGCGGGCGCGTGCTCCGCGGTCCGTTCCGGCTGCTCCGCTCTGGCCTTCTCGAAAACCGGGGTCTCCGCGATCCGCAGCCGTACGAAGAGCCCGACGCCCACCAGCGCCACCGAGCAGAGGAACGGGACCCGCCAGCCCCAGGCCAGGAACTCGCGCTCGCTGAGCCCCGCCGAGAGCGCCAGGAAGACCGTGGTGGCCAGCACCGAGCCGGCACTCGGCCCGAGCTGCAGGTACCCCGCGTACCGCCCGCGCCGGTGCCTCGGCGCGTACTCGGCCACCAGCAGCGCCGCACCGCCCCATTCGCCGCCGAGCCCGAGCCCCTGAGAGAACCTCAGCAGCACCAGGCAGAGCGGCGCCCAGATCCCCCAGTGCCCGTACCCCGGCAGCAGGCCGACGGCAGCCGTCGAGCCCCCCATCAGTAGCAGCGACGCCACCAGGACCGCCTTGCGGCCCAACCGGTCCCCGAAGTGCCCGAAGAGCACCGCGCCGACCGGCCGGGCGACGAACGCCACGGCGTAGACCGAGAGGGCCGCGAGCAGGGCGCTGGCGGCACCGAGCACAGGGAAGAACTCGCGCCCGAAGACCAGGGCCGCAGCCAGCCCGTACAGGAAGAAGTCATAGAACTCGATCGCCGTTCCGACGAAGGCGGCAGCCGCCACCCGCCCGAGGCCCTCGTCCACACCGAGGTCCGGGGCGCCCTGCTCTGACGCCATGTCAATCGCCATGCCTTCGACCATGCCCGCAGGTCAGACACATCGACAGCCGCCGCCCGGGTGACGGGGGCGCACACCGTTCGTACACACCCCGGGGTGGTGCGCCGGCCACTGCGCCACCGCCCCCTCCCCGCAAGCGGTTTGCATACGGCCGTCACGCTGTGACTATCATCGACTACGCGCTGCAGCTGTTCCGTCACGCCGCCACCTGCCGAGGGGGACCCATGAATGCCGGCTTTCAGGTCCGTCCCGAGGAACTGGCCGCCGCCGGCTCCGCGGCCCTGGCCCTCGCAGCGCGCATCCCCCCGGCAGCCGACCGGCTCGCCGGCGGCCCCGCCCAAGCCGCAGCCGGACTCACCGGCTGGCGCACCGCCGCCGCCCTGCAAGCCTGCGGCGACTCCTGGCGCTCCCTGCTGACCACCCTGGCCCGGGAGTTGGACACCCAGGGCCACAGACTCACCGCCACCGCCGACCAGTACCGCGCCGGCGACCTCTCGGTGGTGGACGCCTTCGTCAGCACCCTGGCGAGCCACTGATGGAGCTCGCCGCCCTCCGCGACGCCCGACTGAACGCCCTGCCCGACTGCGCGGAGGCCTACGAGCAGCTCGCCGGCGCCTTCCGCGACCACGCCGAGGAGTGGCAGTCGGCGGTCGCCGGCCGCACCAGGAACTCCGGCTGGCTCGGCGCCGCCGCCGACACCTGCCGAGCCAGCCTGCAACGCACCGACGGACAACTCGCCTCCGCCCGCGCCGAACTGTTGCTCATCGCCGCCGCCCTGCGCTCCGGCAGCGAAGCCGTGCAGCTCGCGCACGCACGCCTGGCGGACGCGCTGGAGGAGGCAGCCACCGCCGGCCTGACCGTGGACGAGTACGGCCACATCGCCGCACCCCCGCGCGCCGCCGCCGACCGGCACGACCCCGACGCCCGCAACTGCCCCGACCAGGGCCAGGACTTGGCCCTGCGGATCAGCGCCGCCCTGCGCGAAGCCGATGCCGCGGACCGTGCACTGGCCGACCAACTCACCGGCTTCGCCCGCGCCGCCGCAGACGGCACCGGGCTCGACTACCGCGGCTTCGCCCCCGACCCGCTCTCCCCCGCCATCACCGCCCCCGACCTGCTGGCCGCCGCCCTCCCACCCGCCAACGCCACCCCCACCGCCGTAGCCGCCTGGTGGCGAAGCCTCCCACCCGACGAACAACGCCACCTCCTCGCCACCCGCCCCGACCTCCTCGGCAACCGCGACGGCCTCCCCGCCGAGATCCGGGACCAGGCCAACCGCCTCAACCTCCAGCACTACCTGGCCGACTACGGCACCCGCACCGGCCTGTCCCCCGCAGACCAGACCAAACTCGCCGGCTTCCGCGCCATCCAAGACCGCCTCGACCACAGCGCCGACACCCCACCCGTCCTGCTCTACGGCATCTCCGACGAGGGCCAGGGCCACGGCATCCTGTCCTTCGGAAACCCCGACACGGCAGTGAACGTGAGCGCGTATGTGCCGGGACTGGGGACGGAGTTGAGGCACGTGGGCGGGAAGGACGGGGAGCGGGCGCTGAGTGTCTGGGCTGCGGCCCACTCTGCCGATCCGAATCGGGCAACCGCCTCCATGGTGTGGCTCGGATATGACCCACCGCCAGGTCTCGACAGACTCGACCTGCAGACCTTGACCGTCATGGACAAGGCCCGCGCTGAGAAGGGCGCGAAGGCCTACGACCAGTTTCTGGCGGGCCTGCGAGCGAGTCACAACGGTCCCCCAGCTCATCTGACCGCCTTGGGTCACAGCTACGGATCCCTGACCGTCGGCCTGGCCGGCCGGCGCCCCGAAGGAACCGGCGCCGACGAGATGGTTCTCATCGGCAGCCCGGGCACTGGCGCCCGCAGCGCCTCCCAACTAGGAGTCGGCGCGGACCGCGTCTGGGTGGGTGCCGCTGACCACGATCCGGTCTCGTACGCACCCAATCCGCTGGAAGAGCTGACCGGCGATTTCAACCAACGGTGGTTCGGGACGGACCCGGCCGCAGCCGAGTTCGGAGCTCATCGATTCGATGTCGCCGACGGTCCATCACGCAGCTTCGAGTCTCATTCGAACTACCTGGACCCGCGTGGTGGGAACTCGCTGTTCAACATCGGCCAGATCGTGTCCGGACACTCCGACAAGGCGAAGCTGCAGAGCCCACGATGAAGCTGACGAAGGTCCTGCCGCTGCTCCTCGCCATACTGGCGGTCGCAGCATGCCAATCGCCGGCCAGGAACTCATCCACCTCACCCGGGACGACAACCGTGATGACCCCCAATGAGGCCACCACCAAGCTGCGCGGGCTTCTCGACGATGCCTTCTCTGCCATCACGCCCGCGCTTGACTATCGAGAGGGCTGGCCTCACGCCACCGAGAACGAGGTGCCAGAAGGTACCGCCAACGTTGCGCTCGACCGCTACGTCATGACCAGGGTCTCGTCCGGCAAGTACGGCGCACTACTGGGTCTCGTGGAACGCCACTGGAAAGAACGCGGCTACACCATCGAGAGCGTCAACACTGATGCCACGATGCCTGCCATCTTCGCCCGCACTTCCGATGGCTCAGCCTTGAGCCTGAGAGTTGGCTACCCGGGCAACATCACCATCGGAGCGGACGTCAATCCCATTGAGGCCGCCCCGAATCCCTTCGGCCCCGCGCCCTCCCAGCCCACCCTCCCCAACGGCAACCCCGACATCCTCCCCACCCTCGACGACCCCTTCTGGTCGCACTGACGGCAGGGGTCAACCTCAGTCCTGCTCAGTGAACTCGAAGGTCTGTCGGCGGTAGGGCCCGGGGACCATGGCGAGACGGTGCGGCGGCCAGACCTCGGACCGCTCGTTGAGGCTCAGCTCGCCGTCCAGGCGGACGAGCCAGACGTCCTCCGACTGGAAGTGGAGGACGGCGTCACCGGGGGTCCGGGCGAGCAGTTCAGTGGTGAGACGGGTCATGTCGTCCTGCTGGCCGATGATGTCGCCGTCCTTCCCGAGGTCGAAGGACACCGAGACGGTGGGCGAGAACGTGCGGCCCCCGATGAGCGGATCGCCCCAGGGGATCGGCGTCATCGGGGTCACGTAGGTCGAGGTGCCGTACGCCGTGACCGCTCCGTCGCCCACGAGCAGCTCGGTGGTCACGGACGCGTCGAACAGCCGGAGCGACCGGGCGGCCTCGCCGAGGTTCTGGGCGACCTCGTCCACGGAGAGCGGGGTGGCCAGTTCGAGGCTGTAGGAGAGGGACATGTTCGTCTTCCTGCTGGTTTAGGGGTAGAGGTCTGTCACGTTGCTGACTACGTCAATTGGGGTGTCCATTGTGCTGGCTCGGGGCTGAAGTTGTCGCCCGACGCTGCCCGGGGGCGGCGATCAACCGCCCCGGACAGCGCCTGAGCACATGTACTGCCCTTCAGCCCTCCTCGGGGAAGGCGAACTCGTGGGTCTGCCGACGGTAAGGCCGGGGGACGGTGGCCAAGCGGGGCGTCGGCCAGATGTCGGAGCGCTCGCTGAGGCTCAGCTCGCCGTCCTGGCGCAGCAGCCAGACGTCCTCGTAGTCGAAGTGCAGTACCGCGTCTCCAGGCACTTGGGACAGCAGGCCGGTGGCGAGCCGGACCACACTGTCCTGCTGACCCGAGATGTGGGCCGTCTTGTCGAGCCTGAAGACCACCGAAGCCGTTGCGGTGAAAACGTGGCCGTCGATGAGCGGATTCCCCCACGGAATCGGCTTCCGGGGCACCACTCGGACCCAGATGCCATCCAGCGTGACCGCGCCTTCGTCGAGCAGCCTGTCCACGGTCGCGGTCGCGTCCGTCAGCCGCAGCGACCGGGCGACCTCGTCGAGTCTCTGCGCGACTTCGGGCAGGGTGAACGGGGTCACCAGATCGAGGTTGTAGGAAATCGCCATTTCGGCCGTTTTTCTCGGTAGGTTCAGGGGTAGAGCTGGATGATATTTCCGGACTTGTCGATGACTTTGACCTCTTTGAGGCCGCTGACCGGATAGTCGGTCAGCTGTTGTCGCATGGCGGCCACGTCAACAGGGGTGTCCGTCATGTTCAGCACGATGCGGTCCGCCTGGCCCTTGTTGATCTTCTTCTGCATTTCCGAGGCGATGTTGCGGGGGTTGTCCGACGTGGGCGAAAGGCAGTCCATGATCTCGCCCTCCACGCGGTAGTCGGGGTTCTTGGCTCCGGGCACGTCCGGGTTCTGCTCGACCTTGTAGCCGTTCTTCGCCAGGATCTCGGCCGACTCGTTCTCCCGTCCCAACGCGCGGACCGTCGTCGGATCGGCGTTCTTCGGGATGTTGGTGACACGACCGCCTGGGGTGGCCCCCGGGTCGGGCGTCCCCGAAGGAGTAGTTCCCGGATTCGGCGTGCTGCCGCCGCCGCCCCCGCCGTCCCCCGTCATCTGAACCCGGTCGGGCCCCACCGCGTCCTTGGCGATCTGGGTCGCGCCGAGGCCGGCCACACCGAGACCGCTGGCGATGGCGCCGGCCGACAGGACGTTGACCGGGACGCCGATCAGGGCGCCCGCGCCGGTGAGGTCCAGGCCGACGCCAAGGACCTCACCACCGGCTCCGAGGGTCGCGAGCGTCAGACCGAACGCCACCTCCCCCACGGCCCCCGGGTCGTGGAGCATCGCGTTGCCCACGGAGGCCAGGTCCTCCACGGCGGTCTCTCCGACATTCAGCAGGAAGTCCCCGGCGTCGGAGAAGAAGTCGCCGACGTCGTCCCAGAAGCCGGGCTCCTCGGGGGCCTTGTCGTAAGCCTTGGCGATCTTGTCGGCGGCGGTGTCGCCCGCCGTCTTGAGCTGGCTGCGGGCACTGTTCAGCGTCTGCTGCGCCGCTGCGCGCGTGGAGTCACCGGGGTCGGTGAACGGCAGGCTGTGGCCGGCGGCCTTCTCGGCGTCCTGATGCTGCGACTTGGCCGTGTCCGTCGCGCTCTGCCCGGCGTTCCACTGGCGGATCGCGTCCGCCGCCTGCCCTTGCGCCCACGTCAGCGTTCCCTGATAGGACGTCAGCGCGGCAGCGGCGTCGTGGAAGCCGTCACCCGCCTCCAGCCACTTCCCCGGCACGCCCTTGAAAGCGTCCCGGAAGGCGTCGCCCGCCTCTCCGGACCACCCGTCGACGGTGTCGATCCGCTGGAGGCCCTCGCCGGCGGAGTGCAGCGTGTCGCCGTAACTCGTGAGCCAGGCCGACGTCGAGGCGATCGCATCCGGGTTGCCCGGTATCAGCTCGTTCGGATCGGAGGTCTGCCCCAGTTCCTTCGCCACTACTTCGCCCCCGGGTCCGCGCCGCTGTCACGACTCAACGTGCCGCTCAGTTGACCGGCGATCCGCCCGTCCACCTCGCGGTAGGCCTTTACGCTCGCGTCCAATCGCTTGGAGACCGTCTGGGCGTCCTTCGCCAGGTTCTCCACCCCCAACTCCCAGCGGGTGCAGAACGTCTCCAGCACATCGGCCAGATGACCGTGCCCGATGTCGTCCTTCTTCGGGTCGAGATCGCTGACCTTCTTGAACTGAAGCTTCGCCAGAGTGTCGTCGATCCCTGAAGAGGCGTTGTCCAACGCCCCCAGGTCGACCCTGAACCCCTCCGCCATGAGCTCTCCCCCTTCTGCACCCCTACAAGAGCCGAACCGACCCCCAAGATAACGGGTCCGACTCGCCTGTCAGCATGCCGGTTCACCTGCCGTGCGAGGCTGATCTGCCCCGCTTACACCCCGTGCCCTGGCCTGCCGCACCACCGCGCGGGCCTGCGCGATCAGGCCACCGCGCGGGGCGGTCGGGGCAGTCGCCGCCTCCGTCCCGACGCACCTGGGGCACAGGCCGCCGGGTTGCGTCTCGGCGCTACCCGGCGCACGGCAGTTGGCGCACTCCGTTCTGTCCTGCGGGCGCGGGTCACGGTTCGGGTGGGGTGGGATGCGGTCCACGAGGCGGCGGCGGGTGAAGGCTCCGGGGCAGTGGATGGCGGCGGGGAGGCCGGAGGTCATGGCGTGGCGGAACTGCTGCACGGTGATGTCGCGCGCCAGCCATTCGGCCGCAAGCGCCTCCAACTCGGCGCACTCCTTGGCGGACAGCGTCATGCGCCGGTCGGTGGCGCCCAGGGAGGCGAGGGCGCGGTAGGCCTCGGAGCGGGGCGGCGGGGCGGGAGTGGGGTCCTCGCGGGTGGCGCCGCCGCGACGGTCGGCGAGGAAGCGTTCCCACCAGCTGACGGGGCGGGCGGTACGCGAGAAGAAGGTGCGGAACACCCAGCGGGTCAGGCCCTCGCCGACGGTCTCACGCACCCGGAGCAGGTGTCCCGCGCGGGTCAGCACACGCAGCGCGGACCGCACCGCCTGCTGCCCGTACCGGGGTTGCTCACGAGCGAGGGTCTTGGTGTCGATCGCGGCGCCGTCGGGCAGCCGGTCGATGTAGGCGGCGAGATAGGCCTCACGCTCGGGCAGGTGTGCGAAGTCGGTTGGTCCGGCCGGGTGTTGGGACGGCGCGGAACGCTTCCCGAAACCGGGCGCGGCGGTAGGGTAGGCAGTAGCCACAGGATCGACCGTTTCTCGATCAGCAGGTCAGACCCCCGTTCGGTGTTGACGCACCAGCGGGGGTCGCTTTATGCGGCGAACGGTACACCGCGAATGCCGAGCGTGGCCAACTGCTCACAATTAGTCATACTCATTGGCCTGCACGGGAATTGGGTGGGTGGGCGGGAGTAACCACCCACCGTTCCTCAGACAGAGCGCTCGACCCCCGAAGCCCGAAGCTCGGGGACGAACTTCGGCGTCCAACAGAGCGCAAAGCCACGCGCAAACTGGCAACAGTCTGGCCACGCTGCGGTCAGGGTTCGCGGCGCCGTACCGGACGCGGGCGAGGCGGCGGGGGCGTGTAACCCTCGCCGGCCAGCTCCTTCAGGGCTGTGATGCTGTCGGCGCGGGCCCAGGAGCCGGGCCCGACCCAGCTCGCGTACGTTCCCTTGGGGAGTGCCGCGAACTCGGCCAGCGCACGCGACGGCTCCAGCCCCCGTGCCTTTGCCTAGCGCAGATCGAGGAACCAGACAACGGCGGAGTTGGCGCCCACGTCGCCGGCTGCCGGGGGATCTACCCAGCCTGCGGCTTCATCGGCATCGCATGCCCACAGATAACCGAGGACTCCGATGCTGTCGTTCGCCACCGCGACGTACTCGATGGGCTTGTCAGTGAGGTTTTCTCAGCGATGATTGCTTCCAATCCGTTCAGATTCTCGGCGACGGTCGACCCGCCGCGCCCGAACATGCCGTAACGGAGAAGCAGTAGTGGACGCGCCGGTTCGGCTCTGGACCAGCCGACAGCCCTGGCAACAGGCCTCCAGTCTGTGATTGAGTCTTCGACCATGGCTTGGTGGCGAGGCAGAGACAAGAGTTCTGGGGCGGGCGGCGCATCTTCTCCGTCCGTGCCTACGTGTACGTGTTGCGACGGCGCCTTGGATCCGGGCGACCCCCGATTCAACCTGCCCCTGCCGGATCCGGTCGCCAACCTGTCGGTGCGCGACCAGGAGACGCACATCACGTTCCTGTCCGACTTCATGGTCGCTACCGACATCATCGGTGCCTTCACTCGCGCACTGCTTCCGGTCCCCCTGACCGACGGACGGACGGTGACCTTCGGCGTGTGGGTCTCGATCGACTGGGAGACGTACCGCTACATCTCCGAGCTGGGCCGCAATGGCAGCGACGAGGAGTACTCGACCATGAGGTTCGACGGGCTTCTCGCCAACACCCTGGAGCCGTGGGGGCGCAAGATCTTGCGTGCCGAGGTGTCCGCTGCGATAGCCGACTCCCCGTTCGACCGGCCGACGCCACAGATCAGTAGCAGCGCCCACGCCACGGTGGCAGGCATGCTGAGCGAGGCATGGGCGCCACGGAAGGTGCTCACGGGCACCCGCGCCTGGGCATTGCAGTACGACACCGACGCGCCGCCGGTCCCCCACCGCCACTGAGGTCCTTCTCCGTGGAATGGTCTCTGGAGACCAGTGCGGGCGGCTCAGGCCAAAGGTAGGGCCCTGGCCTCGGACAGGCGTGACGCCCCTGGTAGGACAAGTCTCTCTCACAAGATCGTCCGTTGAACCAGAGGCTTCACGTTGGTCGCCTATGTTGCCACGCTCGATGTCCCGCGCCACGTGGTGGAGCACCTGGCCCGCCTGCTCGCCGCTCACCGGCGTCGGATCGGCACCCCGAAGGGCTCGCGGGCGCTGGGTGCGTTCCAGCAGGCGGTGCTGGTGCTGCGCTGGTTCCGCGAGCGTGGCTGTGTGCACTGCCTTGCCCGTGACGCCGGCGTTTCCCAGGCTACGGGCTACCGTTACCTGCACGAGGGCATTGACGTACTCACCGACCAGGCCCCCGACCTGCATGAAGTCCTGGCCCGCTGCCAGCGCGAGGGCATGACGCACGTCATCCTGGACGGCACGCTCATCGAATCGGACCGCCTCGCCGGCGTCCGCGAGAACGGCAATGACCTGTGGTTCAGCCAGAAGCACAAGGCCTTCGGCGGCAACATTCAGTTCCTGTCCGCGCCGGACGGCACGCCGCTGTGGGTCTCCGACGTCGAACCCGGCTCCACCCCCGACATCACCGCCGCCCGCATCCACGCCCTGCCCGCGCTATACAAGGCGGCGGCCGACAGCCTGCCGACCCTGGCCGACAAGGGCTACATCGGCGCGGGCATCGGCATCCTCATCCCCGTACGACGGCCAAAAGGTAAGTCCGAACAGGCACTTCACGTCGACACCCGCACGTTCAACGCCCTGCTCCGGCACGTCCGAGCCCTCGGCGAGCGCACCGCCGCCGAGCTCAAACAGCGGTGGCGCACCCTGCAATACGTCACGCTCAGCCCCAGCCGGATCGGCGACATCGCCCGAGCGGCCCTTGTCCTCAATGGAATCTGGAAGTAATCACCGCTGAGAAAACCTCAGTCCGACAGGTGTACCTGGCCGGCCCACCCTCTCGCAGGCGGAACTGCATGTCCTCATGGAGCTGCGGATTCCGCTCGGCCTCGCTCATCCATCAACCCCTTCTACCTCGATAGGAACTCACCCAAGACCTGCCGCTGTCCCTCAAACGACCAAGACTCCGAAGCGCCGGGCGAGGGCGCGACGGTCGCTGTGGTCAGGGCTCCCGGCGCCGTACCGGACGCGGGCGAGGCGGCGGGGGCGTGTAGCCCTCGCTGGCCAGCTCCTCCAAGGCCGCGACGCTGTCGGCGCTGGCCCAGGAGCCGGGCACAACCCAGTCCACGTAGGTTCCCTTGGGGAGCGCCGCGAACTCGGCCAGCGCACGCGACGGTTCCAATCCTCGTGCCTTTGCCTCGCGCAGATCGTGGAACCAGATAATGGCGGAGTTGACCCCCTCATGGCCGGCCGCCGGGCGCGCCACCCAGCCGGCTGCGTCGTCGGCATCGCACGCCCACAGATACCCGAGGATTCCGATGCTGTCGTTCGCCACCGCGACATACTGGACGGGCTTGTCAGTCCGATACGTGTAATCGACCGGCCCGCCCTCTCGCAGGCGAAGCTGCAGGTCCTCATGAAGACTCGGATTCCACCGCTCGGACTCGCTCATCCATCAACCCCTTCTACTTCGGCAGAACCTCACCAAAGATCTGCCACTGTCCATTCAAGTTGACGACCCTGGTCGCGCGCCAGGTCAAGCCCTTCCCCAGGAGCAGCTCTCGCTCGCCGCCACCGAACATCGAGACCTTCTCCACGAAGAGTCCCGGCGTCCCCTCGGGGACCCTCAAGTGCAGTATCGCGTCGTCGCCTGCGAACGCGCCAGCGGGACCTCCGAGCGAGCTGGAAGTGAAGGCGTCCTCAGTGAATTCCTTCCCTACCATGCGGAACGGATCTCCGTCGATATGCCCGAGCCCTGTCCCCCGAGCGACCAGGACGTCCTCAGGTACGGGACGGCCGGCCAGTGCCTGATCGACCTTGTCGATGTGCTGCAGTACCTGGGGCGTACCTCCGGATCCATCACTGCTCCGCAAGTAGCCGTTCATATCCCTATAGGTCGGTCGGCCGTCTTCCGGCCTCCCCCGCGTATAGTCACGCACCGCGTCCTTCAATGGCTGCGGCATGCTGTCAGCATACCCGTTCCAATAGTCGGCTCCATAGTCTCCGGCTTCGAGGTTGTTCTTGAATGTCCGTGCGCCCGGTGAGATTTCAGACCGCGCAACTTCCATCTGCTGCTCTGGGGTGAGCTTCCGGAAATCCTCCGGCGAAAGCGGCCGATCGACGCCGCCAGCGAGTGGATCCTTAATGGTCCAGCCGTCAGGCAAACCCGCGGGGTTCGCGCCGGCGGTGGCCGCCGCATCGCCGCCGGCGTTTTCGACGCTCTGGATCGCAGTCTTCTCCGCCGCATTCTCGGCGATGTCCTTGCTGGCGTTGACGCCCACGTCGGTGGCGACCGAGGCGGCCTCGCCAGTGCCCCCGGTGGCGATGCCGAAGGCTACGTTGGTGAACAGCTTGCCGCTGGCCTCGAACGGGTCCGAGCCCCACCCCGACCCCACCACCGCGGAGAGCAGCTGGGTGGGGTGGTTGGAGACGTTGACCAGGCCGGCGGCGACCGTGTTGACATGGTCGAGGTAGAGGGCGGGGTGGGTGATGTTGTAGACGTCCAGCGGGTTCAGGCCGCGACCGAACTTGAGGATGTCGGCCGCACCCTTCACGACCCCGCCGTACAGGTGCTCGTAGCCGTCCATGCCGCCCTCGGCCAGGTCGACCGCGTCCAGCTTCATCCGCTCGGTGAAACTCGGCTCCGCCGGCGCCGCGTCCGTGGCCGCCTTGATCGCCTTCGCCGCCGCATCGGCGGCCGTGTCGCGAGCTGAACGGGCGGCGCGCAGCAGGTCCTGGGCGTGGCTGAGCTGGTCGGTGGACGGGTCGTGGAAGGCGCCGGGGTCGGTGGGCTGGGGGCCCGGGTTGGGGTTGGTCTTGGCGGCGTAGTTCCAGGTCTTGACGGCCTTGTTGTAGCTGTCGACGCTCGCGTTGTACGCGTCCTGCGCCTGCTGGTGCGCCTTCTTCGCGGCGTTGTACGCGTCGATGGCCTGCTTCGCCTGGTCCTGCGCCCAACCGACCGTGTGCGAGAAGTCGTCCAGCGCCCCTGCGGCCGTCGCGCACGCGTCCGCCGTCACCAGCCACTGCGTGGGATGCGGGGCGAACTTGGCGCGGAACGCATCTGCCGCCTGCCCCTGCCAGTGCTCCGAATCCATCGACCGCAGCCCGCTGCCGGTCTCCTCGAACGCGTCGTGGAAGGCGCGCAGGTGCTTCGCCGACTCGGTGATCGCCTTGACGTCGCCGTGCACCAGCTCCTTGGGATCGTCCGTGTCCCCGAGCTGCAACTCGCCGACCTGCGCACCCAGGTTGTCGGCCACCTTGTCGCCGAACTTGTCCACCGCGTGCGCGGCCTCGTGCAGGCCGACGAAGTCCAGCATCCCGCCCAACGCGTGGGCGTTCTGGTCGATCGCCTGCCCGACCGCCTTCTTGCCGTCCTTGTACAGACCCTCCAGACCGTCCCCGACCGAATCCAGAAACCCCATCAGCCCAACTCCCCCATCAACCCCGCAACCCCATCAGCCCTGGCCGCCCTGCCCGTTGGCCATCGCCCGCAGCCGCTTCGACTCCTCCAGCAACCGCTGCTGTTCCGCCTTGTTCGCGTCCGTGGTCCCGGTCAACGCGGCCACCGCCTGCGCCTTCGGATCGCTCGCGATGATGTCCGCACCCTCCGCGTCCCAGGTCGCGGCCGAGTTCAACATCGCCTTGTCGAACGAGGACGCCGAATAGTCCGCGTTCCCGATCTGCGTGAACTGGTTGTCCTTCAACGTCGTGTCCCAGGACTGCGCCTCGACCTGCTCCTGCGTCAGATTCGGGTTGCCCATCGCCGCGTTCACCACGTCCTTGAGCGCACCCGAGGCGTACTGCTCCTGGTCGTAGTACATCCCCGCCGACAAGCCCAACCGCAGCGCGATGTCGTTCCCGTCGTGGACCAGACGCCGCACGCCCCAGCTCCACCGCTCGCAGAACCCGTCCAACGCGCCCTGCAGCCCCGGGTTGCCGAGCTGCATGCCCGTCAGGGAGACGTTCGAGAAGCCGCGCCCGACCTCACCGGCCTCACTGATCCCGAGCTTCTTCAACTCCGCGATCGCGTCGCCGATCCCCTTGGCCGTGTTGCTCAGCGCGTTCGGATCGACCTGGTAGGAGTCAGCCACGATCCACCGCCACCGCGTCCGGCACGATCCCGTGCACCGGCGGCAACAGGAACGGCGCCGGCCCCGCCACATCCACCGCCACCCCCGCCGGCACACCCATCGCCGGCACCGCCACATCCAGCAACCGCCACCCGTAGACCGTCAGATACGGCACCTCGGGCCCCATCTCGCGCGCCTGCGCATACCGCATCAGCGCGTCCTCACCGGTGAACGCGTACAACCACTGGACACCGCCCAGCTCCCCCGCCAACGGCTCCCCGCCCTGCGTCGGCACAAGTACCGCGCTGCGGCGGAACTCCATCACGGCCCTGGGACCGTCAACCCGCCCGGCGTGCAGCCCAATCAGCCGCTCCGCCAGTCCAGTCTCTGCCATATGTCCCCCCAGCACGCTCGGTGATCACTCCGAGACTCGGGAGGCTATCAGACAGTAATACCGAGATCGCGTAGCGGCTTCAACGTATCGTTGATCGTCGCAGGACCGTCCTGATCGAGCGGCAAGACCAGGCCGCGCGGGAGAATCGTGTGCTCGATCCGGAGCCTCCGGTGCGCACCTGAAGGTGGGGTCCAGGCTGTCCGACTCCAGCGCTGCTCAGACGGAGCTTTCGGCCCCGGAGGCTTCAAGCTCCGGCGCCGAGGCGACGAACGCTGCCCACGCGGCGGGGGCAAAGGAGAGCTGCGGGCCGGCCTTGTCCTTGGAGTCGCGGACGTGGACGGTCCCGGGGTGAGCGGCGACCTCGATGCAGTCACCGCCCTGGGTGTCGCTGTAGCTGGACTTGCGCCAGTCGAAGGCGATCTCGATGCAGGCTCCGCCCTCAGAATCGCTGTAGCTGGACTTGAACCATGCGAGTTCGGTGTTCACAGTGCCTCCGCCAACGTGCCGATGAACCGAGCCGACTCCTCAACTCCGAGAGCCTGCATGCGGATCATGCCATGGCGCTGAGTCAGGACACTCAGCCTTTCGGCGTCGGCGTACAGGATCCCGCTCGACTGCCCCTCCAGGTAAGCGTAGTGCTGGTGATCAGGGGTCTCGATGAGGACGAACGGTCCGGCGAGCGCCGAGTGGGCACCCCGGCCGACCGGCAGCACCTGGATGCTGACATTTCTCAGCTTACCGACCTCCAGCAGGTGCTGGAGTTGACCCTTCATGATCGTCCGGCCACCGACCATCGTGTGCAGCGCCGCCTCGTAGATCACGAACCCGAAGAGGGCCGGTGGGTTGCGGGTGAGCTTCTTCTGGCGTTCGATCCGGGCCGCTACACGCTCGTCCACCGTGTCGTCGCCGAGCGGTGGGCAGTGATCCGCCATGAGTGCGCGAGCGTAGGTGGCCGTCTGCAAGAGGCCGGGGACCAGCAGGCTCTCGTACCAGTGAAGGACGATCGCTTCATCTTCCGCCGCCACGAACTCCTTCGCGTGGCTCGGGAACCGTTCCGGCTTCAGGTACGCCGTCGCCGCGAGCAGCAGACCCCGGGCGTCGCACAGCGTCTCCGCCGCGTTCAGCACCTTCAGGCTCGGCCGACGGCGGCCCTGCTCCATCGACTTCACGGTCTCAAGGTCGTAGCTCGCCTCGGCGGCCAGCTGCTCCCGGCTGATCCCGTTGCGCTCCCGCCAGAGCTTGAGCTGGTTGCCGCAGTACCGCCACGCCACCGGAGGCTCGGAATTCGCTCCCACCACAGCACCCCCAGGAAGTTCGCGGGTACACCACGGGTACACGCACCGCCTGGACCCGTGCTGCCACTTCCGAGGCTAGAGCCCCGGGGGCCGTCGATGAATTAGTGGGTTGATTTGTCCTCGCGGTCTGCGGCTGTCGCGTGCATGACGTAGTTCGCGAGGTCGCTGGGGTCGATCAGGCGGGCGGGGATCGGTTCCGGGTGGTGTCCCAGGTCTTCCAGGATGGGGCGGACCTGCTTGATCAGGGCTCTGATCTGGTTCTCCCCGACGCGGAAGAGGTAAGCGGTCAGCGAGCGGGACAGGCCGCGCTGGTCGAGGATGGCGGCCCAGATGATGTTCTCTGTGGTCATCTTGCGGTGCCGGGGCCGCTCCTTGGGCGGCAGGGCGTCCAACCGGTCGCGGACGCTGACGGTGAGTTCGTCCAGGTCATGGCGCTCGATGCCGGTCAGCAGGGGGTGGGTGGCCAGGGTCGCGCCGAAGGTGTGCGCGTGCCGGGGGTGGGATCTGGGGCCGGGCGGGTGGAGCGGGACGTCGGGGATGCCGGGCTGGGGCGGGATCGTGTAGTTCCACTCCCCGTGGAAGTCTTCCGGGCGGATCGTGAGGGCGGACGCGTGTTGTTCGCTGATCTCGATGCCGGTGGGGTAGCTGCCGGTGTCCAGGCGGGCGGTCACGGTCAGTCCGGTGCGGGTGGTGGTCGCCGAGATGAGGTTCAGGGCGGTCTCGTAGCTGGTCAGCGGGTGGGAACGCCAGTTGAGGGAGATGAAGGAGAACAGGCGGTGCTCGACCCGGTTCCACTTCGAAGTCCCCGGAGGTAGGTGGCACACGCTGATCTCCAGGCCGGTCTCGGTGGCGAGAACGGCGAGGTTGGCCTTCCACGCCTTGGCGCGGGAGCTGTTGGAGCCGCCGCCGTCCGCGGTGATCAGCAGGCGTCTTGCCTGTGGATAGGCGGGCCGCCCTTCCTCGGTCCACCAGCGGCGCAGGCTGGAGACGGCGAACGCGGCGGTGTCGTGATCGGTGCCCACCACGACGAACCCGGTATTGCGGCCCAGGTCGTAGATGCCGTAGGGGATCGCTGTGCCCGTGGCGTGGGAGGGGAAGTCGTGGTCGAGGACCTTGACCGGGGCGCCCGGCGGGGCCCACTCGCGTCCGGGCCGGGCGAAGAGTCCGATCTGCTCCTTCTTCTTGGTGTCCACGCTGATCACCGGATCACCGGCCTGGAGGAACTCGGCCACCGTGGAGTTGAGATGCTGGAACTGCGCGTCCCGGTCTGGGTGGTGGCTGCCGGCCAGCACCCGCGCGTTGCCGCGCAGGCTGAACCCGGCCCCTTTCAGCAGGGCCGCGACAGTGTCGCGGCCCACCTTCCTGCCCTGGGCGGCGAGTTCATCCGCGAGGCGGCGCAACGACTTCGTCGTCCACGTCAGGGGCTTCATCGGATCGCCCTGTGTGCTGTCCTCGACCAGCGCCAGCAAGGCCGGCACCAAACCTGGGTCCCTGTCCGCCAGGGCCGGGCGGCCCGCACCCGACCGCCGTACCCGCCCGTCCGGTCCCTCGCCCGCATCGAGTTCGGCCAGGCCACGGCTGACGCGGCCTTTCGAGACGCCCGCAGCCTGTGCCACCGCGGCAATCCCGCCGTGCCCGAACTGCCGGGCCTCCGCCGCGTACAGGATCCGGCGCTGCCGCTCGTTCAAATGCGGCGTCACCGCCTCGAACTTCGCCCGTAACGACTCCACCGATCCATCAAAGCGCCCCATGCCACATCAACGAGCCCAACTACCGTAAGCAACCCACTAATTCATCGACGGCCCCCCGGCGGCAGTGTAGAAGTCGCAATAGCCGGATTGCTCCTCGTGCGAGTGAGATCCGGCCCCTCAGGTTTGCCCCCAAGGACTCTGATGGTCACTCAGCCCACTGCAGACCGGTTCAGCACCACCCTTCGCCTCCCCCGATCCGCCCGCAGCGTCGGACGCGCCCGTGCCGCGTTTCGCGCAGACGCGGCTTCCTGGAGCCTGCCGGCGGAGGACGGCGACACCGCCACCCTGCTGCTCTCCGAACTCCTCACCAACGCCTGCCGGCACGCCCGTGTCCCGCGCGATCGCTACGTCGAGGCGCGTTGGACCCTCGACCGGTCCGGCGGTCTGCTCCGCGTGGAGGTGTCCGACGCGGACCGGCGCCCTCCGAAGCCCCGCCGGGCCGGCCCTGACGACGAGTCGGGCCGTGGCCTCGAACTCCTCGCCCTCCTGGCCGGCGGCTGGGGCGTCGATCCCCGCCCGGGTGGCATCGGCAAGACGGTCTGGTTCGAGCTCAAGCTGCCGGACGGGCGGGGTGTCGAGTCACCGTGAGGGGTCAGTTCTGCGGGTTGCTGTACGGATTGTTCGGCGGGATCGGCTGGTACGGCTGGGCGCCGCCCGGGTTGTATCCCGGCGGCGGGGGCGGGGTTCCGTAGGCAGGGGGCTGGGCCTGGGTGCCGTACGGGGGCTGAGGGGGCACCGGGTAGGCCAGCGGCGGGGCGGGAGGCGGCGGCGGGGTCGAGCGGTTCCGGCGGACCAGGAAGAACACGGCGCCGCCGATGACGACCACGGCGAGGGCAGCGCCACCGATGATCAGCGGGAGGTTGCTGGAACCCGAGCCGGAGGCGGTGGAGTTGGTGGCCGGCGTCGGGGAGGAGGTGGGCGCGGCAGTGGTCGGGGCAGCCGAGGACGGGGTGGCGCTCGGCTTCGCGCTCGCGGTACCCGGAGCCGAGGCCGCACTGGAGGGTGCGACACCGATACCTGCGGCGATCAGCGGGTTGACATCAGCCGGGCCCGATTCGCCGGTGTAGTGGATGGCGTTGCGGGGGCTGATGTTGCCGAAGCCGAGGAAGTCGGTGCGGCTGCCGCTGTTGGGCTTGTTGGCGGAGTTGATGATGACGCGGAGGACTTGGTTGCCGGTCCAGTCGGGGTGGAGCTGCCAGACGATTGCAGCAGTCGCCGAGGTCAACGCGGTGGCGTCCGAGGTGCCGTGGCTCAGGCAGTACCCAGTGGCGCCGGTGCATGCGCTGTTGATGTCCACGCCCGGCCCGGCCAGGGCGATGTACGGCCCGTACTCGGCTTCGGACGTGTGCGTCCCGCCCTTGTCGAACGCGGTGATGGCGGCCACGCCCGGCATGGCCGCCGGGTACATCACCGGATTGCCTTCCTGCGCGCTGTTGCCGGCGCCCGCGATGATCAGGCGTCCCTTGCCGATGGCGTAGTCGACTGCGGTCTTCAGCTTGGTGAGATCGCCAGGTGTCAGGTCGACGTCGCGCATGGCCAAGGAGATGTTGATGACCTTGGCACCGTTGTCGGTGGCAAAGACGATGGCGTCGTCCACCTGCTTGAGCGTTTCCGAACTGCTGACAGCGGAGCTCGAGTTGACCCGCACCGGAAGGACCTTGGCGCCGGGTGCCAGGCCGGTCACACCCTTGCCATTGAAGCTCTTGCCCGAACCGGCGATGAGGCTTGCCATTCCGGTCCCGTGACCGTCGGCGTCCGACGAGGCCCCGCCGGCGAGCCCACTGAAGTCCTTACCGGGCAGGAGCTGTCCGACAAGGTCGGGTGCATCGGACTTCACGCCGCTGTCGATGACTGCGACCGTGATCCCCGCACCCGTGCTGGTCTGCCAGACCTCGGGCATGTGGAGCGCATCAAGATGCCACTCGGAATCGCGCGGCGAATCGGCGGCCGCAGCAGGTGTCGTGAATCCGCCTGTCACCGCCAATGCCAGTGCCAGCAACGCGGCGGCGCGCCGCCCTCGCACGCCTGTGCCGATCCGCCGCATCACGTTCTCCTCTTCCCCGTGGCTACCGGTGCCCTCGAACAGAACTGCCCGGTCACTGAGTCTGACCCAGTGACCGGGCAGGAGAGCCGGTCCTTACTCAATCACGTCCGGATTGCTCTCCGGAGTTCCACCGGTCCAGGTCTCCTCTTCCTCCACGAGGTAGTCGGCCCGGTTACGGCGGTCCTTGCTGCGCTTGTTCGCGCCGCCGACACCACCGCCAGGCATGTAACCGCCCTCGTGCTCGCCGGCCGCTCGCGCCTCGCCGCCGGCACGGCGCAGACCACTGCCGCCCGGGGTGAACTCGCCACCGGCCTTGGGACCACGGCGACCGCCGACCTCGCCACCGGTGGCAGAGGTCAGCCCACGGCCGCGTCCGGCACCGCCACGCCCACCGACGCCACCGCCACCGGCACCGCCACCAGGCATGTAGCCACCACCGGCGCCACCCGCACCGCCACGGCCTTCGGCCGCCGCGGCTGCGGCTTCCTCAGCGCCGATCGCGTTGGCACCGAGCTGGCTACGACCCGACGTCGAGCCAGGACGGCTGACACCGCCGGAGATGCCCTCCTCGAAGGCGGGAGAGCCGCCGAACCGACCCGGGCCGCGCGAGCCGCCGGGGTTGCCGCCGTACTGGTACCCGCCGCCACCGATGAGAGTGGGGCCGCCGGGGTAGCCGGGGTAGCCGCCGGGCAGGCCGCCCTTGGGCCCGCCAGGACCGCCGAAGCCGTCCGAGACGGGAAGACCGCCGGTCGGCCCGCCCGGGGACGGGAGAGTCGGGGTCGGGGTCGGGGTCGTGCTGTCGATGCCCGTGCTGGGCGGCGGAGTCGGACCCGGAGGGGTCGGCGGGGTCGGGCCGGGCGGCACCGGGGTCGGCGGGGTCGGCGTCGGCCATCCCGGGGGGCCCGGACGAGGCGGCGGGGGGTCGGCGGGCCCGGAGGGGGCGGCGGCGGAGTGGGCGTCGGAGGCCTGGGCGTCGGGGTAGGCGTGGGCGTGGGCTTGGCCTTGTTGCCCCCGCCGGTCGACGAGCCACCAGAGCTGGGCCCGCCGTAGGAAGTGTCGCCTCCAGACCACACGTCCTTCGGCGGCGGCCCCATCACCACCGTCGGGCTCGGCGGGAACAGCGGCGGCGACTGCTGCTCCATGACCGTCGTCGACGACTGGTACGCCTGAGAGAGCGTCACCATGTGGCTGACCGCGGCCTGGTGGTCCTGGTCGAGCGCGGCCTGAGCCGTGGCGGCCTGCTGCGCCGAGACCCAGTGCGGGTCGATCGCGCTGCGCTTCGCGTCCTCTTCCGGGCTCAGGTAGTACTTGTCCTGCTCGGCCCGCTTCGCCACGATCGCCTGGTTGGCGGTCGACACCGGCGGCATCGCGCGCGCCGTACCCAGGGCCGTGCCGGCGTTCTGGATCTGGATGGACGCCGTGCCCGCGTAGCCGGCGAGCTGCTGGGTGGAGTCGGCGACCTTCTTCACCCAGTCACGGAAGCTGTCGGCGGCCTGGCCGGTCCACTCGATGTTCTGGGAGTGGGACGACAGCTGGCCACTGATGTCGCTCAGCGTGTCGGAGGCACTGGTCAGCGCCGCGCCACGGTCGGACAGCACGCTGGGCTGGCCGTTCTTGACCATGTCCACCAGCTGCTGGTGGGTCATGCCGTCAAAGTACGCGTAGAGATCGTCGGTCTGTGGCCTGGGCATCACGCACTCCCCCTGTCGGACATGTCAGAGTCGCGGTCAACGGTGATCATCCGACACCGCCCGAGTTGGTGGGGGTCGAAGTCGCCGACGGCGGCGTGGGGGTACTGGAGCTCACGTTGGTCGACGTGCCGGTCGGGTTGGGCACGATTCCGCTCGGGCTGACCCCGGAGTTGTACTGACTGTCGGTCTGCTTGTGGATCTTCCACAGCGTCTGCCGCTGCGAGTCGTCCACGTTCTGGTAGCCGTTGATGTTGATGTTGAGCGCGATGCTCATGGCCTCGATCTGGTTGGACAGCGTCTGCGAGAGCACCTCGAGATTCTGGTGCACCACGTTGTACGCGTTCAGCAACTCCGTCGACTCACCGAAGCCGGTGCCCAGGTGACCCTGGTCCAGGTTCTGCTGGGCGATCTTCGGCTTCGACGCGTCCGAGCCGTCGAGCGACTGGAGCATGCCATCGACCCGCTTCTTGAACTCGGTCATCGTCTCAAGCTCGGCCGACAGCGCGGCCGTGCCCACGTTGGCCCAGTACGCGGGGCTGGCTCCGGGACCGTCGCCCGCGTCCACCATCATTTCTTTCATGCAGTACACCTCCCCCGTACACGGACAGGCTCAGCGCCGCCGTGCCGCAACACGTCATCAAGCTACGAACACACACGAACATCACACCGCGAAGTTCCACGTACGTGCTCGGCCACCGGCCGACGACCGGACAGTAGCCACCACTTCACATCCTAGCGAGCGGGTCTGTCAGCATGGCAGGCCCCTGACCGGTTGGGGCCGTGATCGGTACGCAGTTGTCACGAAGGACCCCACCCCAACTGACGCACCGACAGGAGCCCGCCCCGGAGAGCGGATCAGGAGTCGGCCAGCTCCAGCCAGCTGAGCTCCAGCTCCTCCTTCTCGTCCCGGACCTTGCGCAGCTTCGCGTCCAGCTCGGCGACCTTGGAGAAGTCGGCGGCGTGCTCGGCGAGCTGGTCGTGCAGCTTGCTCTCCTGCTGCTCCAGCTTGGCGATCTGACGCTCGATCCGCTGCAGCTCCTTCTTGGCCGCCCGGGTGTCGCCGGCCGACTTGGCCGGCGCCGCCGCGGAACCGCCACCGGCGGCAGCGGTAGCAGCGGCGGCCACCGCCGCAGCCATCGCCGCGCGCCGCTCCAGGTACTCGTCCACGCCGTTCGGCAGCATCCGCATCCGGTGGTCGCCGAGAAGCGCGTACGCGGTGTCGGTGGTCCGCTCGATGAAGAAGCGGTCGTGGCTGATCACGATCATCGAGCCGGGCCAGCCGTCGAGCAGGTCCTCCAGCTGGTTGAGGGTCTCGATGTCGAGGTCGTTGGTGGGCTCGTCCAGGAAGAGCACGTTGGGCTCGTCCATCAGCAGCCGCAGCAGCTGCAGTCGGCGCCGCTCACCGCCGGACAGGTCGCCGACCGGCGTCCACTGCTTGTCCTTGCCGAAGCCGAACTGCTCGCAGAGCTGACCGGCACTCATCTCCCGGCCCTTGCCCAGGTCGACCCGGCCGCGGATCTGCTCGACGGCCTGCAGCACCCGGGTGGTGGGGTCGAGCTCGGCGATCTCCTGCGAGAGGTAGGCCAGTCGGACGGTCTTGCCGACCTTGATCACACCGGACGCGGGCTGCACATCGCCCTGCGAGGCGTAGGCGGCCTGCATGGCGCGCAGCAGCGAGGTCTTGCCGGCGCCGTTGACGCCGAGCAGGCCGATCCGGTCGCCGGGGCCGAGGTTCCAGGTCAGCCCGTGCAGCAGCTCCTTGGGGCCGGCCGTGACGCTGACGTTCTCCAGCTCGAAGACGGTCCGGCCGAGGCGGGCGTTGGCGAACTTCATCAGCTCGCTCTTGTCCCGGGGCTCCGGCACGTCCGCGATCAGGGCGTTGGCCGCCTCGATCCGGTAGCGCGGCTTGGAGGTACGGGCGGGGGCGCCGCGGCGCAGCCAGGCGAGTTCCTTGCGGGCCAGGTTCTGCCGCTTCTGCTCCTCGGTGGCCTCGATCCGGGAGCGCTCGGCGCGGGCGAAGACGTAGTCGGAGTAGCCGCCCTCGTACTCGCGCACCTCGCCGCGCTGGACGTCCCACATCCGGGTGCAGACCTGGTCCAGGAACCACCGGTCGTGGGTGACGCAGACCAGCGCGGAGCGCCGGTTCTGCAGGTGCTGGGCCAGCCAGGCGATGCCCTCGACGTCGAGGTGGTTGGTGGGCTCGTCCAGCACGATCAGGTCGGGCTCGCCGAGCAGCAGCTTGGCCAGCGCGATCCGGCGGCGCTCGCCACCGGAGAGCGGGCCGATCACGGTGTCCAGGCCCTCGGCGAAGCCGGGCAGGTCCAGGCCGCCGAACAGGCCCTGGATGATGTCGCGGATCCGGGCGTCGCCGAGCCACTCGTGGTCGGCCCGGTCGGCGATCACCTCGTGCCGGATGGTCGCCTCGGGGTCGAGCGAGTCGTGCTGGGTGAGGACGGCCAGGCGCAGTCCGCCGGAGTGCGTGATCCGCCCGGTGTCCGGTTCCTCCAGCTTGGCGAGCATCCGGATCAGGGTGGTCTTGCCGTCCCCGTTGCGACCGACGACGCCGATCCGGTCGCCCTCGCTGACGCCGAGGCTGACCCCGTCCAGAAGGGCCCGGGTGCCGTAGACCTTCGTGACGGACTCGATGGTGGCGAGGTTGACGGCCACGTGCTTTGCGCTCCTGAGGTCGGACGACTGGAACCCCCAGCCTAGTCGGCTGCCCCGGAAGCCCCGTCGATCACCGGGGTCAGGCCCGGCCGATCACCTGTGCGCCCGGCACCGGGCCGTGGGTGACGTGGGCGGTGCGGCAGGTGCCGGAGGCGGCCAGCGCCTCGGCCACCGCCTGGGCGCCGAGTGCGTCCTTGGCCAGGAAGGCGCAGGTCGGCCCGGAGCCGGAGACCAGCGCGGCGAGCGCCCCGGCGGCGGTGCCGGCGGCCAGGCAGTCGGCGAGGGCGGGGCGCAGCGAGAGCGCGGCGGCCTGCAGGTCGTTGGTGAGCGCGCCGGCCAGCGCGACCGGGTCCCCGGCGGCGAGGGCGGCGAGCAGCGCGGGGTCGGCGTCGGGGGTGGGCACCTCGGCCTCGCCGGAGCCGGTGCCGGCGGCCTCGCGCAGCCGGTCGCACTCGCGGAAGACGGCGGGGGTGGACAGGCCGCCGTCGGCGACCGCGAACACCCAGTGGAAGGTGCCCGCCACCGGGAGCGGGGTCAGCAGCTCGCCCCGGCCGCGGCCGAGTGCGACCCCGCCGAGCAGCGCGAACGGCACGTCGGAGCCGAGTTCGGCGGCGAGTTCCAGCAGCACCGGGAGCGGGGTGGTCAGGTCCCAGAGGGCGTCGCAGGCGACCAGCGCGGCGGCGCCGTCGGCGCTGCCGCCGGCCATCCCGCCGGCCACCGGGATGGCCTTGGCGATGTGCAGCGCGACGTTCGGCTCGATGCCGTGGTGGGCCGCGAGCAGGCGGGCGGCGCGGGCGGCGAGGTTGCTGTCGTCCAGCGGGACGAGGGCGGCGTCCGGGCCGCTGCAGGTCAGCGTCACGCCCTGCCCGGGTGCGGCGGTCACCTCGTCGCCGAGGGCGACCGCGAAGAAGACGTTGGCCAGGTCGTGGAAGCCGTCGGCCCGCAGGCCGCCGACCCCGAGCTGCACGTTGACCTTGGCGGGCACCCGGACAGTGATCACTTCGACGGCCTCTCGGGCTTGTGCTCGGCGATGGCGGCGAACTGTTCGACCGTCAGCATCTCGCCGCGCAGCGTGTGGTCGATCCCGGCGCCGGCCAGCGCCTGTTCGGCGGCGGCGGGCGAGCCGGCCCAGCCGGCGAGTGCGGCGCGCAGCGTCTTGCGGCGCTGGGCGAAGGCGGCGTCCACCACGGCGAACACCTCGGCCCGCGAAGCCGAGGTCACCGGCGGCTGACGGCGGATCAGCGAGACCAGGCCGGAGTCGACGTTGGGCGCCGGCCAGAAGACGTTGCGGCCGATCGCGCCGGCCCGCTTGACCTCGGCGTACCAGTTGGCCTTGACCGAGGGCACCCCGTAGACCTTGTTGCCGGGCTTGGCGGCCAGCCGGTCGGCCACCTCGGACTGCACCATCACCAGGGTGTGCTCGATGCTGGGGAAGGTGGCCAGCATGTGCAGCAGGACCGGGACGGCGACGTTGTACGGCAGGTTGGCGACCAGCGCGGTGGGAGCCGGGCCGGGCAGCTCGGTGACCTCCATGGCATCGCTGAGCACCAGGTCGAAGCGGTCGGCGCGGCCGGGCATCCGGGCGGCGACGGTGCTGGGCAGGTGCTCGGCGAGCAGCGGGTCGATCTCGACGGCCGTGACGTGCGCGGCCACCTCGAGCAGCGCCAGGGTGAGCGAGCCCAGCCCGGGCCCGACCTCCACCACGGCGTCCTCGGGCGTCACCCCGGCGGACCGGACGATCCGGCGGACCGTGTTGGCGTCGATCACGAAGTTCTGGCCGCGCTGCTTGGTCGGGCGGACCCCGAGGGTGGCGGCCAGCTCCCGGATGTCGGAGGCGCCGAGCAGGTGGCTGCTGTCAGGGGTGGGGTCCGTGGTGCTCACCGGGTAAGGATACGGGCGCCCTGTGGCGGTGGGAGCTACCAGCCGCGCGCCGTGCGTGCTCGGTAGCAGCGCGACCTCGGTAGCAGTGCGTGCTCAATAGCAGTGCGTGCTCAGTAGCCGAAGGCGCGCGCGGTGTTCGCCGCGATGGCGGTGGCGAGCGTGGACTCCTCCAGCCCCAGGGTGTCGGCCATCGAGCGGACCGTGACCGGGATCAGGTACGGCGCGTTGGGCCGGCCCCGGTAGGGGTGCGGGGTGAGGAACGGGGCGTCGGTCTCCACCAGCACCCGGTCCAGCGGGGTGACGGCGAGGGCGTCGCGCAGCGGCTGGTTCGCCTTGAAGGTGACCGGTCCGGCGAACGAGAGGTACCAGCCGTGCTCGGCGCAGACCTTGGCCATCGCCGCGTCGCCGGAGTAGCAGTGGAAGACGGTCCGCTCGGGGGCGCCCTCCTCCA
Organism: Kitasatospora azatica KCTC 9699; assembly: GCF_000744785.1. Taxonomy (NCBI): domain Bacteria; kingdom Bacillati; phylum Actinomycetota; class Actinomycetes; order Kitasatosporales; family Streptomycetaceae; genus Kitasatospora; species Kitasatospora azatica. The sequence continues at coordinate 2,235,458 of NZ_JQMO01000003.1, read as the reverse complement.
GCAGCAGTTCGATCACGTCGTCGTGGGCGTCCCGGTCGTGGATCACCAGCGCCTTGCCGTGCCGCTTGGCGATCTCGATGTGCCGACGGAAGGACTCCTTCTGGATGTCCACGCCCTCGGGACCGGTGCGGAAGTAGTCGAGGCCGGTCTCGCCGACCGCGCGGACCTGCGGCAGGGCGGCCAGCCGGTCGATCTCGGCCAGCGCCTCGTCCAGCGCCGTCGACCCACCGGGCGAGCGCCGCTGCCCGGACCAACCGTCAGGGTCGCCGAGCACGATCCGCGGCGCCTCGTTGGGGTGCAGCGCGACGGCCGCGTGCACCTGCTCGAACTCGGCGGCCAGCGCGGCGGCCCAGCGCGAGCCCGGGATGTCGCAGCCGACCTGGACGACGGTGGTCACGCCCACCGAGGCGGCCTTGGCCAGCGCCTCGGCCGGGGTGCCGGACTGCATGTCCAGGTGGGTGTGCGAGTCGGCCACCGCGACCGCGAGCGGGGCCGGCAGCGGGGGCGGGGTGGAGCGGTCGTCGTCCTTGGCAGCCATGGTCCAGAGCCTAGACGGTGGGCCCGACGCTCGTTCGGGCCCACCGGTTGGTCCAGGCTGAGGGAGGTGGGGTCGGGCGGCCCCCGCGGCGCAAGCGGGTCAGGCGGCCCGCGGACGCCAGAACTGGTACCAGTGCTCGCGCGGCAACGGTTCGATGGTGATCTGCTCGACCTGGTTGGCCGGCTCGGCGTGGCCGGCGTAGCCGGGGGCGTGGTGCCAGGAGCTCTCCACGGTGGCGATCCGGCCCGCGCGCATGATCCGGACGGTGTGGCCGCCGCAGCCCGGGCAGGTCGGCTTGAGCAGCGGGGAGGGGACCCGGACGCCGTTGGCGTGGTACTGGATCACCAGGTGGCCGTCCTGGGCCCGGTGGTGCTCGATGTCGTACGCCTGCTCCCAGCCGTACCCGCAGCTCAGGCAGGCGAAGGAGTAGGCCTCCCGGACCGTGTCGACACCCGGGCGGGTCTTGCCGAGCAGGTGCGCGGCGGGCGTCCCGCCGGATCCGGGGTGGTTGGTGGGCTCACGGTCCGGGGCCGGCTTCACACCGGTCGGGGTGCCACCCATCGGGCTACCGATCGTGTCACTCATAGCGCTCTCCCAGCGCCCGCCGGACCCTCGTCCGGACCGGGTCTTTCCATCCGATGGAATGCCCAGTTGCTCCGACCCGATGCCCGGCTTGCCGAGACTTGGTCGGGAGTTGGGGATCCCTGTACGAAGTGGCACCAAAACCGCAGCTCAGCAAGGGTTTATCTGGGCTCCGCTTTACCTTGGCGAACCTCCATCACTCCACCGTACGCGCGTGCGAAGCGGTGGGCGAGGGCTGCCCGGCGCGGGCTCGGCGCCGCTCCGTTCAGGCCTTCTGCTTGGCCGCCACCACCGCGTCGAAGACCTCGCGCTTGGGCAGCGCCAGCTCGGCCGCGACCGCCGCGATGGCCTCCTTGCGGCGCTCCCCCGCCTCCTCGCGGGCGGCCACCCGGGCGGCCAGCTCGGCGGCGGTGTGCTGCTGCGGCGCGGCGGGCGGGGCGCCGGCCACCACCACGGTGATCTCGCCGCGCACGCCGTCGGCGGCCCAGTCGGCCAGCTCGCCGATCGGGCCGCGCTTGACCTCCTCGTAGGTCTTGGTCAGCTCCCGGCAGACGGCGGCCGGACGGTCCGCCCCGAAGGCCAGGGCCATCGCGGCCAGCGTCTCGGCGATCCGGTGCGGGGCCTCGAAGAAGACCATGGTGCGCGGCTCGGCGGCGATCTCGGCCAGCGCCCGGGCCCGGTCCCCGGTCTTGCGCGGCAGGAAGCCCTCGAAGGTGAAGCGGTCCACCGGCAGCGCCGAGAGGGCCAGCGCCGTGAGCACCGCCGACGGGCCGGGCACGGCGGTCACCTTGATACCGGCCGTGACGGCGGCCGCCACCAGGCGGTAACCGGGGTCGGAGACCGAAGGCATCCCCGCGTCGGTGACCAGCAGCACCCGGGCGCCGCCGGTCAGCGCCTCGACCAGTTCGGGGGTGCGGCCGACCTCGTTGCCCTCGAAGTAGGAGAGCACCCGGCCCGCGGGCGTGACGCCGAGCGCCTGGGTGAGCCGGCGCAGTCGGCGGGTGTCCTCCGCCGCGATCACGTCGGCTGCGGCGAGCTCGGTGAGCAGCCGCGGCGGGGCGTCCGCGACGTCGCCGATGGGGGTCCCTGCGAGAACGAGTACACCAGTCACACCGCACATCCTGTCAGGTCGCCGCGGGCGAGGAGATTTCCGGCGAACCGGGCAGCTTTCCGGCGGGGGGTTCGGCATTCAGGGCTCGCCCCTACGATGTGCGGGTGAACGGCGAGACGGCGGCTGAGACGACAGTGGTCGAGACCACTGTGCAGACCCTTGGGGAATCGGGTCCACCGGACCGGACCGACCCCGGCGACCCGGCCATACCCGCGCCGCGCGCGAGCGGTCGCCCCGGCCTGCCCGCGCGCGCCGCCTGGGTGCGCCAACTGGCCGCCCACGGCTACCGGGCGCCCGAGCGGGCCGCGCTCGCCGATCGACTGGTACCGCCGATGCCGGACGGGCCCAAGGCCACCCCGGACCTGGTCGCGCCCTCCCCCGTCCTGCTGCGCGCGGGCATCCGCTTGGACGACGCGTTCTGGTCCTGGCTCTGCCGCTGGTCCGGCTGGCTGGGCCCGCTCGCCGTCGCCCTCTTCGGCGGCCTGCTGCGGTTCTGGCACCTGGGCAGCCCCGGCGGGATCATCTTCGACGAGACGTACTACGCCAAGGACGCCTACGCGCTCTGGCAGGGCGGCTACGAGACCAACTGGGCCGACACCGCCAACTCGCAGATCCTCGGCCACCCGCAGGTGATCCCCTACAAGACCGACCCGGCGTTCATCGTGCACCCGCCGGTCGGCAAGTGGATCATCGGCTTCGGCGAGCAGCTCTTCGGGATGCACCCGCTCGGCTGGCGGTTCATGGTCGCCGTGCTCGGCACCGCCTCGATCCTGATGCTGGCCCGGATCGCCCGCCGGCTGTTCCGCTCCACCCTGCTGGGCTGCGTGGCCGGGCTGCTGCTCTCGGTGGACGGCCTGCACTTCGTGATGAGCCGCACCGCGCTGCTCGACCTGATGGTGATGTTCTGGATCCTGGCCGCCTTCGGCTTCCTGCTGCTGGACCGCGACCACACCCGGGCCCGGATCGCCCACAAGCTCGGCGAGCTGCCCGACGCCGTGACGGCCCACCGGATGCGCCTGGGCCTGCGGCCGTACCGGCTGGCGGCCGGGGTCTGCGTCGGGCTGGCCTGCTCGACCAAGTGGAGCGGGATGTACGTGGCGGCCTTCTTCGGGCTGCTGACCGTCTTCTGGGACCTCGGCGCGCGCCGACTGGCCGGGGCCAGGCGGCCGGTCTGGTCCACCCTGGTCCGGGACGGGCTGCCGGCCTTCGCCTCGATCGTGCTGGCCTCGGTGGTCGTCTACATCTCCTCCTGGTCCGGCTGGCTGGCCAGCAGCAACATGCCCGGCAAGGGCGGCTACGGCCGTGACTGGGCGGTCGGCCGGCACGGCCTGTCCTCGGACTCCGTCTCGCTGCCGCTGCTCGGCAAGGTGAAGCTGCCGTTCCAGGTGGACATGACCTGGGTGCCGGAGGGGCTGCGCTCGCTCTGGCACTACCACCGGCAGATGTACGACTTCAACGTCAACCTGCACAGCCCGCACATGTACCAGTCCAACCCGTGGAGCTGGCTGCTGGTCGGGCGGCCGGTCTCCTTCTACTACGAGTCCCCCAAGTTCGGGCAGAGCGGCTGCACCGCCAACGAGTGCGCCTCGGAGGTGCTGGCGATCGGCACCCCGCTGCTCTGGTGGGCGGGCGTGGTGGCGCTGGCGTACTGCCTCTACCGCTGGGGGCTGCGACGCGACTGGCGGGCCGGCGCGGTGCTCTGCGGTCTCGGCGCCGGGCTGCTGCCCTGGTTCGAGTACCAGCAGCGGACCATCTTCCTGTTCTACGCGGTCGCCTTCGTCCCGTTCCTGGTGCTGGCGGTGACCATTCTGGTCGGAGCACTGATCGGGCCCGCCACCGCGAGCTACGAGCGACGCCTGGTGGGCGGCGCGGCGGCCGGGGTGCTGGTGCTGGTGATCGTCTGGAACTTCCTGTACTTCTACCCGCTGTACACCGGCCAGGTGATCCCGATGACGGACTGGCGGGCCAGGATGTGGTTCGTCAGCTGGATCTGACGGCACCCGGCAGGCGACGCCCCTCGTGTACCAGCTCTGTCACGAGGGGCGCCGTTTCGTGGGCGCACTGTTCGAGGCGGCTTAGGCTGGGCTGTCCCGTCAGTCGTCAGCAGGGGGAGCATCACCATGCGTCAGGGCGCCAAGGCCGCCGTCATCAGTGCCGTCGCGGTCGCCATGTTGGCAGCCGGCGGGTACGGGGCGTACTCACTGGTCGGGTCGGACGACAAGAAGGGCCCGGCCGCGCCGAAGGTCCGGACCGTGGTCGCCGAGTCGCCCTCGGCCGAACTCGCCGCCACCGGCGCCAAGGACTTCCTGGACGCCTGGAGCAAGGGCGACCTGGACGCCGCCAGCAAGCTGACCGACGACCCGCAGGGCTCCCTGACGGCGCTCAACGCGTTCAAGGACAAGGTCAAGCCGAGCGCGGTGACCCTCACCGCGGGCGGTCCGGCCACGCCCGCCGCCTTCGCCTCGGCCACCGCCGGGCCCTCGGGGGCGGCTGCGGCCTCGCCGTCGGCCGCCGCGTCCGCCTCGGCCGGGAGCTCCGCCGCTGCCTCGGCCGCGCCGTCCGCCTCCCCGGCGCCGGCCAGCCAGGTGCTGCTGAGCTACAAGTCCAAGGTCGAGTTCGCCAACACCACCAACATCTGGCAGTACACCGGGTACCTGGGCATGGTGAAGATGAGCGACGGCAAGGCCGCCGTGCACTGGGCGCCGACGGTGATCCACCCGCACCTCGGCCCGGGCGAGACGATCACCACCCAGCCGGTCTTCAACCCGCCGACCAAGGTCACCGACCGCAACGGGCAGTCGCTGGCGAACTTCCACTCGCTGGACCAGATCGTCAAGACCCTCCAGCAGGCCTCCAGCGCCGGTGACCCCGCCGACGCCGGGACCGGCGTGGTGATCACCGACGACGCGGGCAAGAACAAGCCCGAGCCGGTGTTCACCGTGATCGACCCGAAGCCGGGCAAGCCGTTCAAGCTGACCATCGACGCGGGCCTGCAGGCGGCCGCCGAGAAGGCGGTCAACGACGGGAACGCCAAGGCCAACAAGGGCGCCGGGCTGGTGGCCATCGAGCCGAGCACCGGGCACATCCTGGCGGTGGCCAACGCTCCGGCCACCGGCTTCAGCACCGCGCTGCTCGGCAAGACCGCTCCCGGCTCCACGATGAAGATCATCACGGCCACGGCGCTGCTGGAGGCCGGGGTCGACCCCAACGCCACCATGCCCTGCCCGGCCAGCATCACCACCGGGACGACGTACAAGAACGACTTCCAGGACGAGAAGCCGAACAACACGTTCATGCAGGACTTCACGATCTCCTGCAACACCGCCTTCATCAAGCAGGGGCTGGCCTCGCTGCAGAGCGGACAGCTGGCCAAGACCGCCCAGGAGGTCTTCGGGATCGGCACGCCGTGGAAGATCGCGCCGGGCGTCACCACCTCCGACGGCGTGGTCCCCGGCCCCGGCCAGAGCAAGGACGAGACGGCCGGCGAGTACATGGGCCAGGGCAGGGTGACGATGAACCCGCTGGTCATGGCCTCGGTGGCGGCGACCGTGGAGAGCGGCCAGTTCAAGATGCCGGTCCTGGTGGACGGTCAGCAGCAGGTGACGGCCGCCCGGCAGCTGTCGCCGGACGTGCTGGCCAAGCTGCGCGCGATGATGCACAGCGTGGTCACCGACCCGGAGGGCACCGCCACTCCCGCGATGGGCGGGATCAGCGGAACCATGTTCGGTGGCAAGACCGGCACGGCGGAGACCAGCCCGAACGCAACGCCCAACAGCTGGTTCACCGGCTACCGGGACAACCTTGCGGTCTGCGCCGAGGTGCTGTCGGGGAACTTCGGCGCGGAAACGGCCGCGCCGGCGGTGGCCGAGGTGCTGAAGGTGGGCAACGGGGGCTGACGGAGGCTCGCGGTGCGGTGACGGAATCGCGATTCGCCGTGGCAGCTGCGCGATGACAGTTGCGCGGTGACAGCCGCATGGTGACGGATACGCGATTCGCGATGACAGCTGACAGATTTCACTATCTGTCAGCTGTCATCGCGAATCCGTCACCGCGACCCTGTCACCGCACCCCCGTCACCGCTTCCCCCCGTACACCGCCGCCACGTTGTCCTGCGGCGGGTGCGCCTTCCCCGCCGGCCCCGCCGCGAAGGCGGTGAGCAGGTTCTCGGTCACCTTCTGGGTCAGCGCCCCGGCCTTGGCGTCCATCGAGTGGTCGGCTCCTGAACTGCCGTCACCCGTGGCGTCCAGCGCCTCCACCCAGCGCATGGTCCCGCTGGCGAAGACCCCGGCCCCGCTCGGGGCGGCGTAGAACGCGGTGTCGCTGAAGCTCTTGCGCCCCTCGCAGACCACCGGGGAGTGGGCCAGGATCTCGATCGGGCGCGGAGTGTTGAAGCTCGTGTTGACCCGGTCGTACTCGACGCCGACCAGGTGCGCGAAGCTGTCGCCCGCCTTGGCGCCGGTCCCGGCGAAGAGCCAGTGCCCGGGGTTGGTCACCACGTACGGCGCGTCCACCGGGTACCCGTCGTAGATCACCCCGAGCAGCGAGCTCTCCGGGTCGGCCTGCGGCTGGGCCCGGAAGTCGTTGGTCGGCGGCTTGCCCGCCTTGAAGCCCGGATCGTCCTGGTACGAGGTCTTGTAGCAGACCACCTGCCGGTCCGGACCGGTCGGCGAGGGCTCGTACCGCACCCGCCGGTAGCAGCAGTTGGCGCCGAGGATCGCCACATTCGTCCCGGCGTCGCGGGCGGCGGTGACGTGCGCCCGCTGCTCCTGCGACCAGTACTCGTCGTGCCCCGGCGAGAGCACGGCGGTCGCGCCCTTGAGCAGGTCCGGGGCGGCGGCCAGGTCGGTGCTGGTGGTGTAGGCGAGCGGCAGGCCGAGCTTCTCGGCCAGCGCGATCAGCGGGGCCTCGTAGACCAGGAAGAGGCCCGCGCCGTCCGCGTACTGGTAGGGCCGGTCGAAGGAGGCCACCAGCGAGCGGGTCGGGTAGCCGCCGGTCGGCCCGTTGTAGAGGTTGTAGCCGCCCCACTCGTTGTACGCCTGCCAGGTGGCCACGGCGTTGACCACCACCACCTTGCCCGCCGTGCTCGCCGACCGGACGGTGACCGGCACGTACCGCTGCCCGGCGCCGCCGTCCGCGTCCAGCCGCAGCAGGTAGCTGCCCTCGGGCCAGCCGGTGGTGGGCACGGTGGTGGTCTTCGGCCAGTTGGTCGCCACCATCCGGGTCGTCTTGTCCACCGTGGCGGCCGGCTGCTTGGTGCCCGGCAGGTGGTCGGACTGCCAGACCTGACGGCCGCGGGCCCCGCCGTACCAGCCCATGCGATAGGCCGTCACCTTGAAGCCGGGCGCGGTGGTCGAGACGTGCAGGCCGAAGCTCTCGCCGGGCAGCACGCTGACCCGGTCCGCCCAGCCCTCGATGGCCCGGTCGGGCCCGGCGCTGCCGATCCGCCAGTCGGGGTTGCCGGGGCGGTCGTTCTCCCGCGGCGGGTTCGGCGAGGTGGTGCCGTTGCCCGTCGCACTGCCCGCGCCCGCCGCTGGCCGGTTGGCGCTGGACGCGCCGGCCGAGCCGGACCCGCTCGCGGAGCTGCCCGAGGAGCCGCAGGCCGCCAGTCCCATCCCCGCGGCGGCACCGCCGGCCAGCCCGAGGAACCGACGCCGCCCCTTCCCCCGCTGCCCATCGGGGGACTGCTGCTCGGTCATTCGGGAAACCTCCTGCGGTGCGGGTCGTCCTGGGACGTCGATCGGGACCGCCCCCATGCTCCCCTACGGACCGTCAGCCACCGTTCAGCGGGTGGCGCCGACCCTCTCGCTCTCCACCGTACGGGGGCCGCGCGCCGTCCGCCCGCTCCAGGTCCGGGCCGCCAGCCGTGGCCAGATCGCCAGCACCACGGGCAGCGCGAGGTACCCGAACCGCCCGGCCGGCGCCAGCATGAAGGCCACCGTCAGGCCGGCGGCCAGCAGGTCGGCGGCGGCCACCGCCGTGGCCGGCGGGCGCAGCACCAGCCAACCCGCCACCGCCACCCCGCCCAGCACCATCAGCACGATCGAGACGGTGTGCCCGGTCGGGCCGAGGTCGGCCAGCACCTTGCCGGGCAGCGGACTGCCGGCGGGGGTGCGTACGGCGGCCAGGCCGAGCGGGAAGCGGATCACCTGCTCCTTGAGGTCCTGCGCCCGGGTCAGCGCGTACGGCAGGATCACCGCGCTGCCCACCAGCAGCGCCGTCAGCGCGGCTCGCGCGGCCGGGCGCCGCCCGTACAGCCGCCAGAGCAGCAGCACGGCCACCGGCAGCGCCGGCCAGGCCGTCCACTTCAGGGTGCAGGCCAGCGCCAGCACCAGTCCGGCGGCGATGGTGCGGTCCCGGGCGGCCAGCGCCATGGCCAGGCAGCAGACGCCGATCAGCGGCAGGTCGACCCCGCCGACGGCCAGCGTCAACGCGATCAGCGGCGAGCCGGTGAGGATGCCGAGCGGCAGCAGCGGGGACAGTTCGCGGCTGGGCCTGAGCAGGCGCCAGCTGATGGTCAGACAGCCCAGGAAGGTGAGGGCGAACCAGATCCGCGCGTCCCCGAGCACCAGGGTGACCGGGTTGCCCGAGCCCAGCACCGCCCGGGGCAGCCCGAAGAGCGTCATGGCGGGCAGGTAGGGGTTGAAGTCGGTGACCTTGGACGGGTCGGGCAGGTACGGCGTGCCGGTGTGCAGCAGCAGTTGGGCGGATCGTTCGACCACCATCACTTCGGACTGGTGGCGGCCCTGCGCGGCCAGCACCCCGAGCGGCAGCAGCACGGCGCCGAGCAGCGCGATGCAGGCGGCCACCCGTCCGGCGTAGCGGCGCGGCAGGCTGATCACCGCGATCCCGGCCAGCAGGTAGGCGGGGGCCGCGACCTGCCCCCAGAGCTTCTGGTTGGCCAGGTTGGAAACCAGCGGGAAGGCCGCCGCCCAGCCGGCCGCGATCAGGCAGCCGAGCAGGTGGATGACGCGACGTCCGCCGAGCGCGGCGGCCCGGGCCGTGAGCCGGGCCCACCGGGAGTCGTCCAGGGTCGACGACTGCGACTGCTTCGGTCTCGGCTGCGGCACACCAGGTGCGCCGCCGAGTGCTGCGCCGGCAAGCACTGCATCGGCATGTGCTGCGTCGGCATCTGCCGCGTCGGCATCTGCCGCGTCAGGGAGCGGCCCACCGTCGACCTGTCCGTCTACGGACAGTCCGTCAGTGGCAGGCGACGGCGCACGGTGCCCGGTCGGATGGGCGCCGGGATGCCGCACGGCCGCGCCGGTGGAGGTCTGTGCCCCTCGCCGAACGCCGAACCGGCCGCGGGCGCGGGGCGCTCCGGACGAACGGGTGGTCACCATGGTGGAAGGTTAGGGCGGCGAGGCATCCGCTGTCCTCAGCCCGGGGGGGCTAGTCACAAACGTGATCCATGGGTTATGCCCGCGCCCACCGGGCAGCTCGCTCACCCGTTCCCACCCAGGACCGCCTGCATCACCGACTTGGCGATCGGCGCGGCGAGTCCCCCGCCGGTCACATCGGTCGCCTCGCTGTCCGCGATCACCACCGCCACCGCCACCGGCGGAACGTCCGTGGAGCCGGTGGGCCTGGCCCAGGAGATGAACCAGGCGTACGGCACACCGGAGTTGTCGACCCCGTGCTGGGCGGTGCCGGTCTTGCCGCCGACCGTGGCGCCGGCGATCCGGGCGTTGCGCCCGGTGCCGTTCTGCACCACGTCCGTCATCAGCTGCTGGACCTGGCCGGCCACCGCCGGGCTCATCGCCTGCTGGTAGGGGTGCGGCTTCATCAGCTGGATCGTGCTGCCGTCGGACTTGGTCAACTTGTCCACAAGCTGGGGATACATCACCGTGCCGTTGTTGGCCACGCCGGCCGCGACCATGGCCATCACCAGTGGTGTGGCGGCGGTGTCGAACTGGCCGATCGAGGAGAGCGCGACCTGCGACTGGTTCATGCTGGTGTCGAAGTTGCTGCGGGCGGCGCGGACCGGGATGTCCAGCCTGGCGTCGTTGAAGCCGAACTTCTGCGCCATCGACACCATCTTGTCCAGCCCGGTCTGCACCCCGAGGTAGCCCAGGACGCTGTTGCAGGACAGGGTCATCGCGGTGTCCAGGTCGAGGTTCGGCTGGTCGCAGGAGCTGGTGTCGTTGACCAGTTCGGTGGTGGTGCCCGGCAGGACGTACGGGTAGGGCGCACCGGTGGGTGCGTTGATGTCGGTGACCACGCCGTTCGCCAGCGCGGCCGCCGCGGTGACCACCTTGAAGGTGGAGCCGGGCGGGTAGGTCTGGCGCAGTGCGCGGTTGAGCATCGGCTGGTTGCTGTCGGCCTGCAGCTTGTTCCAGGCCTCCTGGTCGGCCGCGGCGGAGCCGGCGAAGCTGCCGGGGTCGTAGCTGGGGGTGCTGGCCAGCGCGAGGATCCGGCCGGTGCCGGGCTCGATCGCGGCCACCGCGCCCTTCTGGTTGCCCAGCCCCTGCACCGCGGCCTGCTGCGCGGCCTTGCTGATGGTGGTGTAGACGTCGCCGCCGGGGCTCTGCTTGCGGCTGATCGCGTCCCAGAGCGCCCAGCCGGCCAGCCGGTTGTCCGTGCCGGTGAGCAACGCGTCCTCGGTGCCCTCCAGTTGGGTGTTGCCGAAGATCTGCGAGGAGAAGCCGGTGACGGCGGCGTACTGCGGGCCCTCGGTGTACGTGCGTTTGTAGTCGTAGCGCCCGCCGGTGGCGGTCGAGCCGGTGACCGGGTCGGCGCCGACCAGCAGGTTGCCGCGCGGCTGGGCGTAGCGCTGGATGGTCGTGCGCTGGTTGGCGGGGTTGTCGTTGTAGGTCTCGGCGTTGAAGAACTGCACCCGGGTGGCCTGGGCGGCCAGCGCGACGGTGAGCACCAGGCAGAAGGTGCCGGCCCGGCGGCCGGTGGTGGAGATGCCGGGGCGCTGCGGGTCGCGGGCCATCAGGCCTCCCTGGCGGGCAGCGGCGGGCGGCGGGCGATGTCGCTCATCCGCACCAGCAGCGCGACGATGATCCAGTTGGTCACCACCGAGGAGCCGCCCTGGGCGATGAACGGCAGGGTCAGGCCGGTCAGCGGGATCAGGTCGAGCACTCCGCCGGCCACCACGAAGACCTGGATCGCGATCAGCGCGGCCAGCCCGATCGCCAGCAGCCGCCCGAACGGATCGGTCAGCGCGATCCCGGTGCGGATGCCGCGCCCGACCAGCAGGGCGTAGAGCAGGAAGACGGCGAGCAGGCCGACCAGTCCGAGTTCCTCGCCGATGGTGGCCAGGATGAAGTCGGACTTGGCGGCGAACCCGATCAGGATCGAGTGCCCGTTGCCCAGGCCCTCGCCGAGCAGCCCGCCCCAGGCGAAGGCGAAGAGCGACTGGGCGATCTGGTTGGCGCCCTGGCCCGCGGCGATCGAGCCGAGCGGGTGCAACCAGTCCTGCACCCGGCTGTGCACGTGCGGCGAGAGCCAGCCGACCGTCACGGCGGCGGCCGAGGCGAGCAGCAGGCCGATGGCGATCCAGCCGCTGCGCGCGGTGGCCACGTAGAGCATCACCACGAAGAGGCCGAAGAAGAGCAGCGAGGTGCCGAGGTCGGTCTCCAGGACCAGGACGCCGACGAAGGCCACCCAGATCAGCAGCACCGGGCCGATCACCCGGCCGCGCGGCAGCTCCCAGCGCCAGATCCGACGGCCGGTCAGGGCCAGCGAGTCGCGGTGCACGGCCAGGTAGGCGGCGAAGAAGACGGCGAGCAGGATCTTGGCGAACTCGCCCGGCTGGAAGGAGAGCGGGCCGACGGTGACCCAGATCCGCGAGCCGTACACCGGCGGGAAGAAGATCGGCAGGACCAGCAGCACCAGGGCGCCCAGGGCGCCGAGGTAGGCGTAGCGCTGCAGGATCTTGTGGTCGCGCAGCAGCAGCACCACGGCCACGCACAGCGCCACCCCCAGGGTGGACCAGAGCAGTTGGGTGGGCGCCGCGTGGTTCCTGCCGGTGGCCCGGTCCAGGCGGTAGATGACGACCAGTCCGACGCCGTTGAGCAGCACCGCGATCGGCAGCAGCAGGGGGTCGGCGTATCTGGCCTTCCAGCGGATCACCCCGTGCGTGAACAGCGCCAGCGCGCCCAGCGCCGCGCCGTAGCCCGCGGCGTCCGGCGGGGCCTGGCCGTCGATGTTGACGCCGACCTCGACGTAGCCGAAGACCGCGATCGCCACCGCGCCGAGGACCAGGACCAGTTCGGTGTTGCGGCCGGACCCGGGGCGCCGCGGCGCGGGTTCGCGCCGGGCGGTCGCGACGGCGGAGGGTGTGGCCATGGGCGGACCGCTGCTCCTGTCTGGCGCGACGTCAGGGGGCTCGCGACGTCAGGGGGGCTGAGGCCTCTCTCACCGATCTCGACGGGCGTACTGACGCCACCGTAGTGATGGTTTGACATATTTATCCATCATCTACGGCGGTGTGTCCGTTTTTGCCTGTCGGCCCCGGCCGCCCGGTCGCTCAGGTGCAGACCGCGTCCGGCCAGCGGTGCGCCAGCAGGCCGCCGAGCATCTCGTGCAGCTGCTCGCGGCTGCCGGCGGGCAGGCGGGCGAAGAAGGCCCGCTCGGCCTCCTCCGCCACCTGCTCGGCCTCCACCAGCGCGGCCCGCCCCTCGTCGGTCAGCCGCAGGATGTACCGGCGCCGGTCGGCCGGGTTGCGCCGCCGCTCGACGTGCCCGGCCCGCTCCAGCTCGTCGATCAGTGCGACCACGGTGGTCGGGTCGAGGTTGATCAACTGGCTGAGGTCCTGCTGGGAGAGCTCGGCGCCGCCGGCCAGCGCGGCCAGCACCAGGAAGTCGCGCAGCTTGAACCCGGCGGCCTGCAGGGCCAGGTCGGCCTCTTCCTGGATCAGCATCCCGGCCTTGAAGAGCAGCACGCCGGTGTGGTCGGCCAGCGGGAAGTCGCGGCGCAGGGTCATCGAGGGGTCTCCCATCCGTCGGGACATCCATTATCGGCGATACCGACCCTGCGGAACCCGAGCGTTCCCGTCGAACCGGTCCGGGCGGCTCAGCGACCGACCGGCTCAGTGACCTGGCGGCTCAGCGACCGGCCGGCTCAGTGACCTGGCGGCTCAGCGACCGGCCTGCTCAGTGACCGCCCAGCTCGGCGCCCGCCAGCGCGCTCTCGTGCAGGTCGCGGGTGCGGATCAGGAGGAACCCGGCCACGGCGCCGAGCGCGGCCACCGCGCCACAGCCGATCAGCACATCGGTCAGCCCGTGCACGAAGGCCTCCCGGGCGGCGGCGCGCACCGCACCGCCCAGCGGGTCGGGCAGCCTGCCGGCGAGCTCGTTGCCGGCACCGGCGGCCACCGCCTGGCCGGCCTCCCGGGCCTGCGGGCCGAGCTGGGCACCGGCCGTGGAGGTGGCGAAGGCGTTCGTCACCCGGTGCTGGAAGAGCGCGCCGAACCCGGCGATCCCGATCGCGATGCCCACCTGCTGGAAGGTCTCGCCGATCCCGGCCGCCATGCCCGCCTTGGCCGGCTCGGCCACCCCGATCGACAGCGAGGCGCGCGGCGGGTTGAACATGCCCATCCCCAGGCCGGTGGCCAGCATGCTCGGCAGCAGCGCGGTCCAGCCGCTGCTCGGCTGCACCAGGGTGACCAGGAAGAGCCCGCCCGAGATCAGGGCGATGGCGGTGCCGACCAGCAGCCGGGGCGGCAGCTTGACGGTCAGGCTGCCGGTGACGGCGGCCGCGACGAACAGGGTCAGGGTGAGCGGCAGGAAGCGCAGCCCGGTGGCGAGCGGCGAGTAGCCCAGCACGTTCTGCATGTACGAGACCTGAAGGAAGATCGCCGACATGCCGGCCGCGTTGGCCAGCAGGGTGGCCGCCGAGATCCCGTTGAAGGTGAGGTTGCGGAACAGGGCGAGGTCGAGCATGGCGGCTTCGCCGAGACTGCGCTCGATCTGCACGAAGACGGCGAGCAGCACGATGGCGGCGCCGAACATGCCCAGGATCGGCCCGCTGGTCCAGCCCTGCGCCTCGCCGCGCAGGAAGGCCAGCACCAGCAGGGTGAGCGCGGCCGAGAAGACCAGCAGGCCGGCCCAGTCCACCCGGTGCGCGGCCGGGTCGCGGGACTCGCCGATCCGCAGCACGCCGAGCACCATCGCGAGCAGGCCGATCGGCACATTGACCAGGAAGATCCAGCGCCAGCCGATCCCGTCGGTGAGCGCGCCGCCGATCAGCGGGCCGAAGGCGATCGCCAGGCCGGAGACCCCGCCGAAGACACCGAAGGCCAGACCCCGGTCCTTGCCGCGGAACTCCTGGCCGATCAGTGCCGGGCCGACCGCGAAGAGCACCGCCGCGCCGACGCCCTGCACACCGCGCGCGATGTTCAGCGCCAGGATCCCGGAGGCCGCGCCGCAGGCCAGCGAGGCGGCGGTGAACAGCGCGAAGCCCGCGGTGTAGACCCGCTTGCGGCCGAGACGGTCGGCCAGCGAGCCGCCGGTGAGCAGGAACGCGGCGAGGGTCAGCGCATAGGCGTCGAGCACCCACTGCAGGGCGGAGAAGTCGGCGTGCAGCGAGGTCCGCAGGTCGGGCAGCGCGACGTTCACCACGGTCAGGTCGAGCATCAGCATGAAGGTGGCGATGGAGACGATGCCGAGCGTCCACCAGCGGCCGGTGGACCTGGCCTCGGCGGGTGGCGCGGCGGTGGCTTGGGCGACGGCGGGTGCGGTGGACATGGCTGAGCCCCCAGGTTGTCTAGCTTTAGATCGTCGGAATCTCGATGATTAATTACGCTAGTGATCCACTTTTGGACTGTCAACCTGTAGATGATCGGCGATTTGAGCACGGCGGGCCCCGGCACAGTGAGCCCGGGCATGGCGGGCCCCGGCACGGCGAGTCCGGGCACAGCGAGCCCGGGCACGGCGAGTCCGGGCACAGCGAGCCCGGGCACGGCGAAGAGCCCGCCGATCGTGTTGATCGACGGGTTCCTATCGCTCAGCTGCTACTCCGTGCGCCGCCGGGCCACGGCAGCCGAGGCCGCCGCCAACAACGCCGCCAGCAGCAATGCGCCGAGCAGCGCGAGCCACGGAAGCTCCACCCGGACCTCCCGGGAGCCGGTCACCAGCGCCCGTATCGCGAGGTTGGCGGGCGAGCCGCCGACCACCAGCACCAGGACCGAGAGCCCGAGCGTGCCGAGGATCCCGTAGCCGCCGCGCAGCAGCACCGGACGGTTGCACAGCACGCCCACCGCCAGGCCGGTCAGCACGCAGGCCACCATGCCGAGCAGCCCGGCGAAGGCGGCCGCGGCTGCGGACACCTCCCGGTGCGGGTCGTTGGTGGTGTGCCCACTGGCCAGCCAGATGCCCGCCACGCTGAGTACCGCCAGGGTCAGCCCGGCGATCACCGCAGCTGCCAACGAGGCCAGTTGGACCCGGACCGGGCCACTCGCCGCCACCAGCACGGCACGCGCCGGCGCCGGATCGGCGGTGAGCGCGGAGCGCACGTACCAGGCGCTGACGGGGACCAGCACGGCGGCGGCGAAGCCGAGGCTGTCGAGCAGCGGGTTGCCCATCGTGATGCCGGTGACCAGGAGCAGCAGGTAGCCGAGGAACGGCGGCAGCCAGCGTTGCGAGCGCAGCAGCAGCTCGAGCTGGTAGCGGACCAGGGCGCTCATCGGGGCGCCCCCGACTCGGGCTGGACCCGCAGGATGTGCGCACCGCCGGCCAGCAGCCGGCGCAGCAGCGCGTCCGAGTGCCGGGCGGAGACCTGCAGCAGCACGGTGCCGTCCGGCTGCGGGGTGCGGCTGGGCGCGCCGGGGAGTTGCTCGGGCAGTCGGGTCGCGCGCAGTTGGATGACCATCGGATCCCTGTCCGGCCCGCCGAGTTCCGCCGGTGGAAGCTCGGTCAGACTCGCACCCACGACCCGGTAGGAAGCCGTGGTCAGCCCGGCCAGCCGATGCGGGTCGTGGTCCACGAAGAGCACCGTGCCGCCCTTCCCGGCCCGTTCCACCGCCTCCTCGTCCAGCAGTGCCCGGGCCTCCTGGTCGAGCCCGGTCCAGGCCTCGTCGAGCAGCAGCAGATCGGCCTCGGCGAGCAGCGCCTGGGCCACCGCGACCTTCTGGCAGGTGCCTTTGGAGAGCCGGCTCAGTGGGGTCCCGGCGCGGTCGGCGATGCCGAACCGGTCCAGCCAGAAGTCGGCGCGCTCGGCCGCCGCCGCCTTGCCGAGCCCGTGTACCCGGCCGAGCCGGCGCAGGTAGCCGACCGCGTCGAAGGGCAGCGCGGGCGGGAAGCGTTCGGGCACGTAGGCCCGGCGGCCGGGGGCCTCGACCCGGCCGCGGCTCGGCGGTTCGATCCCGGCGAGCAGCTTGAGCAGCGTGGACTTGCCGCTGCCGTTCGCCCCCTCGATCCGCACCAGCGCGCCGGGCTCGAGCGTCAGGTCCACCTCGCGCAGCACCCACGGCGCCGCGCGCCCGTACCGCTTGCCCGCTGCGGATAGCCGTATGCCCGTCATGCGCGCCCCCGTCCGAAAATCGCTCGCCAGCCTGCTGATCAACCCTCAGACTGCCCCGGTGAACAATGGATCTGATCGTACGGCCCAGGTTTTCGTGTCCCACCGCGAGCGGGAGCTCGGGGTGCTCGGCCCGTTCCCGGTCGGGCGGCCGCGCTGGCACGACGTCGAGCCGGTGAACGAGCACCTGGCGGCGGCGCTGGGGGTGCCGACCGTGGTGCTGCGCGTGCTGGACGTCGAGGGCGGGGACGGCGGACAGGGCGGGCTCGTCTCGTACCACGCAGAGGCGCTGGCCGACCCCGGCCAGGTGACCGGACTGCGGGCGGCCACCGAGGCGGAGCTCGCCGCGCTGCGCCCGCACCCGCTGCGCGCCGAGTACGCCACCGCGACGGGGGTGCGGGCGGCGCTCGACTGGGCGGAACGGGAGCTCGCGGCGGCCGGACGCCCGGTGGTCGGCCCGGTGACGCAGGTGAAGACCTGGAACCTGGCCGGGCTCTTCCGGCTGCCCACCGCCACCGGCCCGGTCTGGCTGAAGACGGGGCGCGGCTTCGCGGTGGACGAGGCGGCGGTGATCGGCCTGGTCGACTCGGTGGATCCGGGCTTCGCGCCGACCGTGCTGGGGGCCGAGGCCGAGCGGCGCTGGCTGCTGCTGGACCACGTGCCGGGCGAGGACTGCTGGGGGCCGTCGGCGGAGGTGATCGCGGCCACCGTGCCGCGCCTTGCCCGGGCCCAGGCCGCGCTGGCCGCGAGCTACCCGGGTGGGGCGCCGGCCGGCCTGCCGGACCGCTCGCCGCGCGCCCTGCTGCCGGGCGTGAAGCTGCTGCTGGACGGCGAGGCGGGCGCCGAGCTGACCGCGGACGAGCTGCGCCGAGCTCATCTGATGAATGATCAGCTTCCTGCATTGATCGAGCAGTTGGAGTCCTGCGGACTGCCGGCCACGGTGCTGCACGGCGACTTCCACCCCGGCAACTGGCGCTCGGCCGGCCAGGGCACCGTGCTGGTGGACTTCGCCGACAGCTACTACGGGCATCCGGCGATCGACGGGCTGCGCCCCGCGGACTTCACCTCCGAGGAACGCTGGTCCCAGGCCGCCGAGTTGTGGAGCGAGGCCTGGCGCACCCTGGTTCCCGGCAGCGACCCGGCCCGGGCCCTGCGACTGGCCGCCCCGCTCGCCCACCTCGCCTACGCCGTGCGCTACCAGGAGTTCCTGGACGGCATCGAGCCGAGCGAGTACCGCTACCACGCGGGCGACCCGGCCGCCGAACTGCGAGCGGCGGTGGCCGCGTTCGAGGCGCTCTGAGCTCGCCGGATCCGTTCCCAGCGCCCCCGCGACCTGGCGCTCAGCGGCTCTGCCAGGCGTAGAGCTGGTCGCCGTCGATCACCACCTGGTAGTGCCCGCAGGTGGCGGTGAGCCGGTGGCCGGCCTCGGCGGGGAACCAGGCGGCGGTGAGCTTGGCGGGGTGGGGCCGGGCGGCGGCGGGCTGCGCGGCGGCGCCGGTGCAGCCGGCCGGCAGGCCGCCGCCGGGCAGGTGGGCGCGGAGCAGGCGCTCGCCGCCGGCGGTGGCCATCCGGTACTTGATCTCGGTCGCGCCGTCCGGCAGCCAGCCCGGCACCGAGGCGCGGGCGGCCTTGGCCTGCGCGCCCGAGGCGTAGCCGGCGTCCACCACGTGCCGGTGCCCGAACAGGTCGTCGACGGCGGGCGCGAGCGTGAAGCCCAGGGCTCCCATACCGAGGGCGGTCACAGTGACCCCGGCGACGGTGCTGCTCCTGAGCGACATGGGCGGGCTTCCTCTCGGCGACGAAGGTGGGACGTCTCCCATGCTCCGCGCCCGCCCCGCCCACCGCGTCCCTCCGCCGCAGGAACCCTTCCCCCCTCTCGGGGAGCATCCGTCTCCGACTTCAGGCTGACGTCGACACGCCCTCGACTCAGGGTTCCGCGCCTGCGCACCTTCGCGAAAGGAGGATGAAACGGCACATTCCGGACAGAGGAGCCTGCCGTGCGCTTAACCCTGCCGTCCCCGCCCACCCGGCCCGAGCCCGCCCTGCTCAACCGCCGCCCGCTCACCCGTCGCCCGCTCACGATCAGCGCGGACGACTCCGGGCTGGTCGCCGAGATCGAGGCCTACCTCGCCTCGCTGCCCGACCCCGCGCGCCGGCCCGCGCCGTACGTCTGCCCGTACGGCCGCACCCTGCAGCCCTGGAACGCCGAGTACCCGCTCCCCGGGCGCACCCTGTGGGACCGCCTGACCCGCCGGCCGGCCCGTCCGCTCCCGGTCAGCGCCGCCCAGCACCTGCGCCTCACCTCCCGCTTCCTCACCCAGCACGGCTGGTTGCAGGGCGCGATGTGGGACCAGGCCGGGCGGGTCTGCCTGCTCGGCGCGCAGGCCGCCGTACTGGCCCACGGCTACGGCTCCCCCAGCACCGTGCAGACCGCCCGGGTGCAGGTGATGGAGGTGCTCCACGCGACCGGACGGCCCGTCAGCTCGCCGGACGAGTACAACGACCGGCCCAGCACCCGGCAGTCCGACATCCACCGACTGCTCGAGCAGGCCGCACTGCGGGCCCGGTCGCTGGGCCTGTGAGACGCGGTCCGGCTGTTGCACGACCGTGACGGCCGACCGACCGTTCACGGACCTCCCACGGGAATGCTGATGGTCACAAACCACCAGCTCTTCCGGGGGGAAGTCCCATGGCCGCTCGTCGTCGCCGCGGTTCCGCCGCTGCCGTCGCCCTCACCGCCGCACTGGGCGTCGGCTCCGCCCTGCTGCTCTCCGCCTGCGGGCCCGAGGTCCCGGCGCCGGGCGCCACCGCCACCGCCTCCGGCCCCACCGCCGCGGGCAGCGCCGTGCCGGGCAGCGCCACGCCGAGCGCCGGCCACTCCGGCACGCCCGGCAAGTCCCCCGCCCCGGTGCCCGCGCACGGCACCGGCGTCCCGCACCTGACGGTCAGCAACGGCACCTCGCAGGTCCTGCTGGACAACAGCACCGTGGACTTCCACACCGCCGTCCGCGACCTCGCCTGGTCCCCGGACGGCAGCAAGGCCGCCTTCATCGACGGTGCCGGCAACCTGGTGGTGAGCAACCCCGACGGCACCGGCAAGGTGGTGGCCGCCAAGAACCCGGGCGGCCAGACCTGGTCCCACCCGACCTGGCAGGTGACCCACGAGGACACCGTCAACCACGTCCCGGTCAAGAACAACCTGTTCTTCGTCGTCGACCAGGGCGGCGCCACCCGCCTGGTGGCCGTGCCCGCCAACGGCAGCAACTCCACCCCCGCCCCGCTGAGCCTGTACCGCGAGGCCGACGACAACCCGACCCCGCTCCCGCAGACCGGCAACGTCTGGCCGAACGCGAGCGGCAAGGTCGGCGCCGCCGTCTACGCCAACACCGGCGACGGCAAGGTCTACATCCGCGACGACTACCTGCGCCAGCAGGGCGGCGAGCTCACCCAGGGCTCCCAGCCGGCCCTCGGCCCCGACGAGCTCAGCGTCGTCTTCGTCCGCTCGGTGGGCGGCCACGACCACCTCTTCGAGTGGCAGCGCGGGACCGACAAGCCGACCGTCAAGGACCTCACCCCGAACGCCACCACCGACTACACCGAGCCCGCCTGGTCCCCCGACGGCAAGCAGCTGGCCGCCCGCACGCCCAACGGCATCGTGACCCTGCCCGCCGACGGCTCCGCGGCCCCCAAGCCCACCGCCGCCACCCCCGGCCTGCCCGCCTACCGCCCCTGAGGCACCGTCAGCCGCCACCCGGCTGACCCCCGGTCAGGCCCACCACCGAGTGGGCCCGGAGCACGCGAAAGGCCCGTCCGACTGGACGGGCCTTTCGTTGGGTGGAGCTGAGGGGATTCGAACCCCTGACCCCCTCGATGCGAACGAGGTGCGCTACCGGACTGCGCCACAGCCCCAACGAGAAGAAACTCTAGCACCTTTTCGAGGGGGCCCGTGACCAGCCCCTGCTGGTGGGGCGGGGTGCCAGGGGGCGGACTACTCGTTGGCGGCGCGGGGGCGGGGGTTGGCGGCGGACTCGTCGTACTGGTCGAAGAGGGGGGTGTGGGCGGACTCGGCGGGGCGGCCGGAGTTCCAGGTGCCGG
This sequence comes from Kitasatospora azatica KCTC 9699, assembly GCF_000744785.1. Lineage (NCBI taxonomy): Bacteria > Bacillati > Actinomycetota > Actinomycetes > Kitasatosporales > Streptomycetaceae > Kitasatospora > Kitasatospora azatica. The sequence continues at coordinate 2,214,669 of NZ_JQMO01000003.1, read as the reverse complement.
GGGCGCCGAGGTCGAGGCCGCGGGTGGTGCGGGGGGCGACCGGGGCGGTCACGTAGGTGGGGAGCGGGACGGGGACGGGCTCCCAGGAGTCCGGTCCGGCGGCGGCCCGCTCGCGCAGGCCGTCCACCCACTCCTCGTGGTCGGTGGCCTCCACCAGCGCCTGCTGCGGGGCCGGCGCCACCCGCAGCTGCGGGCGGGGCAGGTCCGGCTCGACCGGCTGAGTGGCGGACGGCTCGGCGGACTGCGGCGCGGACTGGGCCATGGTCGCGGCGGCCGCCGCCCGGGCCTGCTCGCGTTCGCGCAGCCGCTGGGCGGCAGCGGCGGCGCGGACCCGGTCCAGCTTGACCTCGCAGCGCTGGCGCTCCAGGCGGCGCAGGTGGCCGATGTAGAGGGTGAGCAGCAGGGCGGGCAGCGCGGGCACCCAGAGGAAGGCCACGCCGGCCACGGCCGCGATGACGGCGCCGAGGGCGAAGGCCAGGAAGAGCACGGTGACCATCCGGCGCCGCCGGGCCAGCAGTCGGGCCCGGGCGGGCGGCGTCGACGGGGCGTCAGCGGGCAGCGCGACGGCCGACGCGTCGTCAGCCGCTCCGGAGCCGGAGCCGGAGGAGTCGTCGGAGGCGTCGAGGTTGTCGGAGTCGGGATTGTCGGAGGCGTCGTCGCTGATGGCCCGGGACGCCCGCCGCTCCAGTGCCGACCGCCCGGCGAGCAGACGGATGGCGGTGCTGAAGCGTTCGGTCGGGCGCGCTTCGTTGAGCTCGTCCTGCCTGCGGAGCCACATGGGCACCAGATAGGCAGCCCAGGCCCCTACGATGACCGCGTAGATGAGGCCGCTACTGCTCACGTTTCACACCGTACGGGCGTTGGGTAAGGGCGGGCAGCAATTTGGCACGGCGTGTCGCGCTGCCAAGCTGATTCTCTGACTATTTTGCCGGTATTTGTGACCGCTTGGTCCTGCGCTGATGCCATATTGATATGAATGTCGAACACTTATTCAATTACCTCTTGCGCCAGCGCTGCATGAGCCCTTCCGGGACCTCCTCGGCGGTCAGCGCGTACACCAGGTGGTCGCGCCAGTCCCCGTCGATGTGCAGATAGCGCGGGCGCATTCCCTCCTGGCGGAAGTCGAGTTTCTCCACCACCCGACGGCTCGGGCCGTTCTCGGGACGGATACAGACCTCGATCCGGTGCAGTCCGAGCGCCAGGAAACAGTGGTCGACGGCGAGCGCGACGGCGGTCGGCATGATCCCGCGCCCGGCGACCGACTCGTCGATCCAGTAGCCGATATTCGCCGAGCACATCGAGCCCCAGGTGATCCCCCCCACCGTCAGCTGGCCGACCAGCTGGTCCCGGTAGAGCACCGCGAAGGGCAGCATCCGGCCCGCCGAGGCCTCGCTGCGCAGGTAGCGCACCATCTGACGGTAGCTCGGACGGGAACCGGTGATCCGGCCCGGCGGGCTCGGCGGCACGGTGGCCTCCCAGCGGCGCAGCCAGTCCCGGTTGCGCCGGCTCGCCTCCTGCCAGGCCTTCTGGTCACGCATCCGGATCGGCCGCAGCAGGACGTCGCCCTCGCGCAGCTCCACCGGCCAGCCGGCGCTCAGCTCGGTCTCCGCTCGGCGGCGGGGGGACGCGGATGGTCCCCGCCGGCCAACTGGTCGACGGCGTGCGCCAGCAGCGGCTCCAGGACCGCCAGCCCGTCCTTCACCCCGCCGGTGGACCCGGGCAGGTTGACGATCACGGTCCGTCCGGCCAGGCCGGCCAGGCCCCGGGAGAGCACCGAGGTAGGCACCTTCTCCCGCCCGTAGGCCCGGATCGCCTCGGCGATCCCGGGGATCTGACGATCGATCACCTGGGCGGTCATCTCCGGGGTGAGGTCCATCGGCGAGATCCCGGTACCGCCGGTGGTCAGCACCACGTCGTACCCGGCCGCGACGGCCTCCCGCAGCGCCAGCAGCACCGGCTCACCGTCCGGCACCAGCTGCGGGCCGTCCACCGCGAAGCCCATCCGGCGCAGGCCCTCGACCAGCAGCGGGCCGCCCTTGTCCTGGTAGACCCCGGCCGAGGCGCGGTTGGAGACGGTGACGGCGAGCGCCCTCACGCGGACTCACCCCGTGCCCAGTCGCCGCTCTTGCCGCCGGTCTTGGTGAGCACCCGGACGTCCTGGATCGCGGCCGCCTTGTCCACCGCCTTGACCATGTCGATCACGGTCAGCCCGGCCACCGCGACCGCGGTGAGGGCCTCCATCTCCACCCCGGTGCGGTCGGCGGTGCGCACGGTGGCGGTGATCTCCACGGCCTCGTCGGTCACCGCCAGGTCCACGGTGACGCCGGAGATCGCGATCGGGTGGCAGAGCGGGATCAGCTCGGGGGTCTTCTTGGCGCCCATGATCCCGGCGATCCGGGCGGCGGCCAGCGCGTCGCCCTTCGGCACGCCCTCGCCGCGCAGCAGTTCCACCACCCGGGGCGACACGGTCACCCGGCCGGCCGCCACGGCGGTGCGCACCGTGGTGGCCTTCTCGGAGACGTCCACCATGCGCGCGGCGCCGGTCTCGTCCACATGCGTCAGGCGGTCGCCGGGGGGTGTGGTCACGTCAGTACTCCAGCAGAACGGGATGAATACCGCGCTACCGTACTCCTCGCGCCCCGCCTGATCGTGAGCGGTCCGACCGGCGAACGGCCGTCAGTCCGTCAGAAGGACCACGTCGACGGCCTCGCCGGCGGTCACCGCGACCGCGTCCTCGGGGACGGTGATCAGGCAGTTCGCCCGGGCCAGCGCCCCGACCAGGTGCGAGTCCGCGCCGCCGACCGGCGCCACCGTGCCCTCCGCGTACCAGCCGCGCAGGAACTGCCGGCGGCCGGCCGGCGAGCGCAGGTCCGCGGTGCAGACGGCACGGACCACCGGACGGTGCACGTCGGACGCGCCGAGCATGGTGCGGATCACCGGGCGGACGAACAGCTCGAAGGAGATGTAGGCGCTGACCGGGTTGCCGGGCAGGGCGAGCAGCGGGATGCCCGCGCCGCCGTCGCCGGCGCCGATCCGGCCGAAGCCCTGCGGCTTGCCGGGCTGCATCCGCAGCTTGCGGAAGTCCACCCCGCCGTAGTCGGCGAAGACCTCCTTGACCACGTCGTAGGCCCCGACGCTGACCCCGCCGCTGGTGACGATCAGGTCGGCCCGGCCGAGCTGGTCCTCCAGCACGCCGCGCAGCACCGCCGCCTCGTCGCGCACCCCGCCGACCCGGTAGGCGATCGCGCCGGCCGCCTGGGCGGCGGCGGTCAGGGTGAAGCTGTTGGAGTCCCAGATCTGCCCGGGACCGACCGGCTCGCCGGGCTGCACCAGTTCGCTGCCGGTGGAGAGCACCACCACCCGCGGGCGCGGGCGGACCCGCACCTCGCCGCGGCCGATCGCCGCCAGCAGGCCGAGCTGGGTCGGGCCGAGCCGGGTGCCGGCGGTGAGCACGGTGCTGCCGGCCCGGACATCACTGCCCCGGCGGCGGATGTGCTCGCCCTCGCGGACCTCCTGGCGGACCCGCACCTCGGTGCTGGGCTGGGCCGCGCTCATCGCGTCGGCGGCCTGGCCGGTGCCACTGCCGCCGTCGGTCCACTCGACCGGGGCGACGGCCTCGGCGCCGGGCGGCACCGGGGCGCCGGTCATGATCCGCGCGGCCTGTCCGGGGCCGACCTTGGGCAGCTCACCGGCCCCGGCGGCGATCTCGCCGACCACGGTCAGGACCGACGGGTAGCGCTCGGTGGCGCCGATCGTGTCGGCGGTACGGACGGCGTAGCCGTCCATCGAGCTGTTGTCGAAGGGCGGCAGGTCACCGGCGGCGACCACGTCCTCGGCGAGCCGGCAGTCCTGGGCGTCCAGCAGCTGCAGCTCGATCGCGGGCAGCGGGGCGACCTGCGCCAGCACGTCGGCGAGGTGCTCGTCGACGGTCCAGTGCCGGTGTCCCGGGGTCTCGGTCCCGCACGCGTCCTGCCGGCTCATCGCCCTACCGCCCTTCGATCGGCCAACTCGATCTGTTCCTGATCAGCTCTGCATCTCGCCGCTGACGAAGTCCTTCAGCCAGCCGCGGAACTCCGGGCCCAGGTCCTCGCGCTCGCAGGCCAGCCGGACGATCGCGCGCAGGTAGTCGGCGCGGTCACCGGTGTCGTAGCGGCGGCCGTCGAAGAGCACACCGTGCACCTGACCGCCCTCCTCGAGGCTCAGCGTGGACAGCGTGCGCAGCGCGTCGGTCAGCTGGATCTCGCCGCCGCGGCCGGGCTCGGTCTTCTTCAGCACGTCGAAGACGGCCGGGTCCAGCACGTAACGGCCGATCACCGCGTAGTTCGACGGGGCGTCAGCCGGCTCCGGCTTCTCCACCAGGTCGGTGACGTGGAAGACGTCCTCGCCGAAGCCGTTCGCCTTGACCGCCGCACAGCCGTAGAGGTGGATCTGCGCCGGGTCGACCTCCATCAGCGCCACCACCGAGCCGCCCAGCTCCTGCTGGACCTCGATCATCCGGGAGAGCAGCGGGTCGCGCGGGTCGATCAGGTCGTCGCCGAGCAGCACCGCGAACGGCTGCCCTGCCACGTGCTGCTCGGCGACCAGCACGGCGTGGCCCAGGCCCTTGGGGTCGCCCTGGCGGACGTAGTGCATGTTGGCCAGCGAGACCGACTCCTGGACCCGGCGCAGCTTGTCCTCGTCGCCCTTGCGGGCGAGCAGCTCCTCGAGTTCGTAGGCCCGGTCGAAGTGGTCCTCGAGGGCGCGCTTGTTGCGGCCGGTGACCATCAGTATGTCGGACAGGCCGGCGGCGGCGGCCTCTTCGACCACGTACTGGATGGCCGGCTTGTCGACGACGGGCAGCATCTCCTTGGGCGTGGCCTTGGTGGCCGGCAGGAAGCGGGTTCCGAGACCGGCGGCAGGCACAACGGCCTTGGTGACGGGCATGCGGGGGTTCGTCGTCATGCGTTGACCTTACTAAGGCAGATGACCGCCCTGACTGAGAGCGAGGTTAATCGGCTATGAACGAACCTCGTCGGCGACAGTCACGGCAGCGACGGTACGGGCGGCGCCGGTGTGGGTTGTGGGACCCGGGCCGGCACAGGGCGACAGATTACCGTGCCTTTCGGTGGGCGTTGCCCGGGCGGCCGCACGCTTGGCGGCGAGCAGTGCGCGGTCGGCGGCGCGCAGCAGCGGGACCGGGTGGTAGCCGCCGTCGGCGCCGAGCACCGCGATGCCGGCGCTGGCCCGCAGGCCGTTGCCGTTGCCCCTGCCGGTACCGCTGCCGCTGCCGGACGGCGACTCCCCCTGCCAGGGCTCGAGGGTCCAGCCCAGCAGCCGGTGGCGGCGGACCGTCCAGCAGAGCCGCTCGGCGACCTTGGCCGCGCCCGCGGCGCCGGTGTCGGGCAGCACCACCAGGAACTCGGTGCCGCCGTACCGGCCGAGGGTGTCCGAGCGGCGGACCTCGACGGTGAGCCGCTGGGCCAGGTCGCGCAGGATCGCCTGGGCCCGGTGCCGCCCGTGCTCGGCGTTGACCGCCTCGAAGCCCTCGATCTCCAGCAGCACCACGGCCAGTTCCGGTGCGCTCTCGCCCGGCTTGAGCCGGCGCCGGCAGCGCTGCACCTCACGCTCCAGGGTGAGCTGGAGGTGGCGGTGGTTCCACACTCCGGTGAGCGGGTCACGGGCGGCGCTGCGGGCCAGCTCGGCGCAGCGCTCCTCGAGTTCGGCCAGCTGGGTGCGCAGGCCGCGTTCCTGGTCGGTGCGGGTGTTGCGGGAGCGGCGCAGGCGGAGCGCGAGCAGGGCGCAGAGCGCGGCCAGCGGGAGGCTGAGCAGGGCGAGCGCCTGGACCACGAGTGCCATGGGACTCCCTCGGGGGAGCGACTGCGGGAGGATCGATCCGTGTCTGACGATCTCTTGTACAACGAGAAGGCCGAACTGAGGTCACGCCTGCTGGCCGACCGGCGGGCGCTGTCCCCCGAACAGCGGGCCGCGGCCGCTGCGGCGCTGGCTGAGCAAGCGCTTGCTCTGGTCCCCGCCGAGGCCACCGTGGCCGCCTACGTCTCGGTCGGCGCGGAGCCCGGCACCCGCCCGCTGCTCGACCTGCTGCACGGGCGCGGTGTCCCGGTCCTGCTGCCGGTGCTGCTGCCGGACAACGACCTGGACTGGGCCGCCTACCAGGGCCCCGAGCGGCTGGCCCCCGCCGCCCGCGGCCTGCTGGAGCCGACCGGCCCGCGGCTCGGCCCGGCCGCCGTCTGCGCGGCGCATGTGGTGCTGCTGCCCGGACTGGCGGTGGACCGGCACGGGCTGCGGCTGGGGCGCGGCGGCGGCTCCTACGACCGGGTGCTGGCCCGGCTGGCCCGAGCCGGCGCCGAGCCGCTGCTGGCCACCCTGCTCTACGGGAGCGAGCTGCTGGAACGGGTGCCGGCCGAGCCGCACGACCGGCCGGTGCACGCCGTGGTGACTCCCACGGGCGTGCACCGGTTCTGATCCGCCGCCTCTTGATCCGCCGTCAGCAGGTGGTGCTTTTCGGCGTCGGGGTCACGGCGTCAGGGTGAGCTTGTTCCTGGTCGCCTGGTCCACCGCGCTGCTGGACCAGGCCCAGGGCAGCAGCTTGCCCTGTCGCCACAGGTCGGTCTGGTCGTCGTAGTTGTCGTGGAACGCGTGCCCGGACTCGCCGCCCACGTTGATCCAGTGCGAGGCGTTGAAGTCGCTCAGGTCGACCACCATCCGCATCGACGGGATCCAGTCCACGTCGTAGCCGGCCGCCGCCGTCCAGCCGGTGGCGTCGACCGCCGCCGAGCCGCCGGACATCTGGTACGGCCCGCGGTTGAGCAGTCGGTGCACCACCCCGGAGGCGATCGAGGAGGTGTCGACGCCGAGCGTCTGCTCCTTGAGGTTCAGCGGGTGCAGCCGGCCCCAGCTCCAGGTGGAGATGTCCTTGCCGAGGTGGGCGGTGAGGTCCTGGCGGGCGTCCTTCATCGCCTCCTTCAGCAGGTTGTCCAGGCCGTGCTGCTGCAGGTGGTTGGAGTCGATGTAGTCCCACCACGGGCTGGTCGGGTTGCCCAGCTGCTGGCGGACCACCTCCATCCAGCGGTCGCCGCCGTCCGGCTGGGCCTGGCTGGGCTTGCGGCTGCCGCACTGGGTGACGATCTTGGTCTCGCCACCGACCGTGCCGTCCGGCTGGTTGACGTCCACCTTCTGCTGGACCAGCAGGCAGTCGCCCTGGGCCCGCAGTGAGGCCGGGAGCTTCTGTCCGAAGGCCAGGACCAGCAGCTGGCGCCAGACGCCGTTGTAGTAGGCGGCGGCGGCCGAGTCGGCGTCCTGGTTGTAGTTCCAGTCCTTCAGCAGGTCCTGGGCCTGGCGCACGTACGGGTCGCTGATCTGCTCCTTGAGCAGCAGCGGGACCAGGGTCTTGGCCAGCACGCTGGTGTTGTCCAGCTGCATCGACTGCATGTCGTCGGGCGAGATCTTGCCGCCCTTGCCGAGCCGGGCGTTGATCTGGTCGGTGATCTCCTTGGCCCGGGTGCCGTACTCCCAGTCCTTGGTCAGCAGCGGCTTGTAGGAGGGGTCGACCACGGCCTGGTTGGCGGTGACGATGTAGCCGGCCGGCGGGTTGAGGGCCCACGGCAGGGTCTTGAAGTCGAGGTACGTCTTGCGCCAGTTGTAGGCGCTGTCCCAGCCCGGCGCCGGGGTGGTGCCGTCGCCCTTGCCGCGGACCGGGATGTTGCCCGGGGCCTGGTAGCCGATGTTGCCCTTGGTGTCGGCGTAGATCAGGTTCTGCGCGGGGACCGCGAAGTGGCTCGCGGCGCTGCGGAAGCCGGCCCAGTCGGTGGCCCGGTCGATCTCGAAGACGGCGTCCATGGTCCTGCCGGGGTCCAGCGCGGTCCACTTGAGCGCCACGCCGTAGCCGCTGGTGCCGCGGTCGGGGGCGACGTTGCCGACCGGCGCGTAGGTGCCGACCTTCTGCTGCTCGGTGCTCTGGTCGGAGATCAGCGGGCCGTTGTTGGTGGTCCGCACGGTGATCACGCGGTCGCTGCCGCCGGCCACCTTGATGGTCTCCTTGCGGGTCTGGAACTGCACGTCCTTGCCGTCGACCAGGTAGGTGTCCGGGCCGGCGACCTTCTCCAGGTAGAGGTCGGTCACGTCGGCGCCGAGGTTGGTGAAGCCCCAGGTGATCGACTGGTTGTGGCCGATCACCAGGCCCGGCAGGCCCGCGAAGGTGAAGCCGGACAGGTCGTACGGGCAGGCCGTGCCGACGGTGCGGCAGTGCAGGCCCATCTGGTACCAGACGTTGGGCAGGCCGGGGCCCAGGTGCGGGTCGTTGGCCAGCAGCGGCTTGTTGGTGGTGGTGTGCTCGCCGGAGACCACCCAGGAGTTGGAGCCGATGCCCTGGCCCTGCGGGCCGAGCAGCTGCGGCAGGGCCGCCATCTTGGCGGAGATGTCCTGCAGGCCCCGGGTGACCGCCGCGCCCTGCTGGGTGGGGCTGCCGCTGTTGGCCGCGGCCGCGGCCGGCGGCTTGTAGCTGCCGTCGGTGCCGACCGTGCCGGTCTGCACGATGGTGCCGTTGCGGTCGTACGGGTAGTCCGGGTAGAGCTGGTTGATCTGGTCCGGGGAGAAGGCCTGACTCAGCAGCGAGCGGTCGATCTCCTCCTGCAGGTTGCCGGAGAGGTTCCAGGCCATCGCCTTCAGCCAGGCCACCGAGTCGACCGGGGTCCACTGCTCGGGCTTGTAGCCGCTGTTGACGGTGCCGAGCAGCGCGTACTCCAGCGCGGCGGAGCGGCCGCCGGGGTGCTGCGCCAGCCAGGCGTTGACGCCGTCCGCGTAGGCCTGCAGGTTCTTCTTGGTCTCCGGGCTGAGCTGGGTGTCGTACTCCTGCTGGGCGACGTCGCGCCAGCCCATGGTGCGGATGAACGCGTCGGTGTCGACCTGGCTCGATCCGAACATCTCGGAGAGCCGGCCGGCGGTGATGTGCCGGCGGACGTCCATCTCCCAGAACCGGTCCTGGGCCTGCACGTAGCCCTGTGCCTTGAACAGGTCCTCGGGCGTGTCGGCGTAGATCTGCGGGATGCCCTGGGCGTCCCGCTTGACGTCCACCGCGGCGCTCAGGCCGGCGACCCTGACGCTCCCGCTGAGCTGCGGGAACGAGGCGCGCACCGTGTCCACCGCGTACCAACTGCCGGCCGCGACCGAGGCCACCAGGAGCACGACCAGCACAAGCACGATCAGACGGGCGCGCCGGAACTTCTTCGAGCGGGGCATCTGGGTCCTAGCGGCAGGGAGCGGGGCAACGTCACATCAGCTGGGCGGCCGTGACCGCTCACCACATTAGGACGACTCAGGTGGCGCGGTTGCACGGGGGACGCCCACGGTGGAACCACAGGGACCCTACCGGGCGCGGCTGAGGGGTCGGCTCGGGCGGTACGCGGAATTCACTACTTCAAAGATCAGGTAAAATGTTAGTCTGGGTAACGATCCATCGACTGACCCCGTGTCACTTCGCCCACCCCCGCCACAGTGACCCCTCCCGTGCCGCCCGCCCTTACCGCCCGCGACCCCGAGGTGCCCCTGCGTGAATGTCGCCCACCTGAACACCTTCCTGCTCGAATGCTCCGTGATCCTGCTGGTCGCGGTGGTCGCGGTGCGGCTCTCGACCCGCTCCGGCCTGCCCAGCCTGCTGCTCTACCTGGGGATCGGGGTGGCACTCGGCCAGAACGGACTCGGCGTCACCTTCAACAACGCCGAGCTCACCCAGGTGCTCGGCTACGCCGCACTGGTGGTGATCCTGGCCGAGGGCGGCCTCAAGACCAACTCGCGCGAACTCAGACCGGTCCTGCCCGCCGCCTCGGTGCTGGCCACCTTCGGGGTCGGGATCAGCGTCTTCGTCACCGCCGCCGGGGCGCACTACCTGGTCGGCCTCGACTGGCGGGAGTCGCTGCTGCTGGGCGCCGTGGTCTCCTCCACCGACGCCGCCGCCGTCTTCTCGGTGCTGCGCACCGTGCCGCTGCCGGCCCGACTGAACGGCCTGCTCGAGGCCGAGTCCGGCTTCAACGACGCGCCCGTGGTGATCCTGGTGGTCGCCTTCGCCACCACCGGACCGTTCGACTCCTGGTACGTCCTGGTCGGCACGATCATCGCCGAGCTGGCGATCGGCGCCGCCGTGGGCCTGTCGGTCGGCCGGATCGGCGCCTTCGGCCTGCGGCACGTGGCGCTGCCCTCCTCCGGCCTGTACCCCATCGCCGTGCTGGCCCTGACCGTGCTCTCCTACGCCGGCGGTGCGCTGCTGCACGGCTCCGGGTTCCTGGCCGTCTACATCTGCGCGGTGCTGCTCGGCAACGCCAAACTGCCGCACGGTCCGGCGGTCCGCGGCTTCGCCGACGGGCTGGCCTGGATCGGGCAGATCGGCATGTTCGTGCTGCTCGGCCTGCTCTGCACGCCCGCCACCATGGGCTCGGCGGTCTGGCCGGCGATCGTGATCGGCACGGTGCTGGTGCTGCTGGCCCGGCCGCTGTCGGTGGTGATCACTCTCACCCCGTTCCGGCTGCCCTGGCGCGAACAGGCGCTGCTCAGCTGGGCCGGGCTGCGCGGGGCGGTGCCGATCGTGCTGGCCACCATCCCGCTGGTGGCCGACGTGCCGCACGCCCAGGACGTCTTCAACATCGTCTTCATCCTGGTGGTCGTCTTCACCCTGCTGCAGGGCCCCACGCTGCCCTGGCTGGCCAGGCAGCTGCGGATCTCCGAGGGCGCGATCGGCCAGGACCTGGGCATCGAGTCGGCGCCGCTGGAGCACCTGCACGGGCACCTGCTCTCGGTCTCGCTGGCGCCCGGCTCGAAGATGTCCGGCGTCGAGGTCGGCGAGCTGCGGCTGCCGGCCGGGGCGGCGGTGACCCTGGTGGTCCGCGAGGGCAGCAGCTTCGTGCCGGACAAGGCGACCGTGCTGCGGGCCGGGGACGAGCTGCTGGTGGTCACTACCGAGGCGGTCGGCGAGGCCGCCGAGAAGCGGCTGCGGGCCGTGGACAAGGGCGGAAAGCTGGCGAGCTGGCTGAACGGAAGGTGAATGGTGGCGCCATACCGTAGAATTAAAGGTGGTACTCACCAGTGCCCCTGTAGTATGGCTTCATACACACCCGCAACATCTGCCTGAAGCAGAGTTGGCGCGACCGCTCGGCGGCCGCGGTCCGCTTTTCTGGTCTCCCGCTTCCGCCACAGCCAGCCGGACCCGGTATCAACCCCGGTCGACGCGCGAGAGGACGACTCTCGGCGCCGTCGGGGACCACCCGCACCCCGGCGTCGCTACCAGGCAGCAGGAAGAACCAACCGTGACGGCCCGCCGAACGGTCGACAACGTCGCTGTAGCCCCTGCCCGAGTCGGCTACACCTCACTCCTGCGCACCCCCGGTGCGTGGACGTTCCTGCTCCCGGCCTTCGTGGCCCGGCTCCCCTTCGCGATGCTCAGCCTGGGCATCGTGCTGCTGGTCTTCGACACCCGCGGCTCCTACGGCACGGCCGGCTCCGTCGCGGCGGTCTCCGCCGTGGCCCAGGCGCTGGTCGGACCGCAGACCGGACGGCTGGCCGACCGCTTCGGCCAGCCCGCCGTGCTGGTACCGACCGTGCTGGTGCACGCCGTCGCGGTCGGCACGCTGATCGCGCTCGCGCTGGGCCACGCGCCGGTCTGGACGCTCTTCCTGGCCGCCGCGGCCGCCGGGGCCAGCGTGCCGCAGATCGGCGCCATGGTCCGGGCCCGCTGGGTCGGCAAGCTGTCGGCCCGGCCCGCGCACCTCAACACCGCGTTCGCCTTCGAGTCGGTGACCGACGAGTTCACCTTCGTGATCGGCCCGGTGCTGGCCACCGCCATCGCCACCGGCCTGGCGCCGGCGGCCGGACTGGTCACCGAGGCCTCGCTGACCCTGCTGGGCGGCCTGGTCTTCGCCACCCAGCGCCGCACCGCACCGGCCCGCCACCCGCACGTGCCCGGCGCCCGCCGGGTCTCCGCCCTGGCCTCCCCCGGCGTGCGACTGCTGGCCGGCTCCTTCCTGGGCGTCGGCACCGTCTTCGGGGCCATGCAGGTCTCGGTCACCGCCTTCGCCAAGGCCCAGGGGCAGCCCGAGGTCAACGGCATCGTCTACGGCATCTTCGCCGGCGGCTCGATGCTGGCCGGGGCGCTGTACGGGATGGTCGCCTGGCGGCGCTCGGCCCGGCAGCGGATGCTGGCCAGCTACGCGCTGCTGGTGCTCGGCTGCTCGACGCTCTGGGCGATGCCCAACCTGACCGCGCTGGCCGTGGCCGGACTGGTCTGCGGCCTGGCCATCGCGCCGACCCTGATCACCGGCTACACGCTGGTCGAGACACTGGTCGCGGACGGCGCCAAGACCGAGGCGTTCACCTGGCTGACCGGGGCGATCGGGCTCGGCCTGGCGATCGGCTCGACCGTCGCCGGGCAGCTGATCGACGCCGGCGGGCCGCGCACCGGGTTCCTGGTGCCGGTCGCCGGGGCCGGGCTCGGACTGGTGGCGCTGGTCACGTTGCGACGGCTGCTGGTGGCTTCCGGCGCGCCGGGCCGTACCGTTGCCAGGAGCGGGAGCGTTGCTCCGGCCGGTGGGAACGCTGCGGTCAGCGGGAACGCTGCGCCGGTGATCAGTGGGAACTCTGCGCCGGTGAGCAGGAACGCTGCGCCGGTGAATGGCAGCGCGGCTCCGGTGCTGGTGGCTGCGGCCGCCGCGGAGTGACTCGCCGTTGTAGGCCCCTTCGGCCGCCTCGTTACTGGCCAAGCTGGACTGATCCAGCGGAATGCCGCATCATGGACCGTCGTTAGCACTCACTAGCCGAGAGTGCCAGGAGGAAGACAAGTGCCCACGTACCAGTACCAGTGCACCGAGTGCGGCAGCGGCCTTGAGGTGGTGCAGAAGTTCACCGACGAGGCTCTGACCGTCTGCCCGAACTGCCAGGGCCGCCTGCGCAAGGTCTTCTCCGCGGTGGGTGTGGTCTTCAAGGGGTCCGGCTTCTACCGGACGGACAGCCGCTCCTCCTCGAGCAGCTCGGTGGGGTCCTCGTCGTCCTCGTCCGGCTCGGCTTCTTCGGGTGCGTCGTCCTCCTCCGGGGACTCTTCCTCGTCCTCGACCTCCTCGGCGTCATCCTCTCCTTCCTCCTCGTCCTCGTCGGCGGCTTCGGCCGGCTGATCCGGGCACTGCCGAAGGCCCCCTGGGAATTCCCAGGGGGCCTTCGTGCTTGTGTGCTCTCTCGCGCTTGCCTGCTCTTTTGGGCTTGTGTGCCTTTTCGCCTGCGGGTTTTCCACAGCCCCGGGGTTGTCCACAGGCTCTGGACGAGTTCGGCCGTGCTGGGGCGTTCGGCAGGACTCTTGGGCCATGACCGAATCGCTCAGCCCCAGGCACCCCGTCCACCAGCCCGCGCCGCCCGTTCCGGCCGCGCTGCCGCCCGGCCGATCCGTCCCCGAGTTCCGCCCGATCCGGCGGGGCGGGGGTGGCCGGCATCGGCTGCGGCAGGCGGTGCGCCACCGACCCGGCGCGGTGGTGACGGGCTTGGTCGCCGCCGCCACCGCCGCGCTGGCCGGCGGGCCACTGCCGCTCGCCGCACTGACAGTCCGTCAGCCGCTGAACGCCGCTACCTCAGCCGACTGCCGTTCGATTCACCCGTGACCGGGCTCGCGTCACCCGTAGTTCAGTCGCCGTGGTGCGGGGGGCGCTGGTCCAGGTACCAGTCCAGGGTGCGGCGGGAGGAAGACTCACCCCAGGCGGCATCCGTGTCGTCGCTGGTCTGCTGGGCGAAGGGATCGGTGAAGACGAGCTTGGCGGCCGGGACGGGCGCCTGCTCGGGGTCGGGTGTGGGCTGGTCCGTCATGTGTCCAGGGTAGGACGGCGGCCGGGGGCCGGGCGAAGACGCCCGACCCCCGGCCCAGAGCTCAGAACTCAGAGCCCACAGCTCAGCCTCAGCGTTCAGTGTTCGAACTCAGCCGAGGGAGGCCTTCAGGAAGTTCGCACCGTTGTAGGAACCCCAGCCGGTGACCTTGTCGTAGCCGGTCCCGGCGCTGTACGCGCCGTTGCTGCCGGACTTCACGTCGTGGAAGGCGGTGGAGTAGGAGCTGGAGGATGCCAGCGAGTAGATCCGACTGTTGGCGTAGCCGAAGCCGGGCTTGCCCTTGGCCTTGGCCTCGCTGTTGTAGACGGCCGCGAACGCCGCCCAGTTCGGGGCCGCCGCGCTGGTGCCGCCGAACTCGTACCAGGCGCCCTGGGTGTAGATCGCCCAGCCGCTGGCCGGGTCGGCGACCGCCGAGACGTCCGGCACCGAGCGCTTGGTGCCGCTGTTCACCGGCTTCTGGTAGGCCGGGGTGGCGAAGGTCGAGGAAACTCCGCCGCCACTGCCCGACCAGGCGGCCTCCTTGCTGTAGGCCCCCGAGGACAGGGTCAGCGAGGTGCCACCGGTGCCGGTGACGTACGGGTCGGCGGCCGGGAAGTCGACGGACTTGCCGCCGTTGCCGGCATCGTCCGAGCCGCTGTCGCCCGAGGCGGCGAAGACGGACTGCCCCTGGGCGGCCGCCTCCTTGAGGTCGGTGTCGACCGCGGTCCGGTTGCTCGCGGTCTCACCGGCCTCGTAGATGCCCCAGCTGATCGAGATCACCGGGACGTTGTCGCTGACCAGCTTCGCGTAGATCGCGGTCTCCCCGGCGTCGCTGTTCGGCGCCTCGTAGACCTTGATCGCCGCACCCGGCGCCAGCGCCTGCACCACCTCGATGTCCAGCTCCACCTCGTCCTCGCCGGACAGGTCGGTGGTGCCGCCGCCCGCGCTGACCACGGTCGGGGTGCTGGGGGTGAGGCCGAAGTACTTGTCGTAGGCGGTCACGTTGGACTGCTTGAACGCCGAGAACTCCAGCAGCGCGACCGTGCTGCCGGAGCCGTTGTAGCCCGCGCCGATCGTGGAGGTGAGGTTGTAGGCGGAGCGCGCGTTGGTCGGGTTGAGACCGGTCGGCGCCTTGGCTGCGGTGTGCGGCGCGGCGGCGTTGAAGTGGCGGTACTTCGCGTAGTCGGTCAGCCCGGAGACGTCGGTGACCACTGAGGCGATCTCGGCGGGCAGCACCGGAGCCGTGGTGTTGGCGAAGAAGCTGTGCCCGTCCTGGCTGTCCCGGTAGGTGGCCAGGGTGATACCGAACGCCTTGCGCAGCTGCGCCGCGGTGCCGCTCGCCTGCACCGTCAGCCGGTTCGCGGTCACCTCGCCGACCTGCAGCCCCTGGGCCGCGAGGTAGCCGGTCACCTTGGCCACCGTCTGCTGGTCGGCACCGAACCGATCGGCGAACTGGTCCACCGTCAGGTAGTGCTGGTACGAGGGCGAGGCCGGGTCGGTCACCTGGGCCAGGAACGCGTCCAGCCCGGCCGGGTCCCGCTGCGCCAGGCTGACCGCCACGGATATCCGCTGGTCGGCCGCGACCTCGCCGGTCCGCGTCGAGTTGCTGACGGCCGCCACCACATCTCCGCGCACCTCCACCTGCGGAGCGGCGAACGCGGGCGTGGCGGCAAGAGCGATGATCGGCAGGGGTGCTGCGAGCAGCCCGATGACAGGCCTGAAACGGGACTTCACAGGAGTCCTCCTGGGGCGTGGAGCGAACGGCCGTGCGGGCCAACGGTGTTGGTGATTCGCATTGGCGGTCGGCGACCTGGGGTCGGATGACTCCACGGTAGGTTTGTCGATCCACCGTCAAAAGAGGGGTTTCCCCTGCGGTCCGTGTGTCACGGCGGTGTCGTCGAATGTCGCCGGGTGGCTCAGGGTGACGCGGGGCGTCGTGAAGTGGCGTCGGCTGTCGGGGGATTGGCGCCGGGTGTCGGGGGGCGCTGAAGGTAGCGCTAGCTGTAGGTGGTCAGCGCGCGGGCCAGGGCGGCGCGGGAGCGGACGCCGAGTTTGCGGTAGACCCGGGAGAGGGTGCCCTCCACGGTCTTGACGCTGACGAAGAGGGCGGCCGCCACCTCGCGGTTGGTCGCACCGTCGGCGGCGAGGCCGGCGACGCATTGCTCACTGGCCGTCAGCAGCGCACCGTCCGCACCGGGGACGGCGATCGCCTGGTCCAGCCGGTCCAGCTCGCGTTCGGTCCGGGCGAGCAGTGGCTGCGCGCCCCGGGCGGCGCAGAGTTCGCGGGCTTCCTGCAGTGCGGCACGGGCGCCGGGGCGGTGGCGGAGTCGGCGCTCGACCGAGCCGAGGGCGATCAGGGTACGGGCCAGTTCGAGCGGGAGGTGGTCCGCACGCTGCTGGTCGGCGGCGGAGTGCAGCAGCGCGACTGCCTCGCGTCCGTTGCCCAGGCCGCCTTGGGCCAGGCCCTGGGCCCGTTGCAGCGCGGTCCGGGCGGCGGGCGCGGCCGCCAGGTCCGGTGCCTGCCACCGTCCGGTGATCCGCGCCGCCTGTCGCAGCACCTCGGCGGCGGCAGCGTGCTCGCCCAGGCCGACCAGTCCCTCGGCCAGCAGCGCCAGGGCGCGGACCGTGTCGGGGTCGGCCGCACCGGACTCCTCGGCCAGGCGCCTCACCTCCTGCAGGTCCTCCACGCCGGTCGCCGTGGTCACCGCCTCACCCAGCAGCAGCGCAGCCTCGCCCGCCACGGCCAGCGCCCTCGCCCGCAGCCACCGAGCGGCCACCGCGCCCCAGCCGGCCGCCGCCCGCAGCGCGAACTCCCGGGCCCGCTCGGCGCTGCCGCCGGTCAGCTCGGCGAGGGCTGTCGCCATCAGGGCGGGCAGGTGGGTGGGAGTGGCCCAGGCGCCGGCCAGCGGTTCACCGCGCGCGGCCAGGAGTTCGGCCAGCCGGTGCGACTCGGCCAGCGCTGCTGGACCGTCACCGGAGTGGCCGTGGGCGAAGGTGCTGAGGATGAGCGCGGGGAGGGAGGGGCCGGGATTGGGGGGCGTTGGGGAGCAGGAGGGCGGCTCGGGGTGGGACGTGCGCGGTTCCTGGCAGCCGGTGGCCAGGTCCATGAGGAGCAGCCAGTCCGGGGATACGGTCCGCGCCGCGCCGGCGCGGTCGAGCAGTTCGCGGGCTGCAGCCGGCTCGCCGAGCGCGAGTCTGGCGGCCGCGAGGACCGTGCAAGCCCTGCGAGCGGCGGAGGTCGCGCAGGTTTCGGGGGCTGTGCGGGCAGCGGGGAGCGTTCGGGCCTCGGCGACTGTACGGGCCTCGAGGGTGCCGGCGGCGGTCGCGGTGGCGGTGGCGACGGCGTGGTCGGCCTCGGCGTGGGCGTGGGCGAGGCGCCCTGCGAAGAGGTGGCGGGCGGCTGACCACGCGGACAGCGCCCGGTCCTCGGCGAGCAGCGACTCGTATCCCGCCAGCGCCTGACCGGCCGCGCGCAGGATCACCACTCGGGCCCGGGTTCGCAGCCGACCCGAACCGCCGTCAGCGAGTGCCTGTGCGGCGAGCGCTCGCGCCTCTTCCCAGCGTCCGACCGCCGCCGCGTACTCGGCAGCGGCCATCAGGGTTGGAAGGGCAGCTTCCCGCCCGTGCCCGTCGGCCTCCTGACGTACCGCCAGCAGCGCGATCGTCGCCAGCTCGTACGCCTCCTCGTCCCGCCCCCGGGCGCCGGCTCGTGCCGCGCCCGCCAGCAGCTCCGCGCCCAGCTCGGCTCCCGTCGCCCCGCCCAGGACCGCCAGCCGAGCCTGCTCCGCCGGGTCCGCCGCCACTCGGGACAGCGCTTCCCCGGCGGCCAGCAGCTCCACCGGCGAGGCCTCCGCCAGCAGCACCGCCCGCACCAGGGGCTCTCGGAACCGGAGTTCGCCCCTGCCGGCTTCCAGCACCCCCGCGCGCAGCGCCCGGTCCAGCAGGGCAGCCGCTCCCCCGCCGAGTGCCGCGTCCAACTCCCGTACCGAGGGCCGCGCCGCGACGGCGGCCAGTAGCAGGGAAGTCCGCTCGCCCGCCGCGTAGCCGGCCAACCGGTCGCGCACCGTTTCCCGGACGCCGGGCGGAACCTGGCGCGGCCCGGTCGGACCCCAGCGGAAGCCGGCTCGCGCCAACTCCACCGCCACTCGCGGATTCCCACCCGCGACCCGCTGCACGTCCCGAAGCCCCGCACTGAACACCGAACCGTGCGCCGAACCGGGCACCGAGCTGGGCACCGAGCTGGGCACCGAGCTGGGCACCGAGCTGGGCACCGAGCTGGGCACCCAACCGGGCAACGGCCCCGAGCGGGCGACCAGTTCCGCCAGCGCCGTCGCCGCCAGCCCGCCCACGGTGAGCTCCGCGCCCCCGGGCCAGCCGGTGGGCCGCTCCCCTTCCCGTGCCGTGGCCAGTACCCGCAGCCGCTCCCCCACGGCCCGCCGCAGCGCGAACCGCAACGCTTCCGCCGTGGGTGTGTCCAGCCAGTGCACCCCGTCCAGCAGCACCAGCACCCGCGCCGAGCCCGCGACTTCGCGCAGTAGCTCCAGCACCCCGACCCGCAGCGCCAATTGGTCCACCGGCGCCTCCGGCCGTCGGCCGAGCAGCAGCGCCGCCCGCAGCGCCTCGCGCGGTGCCTCGGCCAGCCCGTTCAGCAGCGTGTCCAACTGTCCGGCCGGCAGGCAGTAGAGCAGGTCACCGAGGCCGACGAACGGGAGCTCGCGCTCCTCCTCGACCGGTTCGCAGCGCAACACGGTCCAGCCGTCCGCCGCCGCCTGGGCGGCCAGTTCGGCGGCCAGTGTCGTCAGTCCGATCCCGGCCGGTCCGCTGAGCAGTGCAGCCGAGCGGTTCGTCAGCGCGGCGCGGGCCGCCCGCAGGTCCTCGTCCCGTCCGAGCAGCGGCACTGCCGAGCTCCCTCCCCCGTACCAGTGCGGCCCGCGCCAAGTCCGCCAGCCATGGACCTGACATCAAATCAGACCGGCCCGACCGGCGGAATCGCTCGCTCACGAATCACAGGGAGTTCACAGGCCCTTGACCGGAGTTGATCTCCGCAGGGCGGTATCGGAGTTGGCCGGCGGAGTTGCTCTGCGGCGGGCAGCAGAAAGCCCGGGCCCGCCGCAGCGGTACCCGGGCCCCCGCAGGTGTCACGCGGCCTCGAACCCCGCGTGCCCCGCGATCTTCTTCAGTTCGGCCAGCGCGTGCTTCTCGATCTGCCGGATCCGCTCACGAGTCAGCCCGTGCTGCTTGCCGACCTCGGTCAGGGTGCGCTCGCGGCCGTCCTCCATCCCGTACCGGGAGCGGATGATCGATGCGGTGCGGTCGTCCAGGCGGCCGATCAAGTCGTCCAGCTCCTCGCGGCGCAGCATGACCATCACGGCGTCCTCCGGCGAGACGGCGCCGGTGTCCTCGACCAGGTCGCCGAACTGGGTCTCGCCCTCGTCGTCCACCGCCATGTTGAGGCTGACCGGGTCACGCGCCCAGTCCAGGACGTCCTTCACCCGGGCCTCGGTGGTGTCCAGTTCGGCGGCCACCTCGGCGGGGTCGGCCTCGCGGCCCAGCTCCTTGGACTTCTCGCGCTGGACCCGCCGGATCCGGCCGAGCTCCTCCACCAGGTGGACGGGCAGCCGGATGGTGCGGGACTGGTCGGCGATCGAGCGGGTGATCGCCTGACGGATCCACCAGGTCGCGTAGGTCGAGAACTTGAAGCCCTTGGCGTAGTCGAACTTCTCGACGGCGCGGACCAGGCCGGCGTTGCCCTCCTGGATCAGGTCGAGCAGGGGCAGGCCGCTGCGCGGGTAGCGGCGGGCCACGGCCACGACCAGCCGCAGGTTGGAACGGATGAAGACGTCCTTGGCCCGCTCGGCGTCGGCGGCTATCGCCTCCAACTCCTCGCGGGTGGCGCCCTCGGGCAGCGGGGCCCCGGCGTCGTCGGCCTCCTCCAGCAGGTGCTGGGCGTAGACGCCGGCTTCGATGCGCAGCGACAGCTCAACCTCCTCGGCGGCATCGAGGAGGGGAGTCCTGGCGATCTCGTCGAGGTACATGCCGACCAGGTCGCGGTCGGCCTCGAGGTTGGTCGGGCGGGCCGTACGAGTCCGGTCGGCCCTGTCGCGAACGACGGCACGGGTGGCCATGCTTGCTCCCTTGCTGGTGATGCCCGGGTCGGGGCTCGCCGGTCTGGTCGGAACGAGTCCCCGGCCTCGGCAAACGGGCCGAAGCGGCGACACGCCTCCTTGCGGTGCGGGACCCCGGGGGCCTCGCACGTAACAATCCAACGAGCAGAAACCGGACAACATTCCCAAGTCGCTCAGATTCTTCGGGCGATGCAGTATCCTGCCAACTTTCACCCGGACTTTGGACGGTCTGCGACCGCTTGTGTACACGGCGTGCACCGGTCAAACGAGATGTCCGCACAGCGCGCTCGCGGTGTCCGCGTCATCAGCTCAACGCCCCGCGAGTCGCGATTGATCCCCGCATCACGTCCGCACAAAAGATGCCAAATCGCGATCGCTCACCCATCGGATCGAATCACCCGCCTGGGAAGGTGACAGCCATGCACCTGACCAGTACCCCCGACCACCGCGTCCTGGACCGGCGGCAGCCGCTGCACACCCGGCTGCCGCGCTACGCGGTGATCGCCCTGGCGGCGCTGGTCGCACTCGGGGTGCTGCTGGGCCTGCTGGAGAACGACTGGGCCCCATTGGCCGGCTGGGACCACGGCTGGGCCGAGGGCCTGCACGACTTCGCCCGCCGGCACCCCGCCTTCACCGCCTCGATGCAGACCACCACCATGCTCGGCGGCCCGCTGGTCATGCGCAGTCTGCTGGCCCTGGCCGCCGGCTGGCTCTGGGCGATCGGCGCCCGCACCCTGGCCGGCTGGACCGCCGCCCAGGCACTGGTGGGCTGGGGCGTCCAGTGGGCGGTGAAGGCCGCCGTGGACCGCCCCCGGCCCAGCTGGCCGGATCCGGTCGCCCACGCCACCGACCCGGCCTTCCCCTCCGGCCACGCGATGGCCGCCGCGATCACCGCCGCCACCCTGGTGGCACTGGTCTGGCCGCGGGCCGACCGGCCGGTGCGGATCGTCTGCTGCACGCTGGCCGGGCTGAGCACGGTGCTGGTCGGCTTCACCCGACTCGCGCTCGGCGTGCACTGGCCCAGCGACGTGCTGGGTGGCTGGATCCTCGCGGTCGCGGTGCTCGGCGGCACGACGGTGGCGGTGGAGCTGTGGCGGCCCGGCGCGCTCTCCCGGGACGTCCGACGGGTGAACTGGCGAACCAGACCACGGGTGCAGAGCGTCCTGGCTCCTGTCGTGCCGTTCCCGGAACTGCCGGACCTCGAGCAGGAGGAGGAACGGGAAGACGAGCAGGAGGATGGGTACCGGCAGGACCAGGCAGCTGACGATCAGTGAGATAGCTCACACGGGTGGTTCGGCAGCCGGCGGCCGGCAGTCGCTCCCGCTCCCGTGCGGGCGGCGAACTGCGCGGCAGGCCGCGCCTTTCCGGGCATCCCACCTGCCCCGATTGGCACCGGTTCGCCCGTCGGAGATCACCACCAGATGGCACAGGACTCCCCACCAAGTGCCCGAGTAGGGCAGACTGCTTCGGCTGGGTATACCTATGCCCGGCTCGGGGAACCGAGCAGCGCCCGCACTGCGGCAGCCCCGCAGTAGCAGCACCTGCCAAGGCAAACCGAGCGACGGGGGTCCGATGACCACGCACACGGCGGGCGAACCGTACGGTTCGTACGGTCCGCCCGAGTCGTACGGGTCGGCGCAGCCGGTGCCGCCGCAACCGGGACAGCAGCCGCAGGAGCAGCACCCGGCGTACCAGTACGGGCAGCAGCAGCAACAGCCGGACCCGTACGGGCAGGCCGCCGGTCAGCCGTGGAACGGACAGCAGTCGGCCGGGCAGCAGTCGAGCGGGCAGCCGTGGAACGGCCAGCAGCCCTACCAGCCGTACCCCGGTGAGCAGCAGGCCTCCCAGCCCTCCCAGCCGTACGGCCTGCCCTCCGACTACGGCATGCCGCAGCCGTACGGCGACCCGCCGACTATGACGCTGCGCCCGATCCCCGCCCAGGACTACCCCGCCCCGCCGACGGCGCCGCCCACGGCGGTGCCCCCGCAGCGCGAGTCCGCGAACGCGGAGCCGTCGGAGGAGGCGGCCGCCGGGCGCAACGGGCTGATCATGGCGATCGGGACCCTGGCCTCGCGCGGGCTGGGCTTCGTGCGCAGCGCGATGCTGGTCGCCGCGCTCGGCTCCAGCCAGTTGGCCGGCGTCTTCAACGTCGCCAACACGCTGCCGAACATCGTCTTCGTGATGCTCATCGGCGGTGCGCTCAGCTCGGTCTTCGTGCCCGAGCTGGTGAAGGCCGCCAAGACCCACAAGGACGGCGGCGTCGCGTACACCGACCGGCTGCTGACCCTGTGCGGGGTGGCGCTGGTGGCGCTGACCCTGGTCGCGGTGCTCGCCGCACCGATGCTGATCAGCATCTACGGGCCGACCTGGACCGGGGTGAAACGCGACCTGGCCATCACGCTGGCCCGGTACCTGCTGCCGGAGATCCTCTTCTACGGCTTCTTCACGCTGCTGGGACAGGTGCTCAACGCGCGCGGCAGGTTCGGCGCGATGATGTGGGCGCCCGCGCTCAACAACGTCGTGGCGATCGCGGTGTTCGGGCTCTACATGGCGGTGGGCGGCCAGGCGGCCGAGCTCGGCAAGGTCACCTCCGGTCAGACCATGCTGCTCGGCGTCGGCACCACGCTGGGCGTGGTGGTCCAGGCGCTGGGTCTGCTGCCCTCGCTGAAGGCGGCCAAGTTCCGCTTCCGGCCGCGCTTCGACTGGCGCGGCGCCGGGCTCGGCCAGCCGCTGCGGGCGGCCACCTGGGCGCTGCTGCTGGTGGTGGTGACCCAGGTCGCGTTCACCGTGATCACCGCGCTGACCACCAGCGTGCACAACGACAGTGCCAACATCGCCTACGCCAACGCCTACCAGCTCTTCGTGGTGCCGCAGGGCGTCATCACCATCTCGCTGGTGACCGCGATCCTGCCGCAGATGTCCCGGGCCGCCACCGAGGGCAACCTGCCCAAGATCGGCTCCGACCTGGCCTCGGTGCTGCGCAACTCCGCTGCGATGATCATCCCGGCGACTGTGCTGTTCATCGCCTTCGCCGGTCAGATCACCCAGGCCGCCTACGGCTACGGCCACGCCACCCAGGGCGACGGCCTCCCGCTGACCGCCGCGTCGCTGCTGGCCTTCGCCTTCGGTCTGCCGTTCTTCTGCGCCCAGTACGGGCTGGCCCGCGGCTTCTACGCGATGGGCGACGCCCGAACGCCGTTCTGGCTGACCGTGATCGCCTCCGGTACCAATGTGGCGCTCTCCTACCTCGCCTTCCTGGTGCTCAGCGACCGCTGGATCGTGGTCGGCATGGCGGCCGCGCAGAGCGTGGCCTGCGTGGTCTCCATGCTGGTCACCGGCCTGGCGCTGTCCAAGCGCCTGAGCTCGCTGCCGGCCGCGCCGGAGGACCCGGAGGCCCGGGCCCGGGTGCTGCGGGCCGCCATGCGCAACCCGCTGACCAGTGGACTGGACGGCCGCCGGGTCTTCGGGCTGCACTTCGGCCTGCTGCTTGCCTGCCTGCCGGGCGCGTTGGTGGGCCACTTCCTGGCCGCAGCGGTGGGCGGGCTGTTCGGTGCGAGCGCCCTGGGCAAGCTCATCGGCAGCGTCTTCGGCCTCGGCCTCGGCTCGCTGCTCGTCCTCGCCTCGCTCTTCGTGCTCGCGAAGCCGCTCGGCGTCGCCTCCACCGTCGCCCCGCTCGCCCGCAAGCTGCGGATCCCCTACCCCGCCACCCCCGAGCCCGGCGGTCGGCGGCGCCGACACTAGTGCCTCTCTCATGGATCTTGCCGGGCGCGCGACGCCGGGCATCCCGCCTGAACGCACCGGCGAAACGCCCAAGTACGACCCAGTACGAGGACGCTCCGCCGGCACGCTCAGCCGGGCGCCCAACGCCGCGCGCTGATCCGGCAAGACCCATGAGAGAGGCACTAGCCTGGGCGGACATGACCGTCCCTCAAGATCGCTTCGCCCTGCCCACCAACACCCTGCGGATCGCCGCCGCGCAGGCGCCCGTCGTCCCCGGTGACGTCGAGGCCAACGCAGCCCGGGCCGCCGAGCTGGTCGCCCAGGCCGGCGCCGACGGCGTACGGCTGGTCGTCTTCGCCGAGAAGTTCCTGACCGGTTACGAGCCAGAGCTGATCGCCTCCGACCCGATCCGCTTCACGGTGACCGAGGACGACCCCCGGCTCGCGCCGATCGCCGCTGCCTGCCGTGCGGCGGGAACGGCCGCTGTGCTCGGCGCGGCCACCCGGGACGGCGACGGGGTGCTGCGGATCTCGGCGCTGGTCTTCGGCTCGGACGGCGAGCCGGTGGCCCGGTACGACAAGCAGCACCAGTTCGGGGCGGAGCCCGAGGTCTTCGCCCCGGGTGCGGCCGGCTGCACGCTGGAGCTGGACGGCTGGCGGCTCGGCCTGGGCGTCTGCTACGACTCCGGCTTCCCCGAGCACGCCCGCGCGGCGGCACTGGACGGCTGCCACGCCTACCTGGTCGGCGCGCTCTTCGGTACCGGTGGCGGCCGGCGGCAGCGGGCCGTCTGGTTCCCGGCCCGGGCGTTGGACAACACCATGTACGTGCTGCTGGCCAACCATGTGGGGGCCACCGGCGGCTGGGACACCTGTGGCGGCAGTGCGGTCTGGGGACCGGACGGCGGGCTGCTGGCGGACGCCGGTGAGGCCGGGGCCGGGCTGGCCACGGCCGAGCTCGACCCGGCGGTGCTGGGCGCGGTGCGGGCCGAGCTGACGATGCTGGGCGAGATCGCCGGACGCGACGCCCGGATCGCCGCCGGGCCGCGCACCCGGGCCAAGCTGAGCTGAGCCGACCCGGGTCCGGACTGACGGACCGTCAGTCCGGACCGCGGATCAGTCCACCCCGCAGAGCAGCGCCGCGCGCAGGTCCAGGCGGTCGTCCAGGCGGCCCAGGTCGCGCTCGGTGAGCTCCTCGATCCGTCGCACCCGGTAGTGGACGGTGTTCACGTGCACGTGCAGGGCCGCCGCCGTCCGGGCCCAGGAGCAGTCGTGGTCCAGGAAGGCGACCAGGGTCGCCAGCAGCGCTCCGCCGGCGATCCGGTCGTGCTCGGTCAGCGGGTCGAGCAGCCGGCGGCGGAAGGCGTCCGCGACCTCGGGCGGGATGCCGCGCACCAGGGCCGCCAGCGAGTCCAGCTCGGTGCTGGTCCCGACGGTGGCGCCGCGCGGTGCGGCCACGGCCGCCGCGTCCAGCGCGTACCGGGCCTGGCGCAGTCCGGCGACCAGCTCGACGGTGGGACGGACGGCGCGCGGGCCGACACCGGCCCGCAGCAGGTGGCGGTCGGGCAGTCGGGCCTGCAGCCGGTGCCAGACCTCGCGCAGCCCCTCGGTCAGCCGGACCGGGTCGTCGCAGGCGGCGACCGCGACGGCCCGGCCGTTCTCGTCGGCGCCGACCGCGAAGGCGTCGGCGCTGGCCGAGCGCAGCGCCTCGGCCAGCGCGTCGGCGGCCCAGGCCAGGTCCACGCCGTCGATCCGGGCGGTCAGCGGGACCAGTGGGGCGTCCGGCGGCAGCTCGCAGGAGGCGAGCGCCTCGGCCAGCTCGGTGCTGTGCACCGGGGCCGCACCGGTGAGCAGCGCGGCCAGTCGGCCGGCCGCCCGGCGGCGTTCGGCGGCCTCGCCGCGGGTGCGGGTCCACAGCGTGGCCAGCACGTCGGCGAGCCCGTGCAGCACGGCGGCCTGGCCCGGCTCGGCGGCGTGCGGGTAGAGGTACCAGCCGTCGAACGGGGTGTCGCCGCCCTCGCCGATCGGCAGCGCGACGCCGTTCTCCAGTGCGCGTCTGACCGTCTCCGGGTCCGGGTCGGGCGCGTCGGCGGAGGTGGCGATGGTGCGGCCGGAGGCGGCGACCAGGGAGCAGGGGCCGCAGCCGAGTCGGGAGACCGCGCGGTCCAGCACCACGGCGGCCGGTGCGCCCGAGTACATCAGCTCGACCAGCTCCCGGCGGGCGCCCTCGGGGACGGCCGCGGTGCCCGCCGCCGCCGATCGCAGGTCACCCCAGAGCCGCAGGTAGATCCGGTCGGTCACGGCCCGGAAGCTGACCCCGGCGGGGACCGAGAGCAACGGGATGCCGTGCACCCGGCAGGCCTCCACCAGGCTGGGCGGCACCTCGCCGTGGGTGCCCTCGCCGGCCAGCAGCGCGGCCACGCCGGCGCTGCGCAGCGAGGTGGCGAAGCGCAGGGCGAGGGCCCGGGCGCCGGGGTGGTCGGGCTGCCACCAGACCAGTCCGGAGAGCACCAGTTCGCCCGGTTGCAGGTAGCGGGCCGGGTCCTGCAGGTCGGTGGAGGTGACTCCGGTGACCTCGCGCTCCAGCAGCTCGGGCGGTCCCCAGGCCAGTCCCAGGGGCAGGTCCGGGACCTGCAGGAGATCTCCGACGATCATCCGACACTCCTCCGTGCTGAGCGCCATACTTGGCGCCGCACCCGGCCGGCCCTCTTAGCAGCCAGGGATTCAGGTGCAGAAGCATCGTAAATGCCATGGCGACACGTCCGTACCCTGTCTCACGGCACGGCCTGACGATCTTTGGACCGACCGGCCATGGGGGCGGTCGGTCTCAGTGCCCCTTGATCACGCCGTCCACCAGTTCGCCCGCCGCCCCCGTGTAGTTGGCCGGGTCGAGGAGCTCGGCGAGGGCCTGCTCGGTCAGCTTCGCGCGGATCTCGGGCAGCTCACCCAGCACCGCCCCGAGCGGGCGGCCCTCGGTGGCGGCCCGGGTGGAGGCCTGGTTCAGCAGCTCCTGCGCGGTGCCGCGGCCGAGCAGCGGCGCCAGCACCGCGGCGATCCGCTCGGAGACCAGCTGCCCGCCGGTGAGGTCCAGGTTCTCCCGCATCCGTTCGGGACGGACCTCCAGCCCCTCCGCCAGCTCCGCCGCCAGGTGCGCCGCGCCGCCGGCCAACCGCAGGCACTCGCGCAGCAGTTGCCACTCCGCGTGCCAGACCCCGGCCGAGCGTTCGTCCTCGGCCACCATGCACTGCGCCAGTCCGGCTGCCAGCACCGGCACTTGGAGCGCGGCGGAGCGAATCAGCGTGGCCAGCACCGGGTTTCGCTTGTGCGGCATCGCCGAGGAGCGCCCGCGGCCGGTGACGGCCGGCTCGGCCAACTCGCCGACCTCGGTGCGGACCAGCACCTGCACGTCCGCCGCGATCTTGCCGAGAGCTCCGGTGAGCAGCGCGCAGGCCGCGCCGAGGTCGGCGATCGGGGTGCGCAGCGCGTGCCAGGGCAGCGTGGGCACGGCCAGGCCGACCTCTTCGGCGTACACGGCGGTCAGCCGGCGGCCGTAGTCCGGTCCGGCGTCCTCGGCGTACTCCAGGTAGCCGGCCAAGGTCCCGGCGGCGCCACCGAGTTCGACCGGCAGGGCGTCCGCCAGCGCGGCCAGTCGGGTGCGCGCGGTGCGGACCAGCTCGAGCCAGCCGGCCGCCTTGACGCCGAAGGTGGTCGGCACGGCGTGCAGCGCCAGGGTGCGCCCGGCCATGGTGGTGTCGCGGTGCGTGGCGGCGAGCGCGGTCAGGGCCGTCACCGTCCGGTCCAGGTCCGGCAGGATCACCCGGATCGCCCGCTGCGCGACCAGCATCGCCCCGGTGTCCAGCACGTCCTGGCTGGTCGAGCCGCGGTGCACGTACTCGGCGGCCGCCGCGTCCTCGGCCGCCACCACCGCGGTCAGCGCCCGGACCAGTCCGACCACCGGGTTGGCCGCCTCCCGGCCCTGCCGGGCCAGCGCCACCAGGTCGAGCCGTTCGGCACGCGCCGCCCGGGTGATGGTCTCGGCAGCGGCCGCCGGCACCGTCCCGAGCCGGGCCTGCGCCCGGGCCAGGCCCGCCTCGGCGTCCAGCATCGCCTGCAGCCAGGCCCGGTCGCCGGTGACCGCCTCCACCGGTGTCCCGGCCCGGACCGGGGAGAGCAGTCCACTGTCCAGGTCGGCGGCGGGCAGGGCGGGCTCGGTCATTCCGGATTCTCCGAACGGTCGGTCGAGTCGGCGTCAGTTCCGTCCAGCGTAACCGAGTTGGCGCGTGTCACGGCGGGCACGCGGAAGGCCCCGGACCGAGATCGGTCCGGGGCCTTCCACTGGCCAGATGGTGTGCCCCAGGCAGGATTCGAACCTGCGACACCAGCTTTAGGAGAGCTGTGCTCTATCCCCTGAGCTACTGGGGCGGGGCTGGCGGAACCAGCCGACTGACAGCCTACAGAGTAGCGGATGCTCTGCGGGGGCTCTGTGCGGTGGCGAGGCGGTTGGGGGGCCAGAGGCCGGGTTCAGGGGTCCGTGGTCCGGGTTCAGAGGCCGAAGCGGCGGGTGGCTTCCTGTTCCTGGGCGAGGCGGCGCAGCGAGAGCAGCACGGGTTCGAAGAGGACCGCGGAGGCGACGGCGATCTCGACCTGTTCGACGGGGGTGGGCTGGCGTTCCATCCGGTCCAGGTCGAGGGCGGCGGTCTCGGCCATCTGCTCGGCGTAGGGGACGAGGTCCTCGGCTTCCAGCGGGTAGCCGAGCCGGGCCAGGGAGGCGACCGAGGCGACCAGTTCGCGGTAGATCGGGGAGAGTTCGCCGAGTTCGGCGGCGTCGGTCCAGCCGAGCTGCTCGAGCATCAGGTCGACCTGCCGGCGGGCGGCGGTGACGTCGGGGTCGTCCTGCGCCAGCTCTGCGGCCCGGGGCAGCGCCCAGAGGGCGGCGCCCAGCCGGATGGTGCGGCCGAGGGATTCGTCGTCGACGTGGGCCAGCACCTCGCGGACGGTGGCCACCGGGATCCGTCCGACCTGGATCATCGCGCGCACCAGGCGCAGCCGACGCAGGTGCGACTCGTCGTACTCGGCCTGGGTGGCGTTGATCCGGCGGCCCGGCGGGAGCAGGCCCTCACGCAGGTAGTACTTGATCGTGGCGATGGAGACCTGGCTCCGCTCGCTCAGATCGGCCAGGCGCATCCTCTTGTGCCTCTCATTGAATAGTGCCACTATCCCCTTCATTGAAGAGCGTGACTATCCAATCATGGGCGGACCCCGCTCCGCCTTCGGTCACCAGGGGGCTGCCTTGTTCGCCAAGCCGATTCCCGGGCGCACCACCGCCGCCGCCGAGGGGGAGGTCGTGGTCTTCCTCATCGGGATGCGGATCAACCACTTCCGGGCGCCGCACCAGTGGCTGCCGGTGTTCCTCGCGATGCCCCGGATGCTGCGCGAGCTGCGCCGTGACCCGCAGAGCGGGCTACTGGGGTACCAGCTGCTCAGCGGCTCGCCGCGGACCTACTACGTGGTGCAGTACTGGGAGTCCAAGGAGAAGCTGCTCGAGTACGCCGCCGCGCCCGAGAAACTGCACCGCAAGGGCTGGGCGCTGATCAACCGCTTCGAGCACAAGTCCCGTCAGCACGTGGGGATCTGGCACGAGACGTACGTCGTCCCACCCGGCAACTACGAGTCGATCTACGGGGACATGCCGCCGTACGGACTGGCCGCCGCGACCGGCGTGCTGCCGGTCGAGCGGCGCGGCGCCACCGCCCGCGAGCGGATGGACCGGTCGCGGGCGGCGGCTGAGTGAGCGTCAGGCCGGCCGGTTGAGCCTGGGCCGGCCGAGTAGGCGTCAGACCGGCCGAGTAGGCGTCAGGCCAGGTCGGCCAGCACCTCCTTGGCGGCCCGCTCGCCGGTCTCGGCGCCGCCGTCCATGAAGCCGGGGAAATTCACCGAGGTGTGCTCACCGCTGAGGTGGATGTTGCCCTGCCGGGTGGCCTCGTAGCCGAGGTAGCGGTGCCAGTAGTTGACCGGGTAGTAGGAGTACGCGCCGAGCGAGTACGGGTTGCGGTGCCAGGCGGACAGCTGGGCCTTTCCGTTCCACTCGGAGCAGGTGCCGGGGTAGGCCTGGTCGACGTGGCCCAGCACCCTGCCCACCAGGGACCGCACGTAGGGGTCCTGCTGGGCGGTGTTGAACGGCCCGGCCGGGGTGAGCGAGCGGGCCAGCGAGCCGCCGCCGTACTGCAGCAGGATGCCGGAGGTGCCGGCCTGCGGCTTGGTGGTGTCCCAGGTCTGCTGCAGGTCCAGGTCACTGAACAGGTCACCGGCCGAGACGCCGGGCCACGGGCCCCGGCCCAGCCAGGTGCGGTGCCGGAACTGCATGTTGAGCTTGGTGCAGGCGCCCATCCGGTAGTCCCGCAGCAGGTTGGTCATCCGGTTGTCGAAGCCGGCCCTGCCGAGGTCCAGCCGCTGCATGACGGCCAGCGGCACCGCGAGCACCGTGTGGTCGGCGGTGACCGTCTTCAGCGTGCCGCCGACCGAGAAGGTCAGCGTCTGGGTGCCGTCGTTGTTGGCCCGCACGGCCAGCAGCTCGTGCCCGAGCCGGACGGTGCCGGCCGGCAGGGCGTCGGCTATCGCGTGCGGCACCTGGTCGTTGCCGCCGACCACGTGGTAGCGCTCGTCGCTGGCGCCCCAGAGGTTGAAGTGCGCGGGGTCGCTCTGGCCGCCGAGCTGCTGGATGATCGACAGCGCCGACTGCGCGGTGGTGTCGGCGCCGTACTCGACGTTGTAGCCGACGTCCAGCCAGCGACCGAGCTGGGAGCGCATCCCGCCGGGCACCCGGGACTCGATCCACTGACGGACCGTCATCGCGTCGAAGGCCCGCCCGGCCGCGGTGCTGGAGTCCCAGGAGACGTCACCCGCGGCGGCGACGTCGGCCTGCAGCCGGCGCCAGACCGGGGCGAAGTCCAGGTCGGCCTGCTCGCGCGGGTAGTAGCGGCCGTCGAACCAGAGCACCTCGCGGGCGCCAGCCGGGCCGGAAGCCGCGAAGTCGACCAGCGGCAGCCCGAAGCGCTTGCAGAGGGCGAGCAGGGTGACGTGGTCGGTGTCGATCAGCTCGCCGCCGATCTCGCTGGTCTGGCCGTTGTCCCAGTACGACCGCTGCGAGTACATCCGGCCGCCGATCCGGTCCGGGTTGGCCTCGTAGACGGTACTGGCCACACCGGCGTCGGCGAGGGTCAGTGCGGCGTTCAGACCCGCGATGCCCGCACCGACGATCACCACCCGGGCGCTCCTGCGCGCCGCCGGCGCCTTGGCACCGGCGACACCCGCCGCGGTGGCCGCCTGGGCCCGGCCGGCGCCGCCGAGCGCCAGCGGGCCGGCGGCCGCCAGCGTGACGCCGGACAGGGTGGCGGCACGCAGCAGCTCGCGTCGGCCGAGGCCGCCGGGAGCGGCGGCGGCCTCCGCGCGCAGCTCGCGCAGTTCGCCGACGGGCAGCCGCAACCGCTCGGCGGCCGCGTGTTCGGCGGCGAGCTTGCGCAGGGCGTGCAGCGGGTTGGTACGGGGCATGCGGGTGGGTCCTTCCGCGGTTCGGGTTGGTCAGCTCTGCGCGGCAGCGGGCACGGGCTCGACGACGGGGCGCTCGGCCGCGTCCTCGAGGATGATCCGGCCCATCCGGGCATACCGCTCAGGGCTGCGGTTCTTCATGTAGAGCGCGAGGGCGATACCGCCCAGGAAGGTGCCGATCACCAGGTACGGGATCAGCTTGAACAGCAGGGTGGCGGCGGCGGGGCCGGCCGCGGTGTCCATGTTCAGCACCAGCAGCACCACCACGCAGGCCATCGAGATCCCGCCGACCAGCGGCGCGGTGAAGGTGCGGAACCAGTGCTTGGTCTCGGGGTGCTTGCCCTGCTTGTGGAAGTAGCCGATCACGGCGAACGAGCAGAGCGTCTGGACGATCAGGATCGCCATCGTGCCCAGCAGCGCCAGCAGGCTGTAGAGGTGGACGTACGGGTCCATGCCGGCCGCCAGGAAGCCGATCACCAGCGCCAGCGCGATCACCGACTGGACGGCGGAGGCGACCACCGGGGAGCCGTGCTCGGGGTGGGTGCGGCCGAGCGCGGGGTGGATGAAGCCCTCCCGGCCGATCGCGTAGAGGTAGCGGGCCGCGCACTGGTGGAAGGCCATCGCGCAGGCGAAGGAGCCGGTGACCACCAGCCACTGGAAGACCTTGACCGCCCAGGCGCCGAAGTGCGCGCCCAGCGGGTCGAAGAACAGGTTGTTGCCGTCCTTGCCGGGCACCAGGCCGCTGGCGATGTGGATGGCGTTCTCCACCCCGTTGCCGGAGATGATCATCCAGGAGACGAAGACGTAGAACAGGCCGACGCCGACCACCGAGATCAGGGTGGCCCGGGGCACCACCCGCTTCGGGTCGCGGGACTCCTCGCCGTACATCGCGGTGGACTCGAAGCCGACCCAGGACCAGAAGGCGAAGAAGAGGCCGAGGCCGGCCGCCGCCGTGCCGGAGCCGCTGACCCCCTTGAAGGCGTTGACCGGGTTGATCGCCGCCAGCGGGATGCCGTCCGGGCCGCCGCCGCTGAGCGCGACCGCGATCGAGGCCGCGCCGAGCACGGTGATCTCCAGCACCAGCGCGACGCCCAGCACCTTGGCGGTGAGGTGGATGTCGAAGAAGGCGAGCACCGCGATCACCAGCAGCCCGAGCACCGCGTACCAGCCCCAGGCCAGGTCCAGGCCCAGTTGGGAGGAGACCAGGCCCTTCAGCGAGTAGGCGAAGAACCCGATGATCGAGGCCTCGAAGACGATGTAGGCGAGCACCGCCAGCAGTCCGGAGGCCATCCCCAGCACCCGGCCCAGGCCGTGCGAGATGAAGCCGTAGAAGGCACCGGCGGCGGTGATGTGCCGGGCCATCGCGACATAGCCGACCGAGAAGACGGTGAGCACCACGGTGGCGAAGATGTACGCGGCGGGGGCGCCGAGGCCGTTGCCGGAGCCGACGATGATCGGCAGGTTCCCGGTCATCGCGGTGATCGGCGCGGCGGTGGCGATGGCCATGAAGACCACGCCGACCAGGCCCACCGAGTTCGCCTTCAGCCGGTTGACCTCACCCCCGGCGCCCCCTGCGGTGCCCTCTCCTACCGTCTCTGCTGACATGCGTGGCTCCTTCGGTGTTGGCGTGCGCCGATGGATCGTCAGCATCTTGTCCGGGGAACCACCCTCGCAAGCAACAACTAGTCAGGTGTTTGCCCTCCTGAGCTGACGGAGTGTTCGGGTTTTCCCGGCCAGGTCACCACCGGGAAACCGCCGGGAAACGGGGGTGAGATCCGGCCCGCTCCGGGGTGCCTCCGAGGCCCGTGCCGAACGATCCGGTACCCTGCCCCGGACGCGGGCTGGGTAACAGGCTGCCGTTCGGGGTCGCTACCATCGGCAGTGGTAATGAACCCCGCAGTCCACGGTGGACGCGGCTCCAACCCGAAAGGCTCGTACGTGACTGCGCCCCAGGAGCACTCCTTCGCCGATCTCGGCAAGGTGCTGGTCATCATTCCGACCTACAACGAGGCCGAGAACGTCGAACGGATCGTCTCCCGGGTCCGGGCTGCCGTCCCCGAGGTGCACGTCCTGGTCGCGGACGACAACAGCCCGGACGGCACCGGCGAGATGGCCGACAAGATCGCCGAGAAGGACGGCAACGTCCACGTCATGCACCGCAAGGGCAAGGAAGGCCTTGGGGCGGCCTACCTGGCCGGTTTCCGCTGGGGCATCGACAACGGCTACGACGTCCTGGTCGAGATGGACGCCGACGGCTCGCACCAGCCGGAGGAGCTGTACCGCCTGCTGACCGCGCTGCGCGGCGCCGACCTGGTGATGGGTTCGCGCTGGGTGCCCGGCGGCAAGGTGGTCAACTGGCCGAAGTCCCGCCTGATCCTCTCCCGCGGCGGCTCGACCTACTCCCGCCTGATGCTCGGCGTGCCGATGAAGGACGTCACCGGCGGTTACCGCGCCTTCCGCAAGGAGACCCTGCTGGGTCTGGGCATGGACCAGGTCGCCTCGGCCGGCTACTGCTTCCAGGTCGACCTGGCCTGGCGCACCGTGAAGTCCGGCTTCAAGGTCGCCGAGGTGCCGATCACCTTCGTCGAGCGTGAGCACGGCGCGTCCAAGATGAGCAAGAACATCGTGGTCGAGGCGCTGTGGCGGGTCACCGTCTGGGGCTTCCAGTCCCGGCTGGGCAAGCTGACCGGCAAGGGCAAGAAGAAGTAGTCGCAGCAGACTCGCTGCCGAGGTGGCCCGCACGCGTCCCGCGTGCGGGCCACCTTGCGTATCGCCGTGATGCGCCGGGGTGCGCCGCGGTCCGGGCCAGGTGACCATGTGATCACCTGGCAGCGGCGGCGGAGGGATGTGGCGTGGGGCGAGGTGCGGGGCGCTGGTCCAGGATCCGCGCGCGGGCGGACGACCTGCGCGAGCGGGCCGAGCAGCTGCCCGGACAGGTGCCGCTGGTCGGCCGGGCGCTCGCCGAGCTGCTGCGGGTCAACGTGCTGGACAACGCCAGCCGGCTGGCCGCCCAGGCCTTCCTGACCGCCCTGCCGGCCCTCTTCGTGGTCGCCGTGATCGCCCCGGCCTCGATCCGCGCCGACGTGACCAACTCGCTGCGCGAGCAACTCGGCCTGCAGGGCGCGTCGCAGCAGCAGATGCAGCAGTTGATGGCGGCTCACCACGACAGCGAGGCACAGAGCTTCGGCGCGCTCGGCGCGGTGGTCACGCTGCTCTCGGCGACCGCGCTGGCCCGGGCGCTGCAGCGGGTCTGCGAGCGCTGCTGGCAGCTGCCCCGGGCCCGCACCCGGGTGGCGGCCTGGCGCTGGTTGGTCTGGCTGGTGGTCTGGCTGGTCTACCTGGTCCTGCAGGTGCCGATCCGCAAGGGCTTCGGGGTCGGCTGGTGGCTGGGCGTGCCGCTGACCTTCCTGATCGGCAGCCTGCTCTGGTGGTGGACCCAGCGGCTGCTGCTCGGCGGCCGGGTGCGCTGGTACCCGCTGCTGCCGGGCGCGCTGCTGTGCGGGGTGTCGATGGCCGGGGTCGGGGTGGCCTCGCAGGTCTACCTGCCCCGGGCGGTGGGCCGCAGCGTGGCCCAGTTCGGTCCGATCGGGGTGGTCTTCACCGTACTGTCCTGGCTGATCATGGTCTTCACGGTCGTCACGCTGGCGCTGGTGCTGGGCCGCGTGGTGGCCGAGGAGCCGGCGGTGGCCCGAGTGCTCGGGCCACCGCGCGAGGAGCATTGACGCTCAGCCGGCCGGGTCGGGCCAGCCGAGTCGGCTGAGTCGGGCCAGCCGAGTCGGGTCAGCCGAGTCGGGTCAGCCGAGTCGGGTCAGCCGGGACAGGATGGATGGCGGGGCCAGGTCCCTCTGCAGGGTGACCGGGACCTGCACCTGGGTGGGGCCGTCCCCTGCGGTCAGCGTGCCCACCTGGGTGCCCGCCTTGGCGCTGTGCCCGAGGGGGGCGCCGCTCTGCTGCAGCGTCAGGGTGCCCTTGGTCCCGGTGAAGCCCGGCACGGTCACGTCCTTGGCCGCGACCAGCGGAATCCGGCCGCCCAGGCCGTCGTCCAGGTAGCCGACCACCTCGCCCTGCTTGGCCAGGGTCCGGCCGGTGAGCGCGTTCTGGCCGGCCGTGATGATCTTCGAGCTGACGGTCTGCGCGGCCCGGAGGATGTTGTCGGTACTGGTGGCGGGCTGGCCCAGGGTGACGCCGAGCAGCATCTGCTTGGTGCCGCCGATGTCCTTGATGGCCGCCCACATCAGACAGCTCAGCGCCGGGGTGCTGGAGCCGGTCTTGGTGCCGATGACCCCGGTCTTGGCGTTGAGCAGGTAGTTGGTGTTGACGATCTTGGTGCCGGCGATGGTGGCGTCCGGCTCGGCCACGATCTGCTTGAAGATCTCGTCCTGCATCACCTGCTCGGCCAGCTTGAGCTGGTCCTTCGCGGTGCTCTTGGTGTTGGGGCTGTAGCCGGCCGCGTCCGTGTAGCTGGTGTTGGCCATGCCGAGGGCGGCGGCCTGGTCGTTCATCTTCTTGACGAACGCCTCCTCGGAGCCGGAGTCCCAGCGGGCCAGCAGCCGCGCGATGTTGTTGGCGCTGGGCAGCATCAGCATCTCCAGCGCCTCGTACTCGCTGATCTGCTGGCCCTCGATCACCTTGGCGGTGGACTGGTCGGAGTCGCCGGACTCCTGGGCGGCGGCCTTGTCCACCGTGAGCGAGGGGCCGGACTCGCCCTTCTTCAGCGGGTGCGCCTTGAGGATCAGGTAGGCGTTCATCACCTTGGTCACACTGGCGATCGGCACCGGCGTGTTCTCCGGACCGGAACTGCCCATGCTGCCCAGGCCCACCGCCTCGACCGCGACCTGCCCCTTGGCCGGGAACGGCAGCGCCACCGGGTCGCCGGTGAAGGTGTAGGAGGTGGCGGCGGTGAGCTTCGGCTTGGCCTCGGGCAGCGGGCGCAGCAGCTGGGCCACCACCAGGATGCCGACCAGCAGGGCGGCCAGGACGCCCCAGAGGATGATCCGCTTGACGGCGCGGCGCAGCGGGGAGGCCGGGCGGGCGCTGAGTGCGGCGAGCACCTCCATCGCCTCGTTGGTGTTCTCGGGGCCGGCCTGCGGTGCGGGGAAGGCGGGCGCTGCCTTGGGGGGCTCCGGCAGCGAGAGGGTGGTCGCGGGGCGGTCGGGCAGCGCGGCGGTGATCGCGGTGGCGGAGGCCATCGGCTTCGGCTCGGGCTCGGGCTCGGGCTTGGGCTTGGGCTGCGCAACGGGCACGGTCACGGGCTCGGGCTTCGCGGCGGGCACGGGCTCCGGCTCGGCGACCGGCTCCGGCTCCGGCTCCGGCTCCGGCTCCGGCTCGGCGACGGGCGCGGGCTTGGCGACGGATACGGGCTTGGCGGCAGGCTCGGTGACGGGTACGGGCTTCGCGGCGGGCTCGGGCTTGGCGACGGGCTCCGACTCGGCGGCGGGCTCGGGCTCGGGCGCCGGCGCCGTCTCACGCTCCGTCAGTTGCGCATCCCGGATGGCGAGACGCGGATCCACTGTCTGCGCCTTCTCCGCCGCCACCGGCTCGGCCGGTTCGGTGTCCTCGGGCTCCGGCATCCGCAGGAAGGTGGTCATCATGTCCGCATCCCGGACGCGCAGCTGGACGGTCGACCCGCCCCGCACCACCGGCGCGGCCGTCTCCCCCTCCGCCACCGCCTCGGCACCGGCCGGCTGCTCCCGGTCCCCGT
This sequence comes from Kitasatospora azatica KCTC 9699, assembly GCF_000744785.1. NCBI lineage: Bacteria > Bacillati > Actinomycetota > Actinomycetes > Kitasatosporales > Streptomycetaceae > Kitasatospora > Kitasatospora azatica. Next base: position 2,177,758 of record NZ_JQMO01000003.1, on the reverse strand, counting down.
CCTGCACCTTCTCCGGGGCCTCGCCCACGTCTCCCGACCTCCTCATTCGTTACCCGCGCAACCGGCCGCGGGGGCTCCCGCGACCGCGCGCACACCTGTACAGTCTCCGCCACGGTAGGCCGATCACGGCCCGCCACACCCCGTCCGACCGGCGGATATTCAGGTCATCCGACCCGTCAGGCGCTGAGACGTCCCCCAGTCAGCCGCTGGTTCCCCGCGTGCGGCCGCCCTCCTCGAAGTTCCCCGCCCAAGGTCACGATTCGGAGGCGTACTCGACAAGTCCGTGTGAGAGGCGTCACGCTGTCATTCATCCACGCGGGGAGGCTTGGATGGGCAAGAGCCGTAGAACAATTCCCGAGGAACTCTTGCTGCTCGCCTTGGACCCGACCACGGGTACCACTGCGCAGCCGCAGACCCTCGACCTCGGACTCGCCGGGGCACAGCTCGTCGAGCTGTCCCTGGCCGGTCGGATAGTCCCGGACGGGGACCGGATCGCCGTGGTGCTGCCACGGCCGACCGGTGATCCGACCCTGGACCATGCACTGGAACTGCTGCGCCGTCGTGGCAGTCCGGTGCGTGCTGCGCATTGGATCGGCGGGCCCCGACTGGGGCTGCGGCAGACCTACCTGGCGCATCTGGAGCGGTGCGGCATGGTCGCCGCCGTTCCGGGTCAGGTGTGCGGTGTCCTGCCGACTACTCGGTACCAGGCGTCGGACGACTGTACGAACGCTGCCATCAAGCAGCGTCTCGACACAGCCATTCGCACCGGCGTACCACCGGATCCCCGGACGGCCGCACTGGCCGCCCTGGCGCATGCGGTGGGTCTGGGAAAGCATCTCTACCCCGGCAACGAAGGCCGGTCCTCACGGTCGCGCTTGCGCGACCTGATCCGCTACGACCCGCTCGGCGGGATGGTCGCGCACGCCGTGATGGACGTGCAGAACGGCCTTCCGGTCCAGCAGGCCCGCAACGCGTCGCCCGGTCGCGCACCGGCGGCTCGCAGCGGTGCCGACTCAGTCCCGCGCAGCCGGACGGGCGCCCCGACGCCCAGCCGGGTCGGCGTCCGCTGACCCGACCGCCGGCGAACAGCTCCACGAGTCAACAGGCTCCACGCGTCAGCAGCTCCACCCGTCAAACAGCTCCACCGCACACCGGCACACGGGGCGGTCGCTTCCGAAACAGCGGAGCGACCGCCCCGCCGCGCTCCCCGGGCGCACTACCACGTCCGCCCCCATCAGCACTGGGTTTTCGCGCAGTTGATCGGTGGTCAGCCGATTCCTTGGCGCGGACCCGATCGGGGATGCCATGCTGCTGGGAGCCGGGGGCCGGCCAAGTCGGTCTGCACACCGACGCCTGCCGCAAGGTCCCCACACCACTCCTGAGGCCCGCCGGAGGTCGATGTGTCCGCCAGCGTCAATCCCACAGTCCGCCGCAGGCGACTCGGCGCCGAGCTGCGCCGTCTGAGGGAGCAGAAGGGCATGACCGCCGAAGAGGTGGCGGACCGCCTGATGGTCTCCCAGTCGAAGATCAGCCGGCTGGAGAACGGCCGCCGCAGCATCAGCCCGCGCGATGTCCGCGACCTGTGCGACGTCTACGACGTGCACGACCAGCGGATGCGCGACAGCCTGATGGAGATGGCCCGCGAGTCCAAGCAGCGCGGCTGGTGGAACGAGTTCGGCGACATCCCGTACAGCGTCTACATCGGCCTGGAGGCGGAGGCCTTCTCGATCCGCAGCTACGAGTCCTCGTTCGTGCCGGGCCTGTTGCAGACCCGCGAGTACGCCGAGGCGGTGCTGCACGGCACCCAGCCGGACACCGACGCGGACGCGATCCGCCGCCGGGTGGAGGTGCGCCTCAAGCGCCAGGACCGGCTCAGCGGCGACGACCAACTGGCCAGCTTCTGGTCGGTGATAGACGAGGCCGTGCTCGCCCGGGAGGTCGGCGGCCCCGGTGTGATGGCCTCGCAGCTGCGCCGCCTGCTGGAGGTCAGCGAGCAGGCCAACGTCAACATCCAGGTGATCCCGTTCCAGGCCGGCGCCCACCCCGGCATGACCGGGACATTCTCCCTGATGGAGTTCCCGGAGTCAGCCGATTCCACAGTCGTCTACTTCGAAGGAGTGACGAGCGACCTCTACCTCGAGAAAGAGCACGACGTCCGCCGCTATACCGGTCTCTACGACCACCTACGAGCGGCGGCCTTCGGGGTCGCCGAGTCCCGGTCGTTGCTCACCACCTATGCGGAGGCTTACGAGAATGCGCACCAAGGCCCTGACCGTTGAACCGAGTTGGCGCAAGAGCAGCCACAGCGGACCGAACGGGAACTGCGTGGAGATCGCGGTTCCGACAGCCGCCGTGGTCGCGGTCCGCGACTCCAAGGATCCGGCCGGTCCACGACTGAGCTTCTCCGCCGACGCATGGCAGGCCTTCGCCGGGGCGGCGGGCGACGGAACGTTCGGCTCCCGCTGATCGACCCCGGCCCGTCTGGCGCTGGGGCCCGTCTGACAATTCCCAGGGCCGCTACCCGACCGGGTAGCGCTCGCGCCAGGCGGGCCCCGCGCCCGGGCCGTGCAACTCGGCGCCGTGGCTCAGTTCCAGCACCAGGTCGTCGGCCAACTGCAGGACGGTGCCGCGGCCTTCCAGCTCCGCGAGCCACTCGGCGGGCAGCGCCGTCTCGCCATGCAGCGCACCCAGCAGGCTGCCGCAGACCGTCCCGGTGGAGTCGCTGTCCCCCGAGTGGTTGACCGCCAGCAGCAATCCCGAGCGGACGTCCTCGGCCACCAGCGCGCAGTACACCCCGATCGCCAGCGCCTCCTCGGCCACCCAGCCCTCCCCCAGGCCGGCCACCCGCTCCGGCGACGGCTCCCCGGCCCGTACCGCGGCCAGCGCCGCGCGCAGCGCCGTCACCGTCTCCTCGTGCCCCGGGCGCTCCGCCAGCAGGGCCAGCGCCAGCTCCACGCCCTCCTCCACGGTGCCGCCGCGCAGCACGGTGTGCACGATCACCGCGAAGGCCCCGGCCGAGAGGTAACCGGTGGGGTGACCATGGGTCAGCACCGAACACTCGATGGCGAGTTGGAAGACCAGCGCGGGCTCCCAGCCGAGCAGCAGCCCGAACGGCGCGGCCCGCATCACCGTGCCGCAGCCCTTGGAGTGCGGGTTCTTCGGCGCCTCCAGGGTGCCGAGCCGCTCGGCGTCCGGTCCGGAGAGCCCGGACAGGCAGGCCGAGCCGGGCGCCCGCTGGGCGTACAGCCACTCCTCGCGGCCCAGCCAGCCGAGGTCCTTGCGGCGCTCGTCCGGCCCCCAGTCGCGCTGGGTGGCGGCCCAGCGCAGGTAGGCGTGGTGCACGTCGGTCGGCGGGTGCCAGCCGCCGGTGGCCTGACGGACGTGGGCCCGGATCAGCCCGTCCACCGTGAACAGCACCATCTGGGTGTCGTCGGTGACCGCCCCGCGCCGCCCGTAGGCCTGGACGTACCCGGTGACCCCGGCCGGACCGTGCGCGGCGCGGATCTTGTCCAGCGACTCGAACTCGATCCCGGCGCCGAGCGCGTCACCGATCGCCCCGCCGAGCAGCGTGCCGCGAACCCGGCTGCGGTAGTCCTGCTGCTGGGTTCGCGACCAGAGGGGTATCACGCTGAGCGGCCTTTCCGTGGGCTGCGGGGCGCCTCGCACTGTAGTTCGTGGAGGCCCGCAGGGGCTACGGGGTCAGGCGGTTCGGGCCGCGGAACAGGAAGACCGCCTCGCGGATCGAGCTCAGCCCCAGCAGGACCATCAGCATCCGGCTGAGGCCCATGCCGAAGCCGCCGTGCGGCGGACAGCCGTACCGGAAGCAGTTGAGGTAGTCGGTGAGCGGGGCGAGCGACATGCCCTTCTCCGCGGCCTGGTCGGTGAGCACCTCGTAGCGGTGCTCACGCTGGGCGCCGGTGGTGACCTCCAGGCCCTTCCAGAGCAGGTCGAAGCTGAGCGTCAGGTCGGGCCGGTCGGCCGGGCGCGCGTGGTAGAAGGGCCGGATGCTCGCCGGGTAGTGGGTGACGAAGACGAACTCGTGCCCCGTCTGCTCCTGCAGGTGGGCGGCGAGCAGCCGCTCGCCCTCGGGGTCGAGGTCGACCTTGGCGCCCTCCGGGTCCCACCCGCGGGCGCGCAGCAGCTGCTGGGCGTCCGCCATGGTGATCCGCGGGAACGGGGTGGTCGGGACCTTTACCTCGACGCCGAGCTCCTCGCGGATCCACTGGCCGTACCGCTCGGCCACCAGGCCCAGCGCGTGCGCGATCATGCCCTCCTCGAAGGCCTGCACGTCCTCGACGTCCCGGGTCCAGCCCAGTTCGACGTCCACGCCGGTGAACTCGGTGGCGTGGCGGGAGGTGAAGGAGGGCTCGGCGCGGAAGACCGGGCCGATCTCGAAGACCCGGTCGATGCCGGAGGCGATCGCCATCTGCTTGTAGAACTGCGGCGACTGGGCGAGGTACGCGTCGCCGCCGAAGTAGCCGAGCTTGAAGACCTCGGCGCCGGACTCGGAGGCGGTGCCCATCAGCTTGGGCGTGTGCAGCTCGGTGCACCCGTGCGCGTAGGCGTACTCGCGCAGGCCCGCCTCGAAGGCGGTCTGCACGGCGAACAGCAGCTGCGCGGCGGGCCGGCGGCGGATGTCGAGGAAGCGCCAGTCCGAGCGGTGCTCGGGCCCCGACTGCTCGTCGATCGGCAGCGGGCCCTCGGCCCGGCCGAGCAGCTCGACCGCCTCCGGCAGCAGCTCCAGGCCGCCCAGTTTGACCACCGGGTTCGCCACCACCCGGCCGGTGATCCGAACCGCCGACTCGGTGCTCAGGCCGTCGAGCGCGGCCTCCAGCTCGCCGCCGTCGCGGCGGTGGGTGACCTGGACGGTACCGGTGTGGTCGCGGACCAGGACGAACTGCATCACGCTCTGCAGGCGGGAGGTCTGCACCCAGCCGCAGACGGTGACGGTCCGTCCGACCGCCTCGGCCAGCTGCGCGACCAGGGTGCGCTCGGCTGCGGGGCTGTGCTGAGCTGCGGGGCTGTCCTGAGCTGCCGGAACGCGCTGAGCTGCAGGGGTGTGTTCGGCTGCAGGGGTGTGTTCGGTGGGGTGGATCATCGCTGTCCTCCGACGGACCTCGGCTGATCCCTTGGAAGCGCGGGCGAGAAGGGTGACTCGCGGTGCCACCGCGCTTTCGCCGACGCCTGGAGGGCGGCGGCCTCATTGCACTGCGTCAACGCTCGAGAGTGTCTTCACCACGGGGCGCGAGTCCGCCTTCACAGCTGCCGGCGGCTCTCTCGGCTCGCGAACACCCGCGGCTACTTGTCTCCGTCGTCGCGTTGATCAATGAGGATAGGTACGCCCCGGAACCCCTCGCAACCCGGTTTCCCGGTACACGCACCACGTCGGCTCAGACCACCTCGGCCAGCTCGCGCAGCAGCTTCGCCTTGGCCCGCGCGCCGACCATCGACTTCACCGGCTCACCGTTGCGGAAGACGATCAGCGTCGGCATCGACAGCACCCCGTACGCGGCCTGGGTCTCCGGGTTGGTGTCCACATTCAGAGACACCACCTTGAGACGGTGTGCCTCCTCCGCCGCCACCGCCTCCAGCACCGGGGCGATCATCCGGCACGGCGGGCACCAGTCCGCGGTGAAGTCCACCAGCACCGGGAGCTCGCTGCCGAGCACCTCATCGGCGAAGGTCTGGTCGGTCACCGCTGCCAACTTGTCAGCCATCTTCCTTGCCCCTCCACTCGTCGGTCAGTTCACAGCGCGGGTCGCCGGCGCTCGCGGCCGTCAGCTCGGCCCGGGCCAGTTGCCCCGCCACCTGCTCGCGCACCTCGCCGAGGCGGGCCAGACAGGCATCCAGCTCCGCCAGCTTGCGCCGGTACACCTCCAGCGAGGCCGGGCAGGAGTCCCCCGCCGGATGCCCCGCCTGCAGGCACTCCACGAACGGCCGGGTGTCCTCCAGCTCGAAGCCGAAGTCCTGCAGCAGCCGGATCTGCCGGACCAGCTGCAGGTCCTCCTCGCCGTACGCCCGGTACCCGTTCCCGTTGCGCCGGGCGCTCAGCAGCCCGCGCGCCTCGTAGTACCGCAGCGTCCGGGTGGTCGTCCCCGCGCGCTCCGCCAGCTCCCCGATCCGCATGACCTCGGCCTCCTGCCCGCTCGTTCGACTCGACGGTAGACCTTGACGCTGACGTCAAGGCCAGCCCATTCCGTTCGGACCAGTGTCCTGATCCGGCCAGTGTCCTGACCGGACCGGCGTTCCGTTCAGACCGGCGTTCCGGTCAGACCGGCGTCCCGGTCAGGCTCGTCCGGTCCTGCTCCCACGTCCGGTACCGCTCCCAGAGGATCAACCCGAGCAGCAGCACGCCGTTCACCGCCAGCAGCGCCGCGCCGCCGGCCCACTGCGCGGCGGCCAGGCCCGCCCCCGCGACGCCGACCGCCGCGACCAGCCGAGCGGTCGGCCAGTTGCCGGAGAGCGAACGCCGGAAGCAGGCCAGGCCGACCAGGAAGAGCGCGCTGCCGAGCGGGAGCAGCCCGGCGGCGGTGCCGTGCAGCGGCTCGCCGAAGGAGACGATCGCCTCCTGCATCCCGACCGCGGCGACCGCGATGCCGAAGACCATCACCAGGTACGCGTAGCCGAAGGAGTACACCGCGACCCGTGGGCGCCGCAGCTCCGGCACCCGCTCCAGCAGCATCGCGCTGTCGCGCTCCTCCCGGTCGAAGTAGAGCCACCACATGGCCGCGCTCGAGGCCAGCGCCAGCAGCGCCCCGCCGAGCAGCGTCCCCGGCTCGTCCAGGTGCCCGGACGCCGCCCCGACCTCGGTGATCGACTCGCCGAGCACGATGATCACCGCCAGCCCGTGACGCTCCACGAAGTGCCCGACCCCGACGCTGAAGCCGCCGACCCCGACCAGGAACGGCGTCACCCACTCCAGCAGGCAGGCCAGCGCCCACACCCACGGCCGCTGGTGGGCCGGCAGCAGCCCCGCCACCAGCACCAGCAACGCGCTGACCAGGTTGACCGGCCCGATCCGGGCGATCCCGCGATGCCCCGAGGTCCCGATGAACCCCACCGTGTGCACCACCACCACCGCCAGGTAGGCGGCCCCGAACACCAAGCCCCACGGCCCCGGCCGCGCCGCCCGCGGCACCGCCAGCGACATCACGAAGAACCCGGCCGTCCCGGTCAGCAGCAACAGCCGCGGCCCGGTCCGGTCCAGGTCCAGCGCATTGGTCAGCCACGCGTACCCGCCGTACATCCACCAGGTGATGGTCAGCAGCACGGCCGCCCGCCCGAGGCTCGCCGCACTCGGCTCGGCGGCGAGGACCGAGGCGATCTGGGTGATCGTGAAGACGAAGACCAGGTCGAAGAAGAGCTCGAGCGGGCGGACCTCCTCGGATTCGGGGGTCGCGGCGGGGGTCGGGGTCACGAGCGGCATTGTTCCAGCGCCGGTGGGCGGCCGCCGGACGGCAGCGCCGCCGCCTCGTTTCTGACCGACTGTCAGCGGCGGATGATACGAAGCGGGGATGACCCCGACACCGTCCTTCGAGACCCTAGCTTTCGCGAACGTGCTGAGCCTGATCGAGGACCGCTCAGCGGCCCTGCGCGCCGCCGTCGCCGCCTCGCCCGACCTGGACGCCCGCGTCCCCAGTTGCCCGGACTGGTCGCTGCGCGAACTGGTCGAACACCTCACCGAGGTGCACCGGTTCTGGACGGCGGCGGTCGCGGCCGGGCCGAGCGAGCAGCCACCGGCGGTGAAGCCGGTCGATGACGCCCTGTCAGCCGGCCTGCTGGCCCGTTCGGCCACCGCCACCGAGGAGCTGATCGCCACCCTGCGGGCGGCCGGCCCCGAGCTGGGCTGCTGGACTTGGTGGGCCGGGTCCGAGGTGCCGATGACCAGTGGCGCCGTCGCCCGCCACCAGGTTCAGGAGGCCGCCGTACACGCCTTCGACGCCCAGCTGACCGCCGGAACTCCCGAACCCCTGCCGGAGCTTGTCGCCCTCGACGGGATCGGCGAGTTCATCGGCGTCAGCCACGGCACCGCCGGCCCCTGGCCGCACCAGCCGGTCCGGGTCGGCCTGCACGCCGAGGAGGGCGAGTCCTGGGTCCTGGAGCTGGGCGCGGTCGCCGGCACCGAGAAGGCTGACGCTCAGGAGGAGGACGCCGGCCTGCACGGCCCGGCGAGCGACCTGCTGCTGGTGCTGCACGGCCGCCTCCCCCTGGACCGGCTGCGCACCGAGGGTGACCGGTCCGTCCTGGAGCGCCTGCTCAGCTGGCCCGACCTGGACTGACCTGGGCCGGCCCGGGCCAACCTGGACTGGGCTGGGCCAACCCGGGCTGAGCTGGGCCGGCCGTCATCCGGCCGTCTCGGCGTTGATCCAGTCCAGGTAGGCCGTGCTGCCCGTGACCACCGGGACGGCGATCACCTCGGGGGTCTGGTAGCTGTGCTGCTCACCGATGAACGCCGCCAGCCGGTCCGCGAGCTCGGCGCGGGTCTTGAAGTCGATCCGCCACTCCGGCGCCGCCTGCACCTCACCGTCCCACCAGTACACGGAGTTGACCGGGTACACCTGCGCGCAGGCGGCCAACCGCTCACCCACCACGGCGGTGGCGAGCGCACGTGCCTGCTCCTCGCCCTCGTGCGTGGTGGTCACCACCAGGAAGTCACGGTTCGTCATGGAGCGAGCGTAGGCGCCTACGCCCGGCGGGCGATCGTGATGATCTCGCGGCTCGCGGACTCAGCAGGTCGTAGAGCGCGGCGGCATCGACGTCCGAGAGCACGAGTCAGTATCCGTAGCACTCGGACAACCGCCAACTGATTATCGTGCGGCCTGACTTGGCGCAGCGTCAGGGCTGGTGAGGATGACGAGCTGGCGGGTCGCTCGGGTCATCGCGACGTAGCGGTCGACCGCTCCTTCGATGCCCGTGCCGAACGCCTCCGGGTCGACGAGGACGACCAGGTCGAACTCGAGGCCCTTGGACAGCTCCGGGGTCAGCGACTGGACGCGGGACGTCGCCTGGAACGTCCCGTGTTCGATGTCACCGGTGCCGATGACGCAGGCGGTCCCCTCGGCGTGGGCGGCGAGCCAGGTGTCGAGGATCGAGTCCAGCTCCGTGACGGATCCGTGCGTGACGGGAACGCCGCTGCTGCGGATGGACGTCGGCACGTTGGCGTCCGGGAGCACGGACCGGATGGCCGGTTCGGCTTCCGCCATGACCTCCTCCGGGGTCCGGTAGTTGATGCTCAGCGAGGCGACGACGCTGCGGTCGAGCCCGATCCGCTCGAGCCGTTCCTGCCACGACTCGATGAACCCGTGCCGGGCCTGGGCGCGGTCCCCGACGATGGTGAAGCTCCGGGACGGGCAGCGCAGCAGCAGCATCTGCCACTCCGCGTCGGTCAGTTCCTGGGCCTCGTCCACCACGACGTGCGCGAACGGGCCGGCGAGCACGTCCGGGTCGGCGCCGGCCAGGGCCGACTCGTCCACCAGGCTGCCCTGCAGGTCCTGCCCGCGCAGCATCGACATCACCTGCATCTCGGAGTCGTCGCTCTCGATCAGGTGGTCGATGACGCGCGACATCTCCTCCCGTTGGGCGGCCACCGCGGCCCGCCGCCGCTGCTGGCGTCGCGCCGCCTCCGGGTCGCCGAGCCGCTGCCGTGCCGCGTCCAGCAGCGGCAGGTCGGAGACGGTCCAGGTCTGGGGCTCCGCGCGCCGCAGCCTGCGGACCTCGTCGGGGCTGAGCCAGGGAGCGCACATCCGCAGGTAGGCGGGCACCGACCAGAGGTCCGAGACGAGGTCGGCCGCTTCGAGCAGCGGCCAGGCGCGGTTGAGGGTCGTGACCAGCTCTTCGTCCTGCAGCAGCGACCTGCGGAACAGCTCGGGCGTGACCTCCTCGCCGCGGTGCTTGTCCAGCAGGATCGTGACCAGCTCCGCCCAGATCTGCTCGCGCGCCTCGTTGTGCGGCGTACCCGGTTCCGCTGCGTCGAAGGCCTCGGCCCAGTCGTCGGCGCTCAGCCAGATGTCGGACCAGTGGGTGGTGACCGTCATCCCCTCGGCGGGCGGCTCCTCGTAGAACCGGACGGCCTTCTCGATCGCCTTCACCATGTCCACGGAGGACTTCAGGCGGGCCACCTCCGGGTCGGTCTCGACCGACGCCCCGGCTCCCTCGGCGACCAGGTCCCGCACGGTGCAGGTCCGCACGCCCTCCTCGCCGAGGCTGGGCAGGACGTCGGCGACATAGGCCAGATAGGGCTGGTGCGGGCCGACGAACAGCACGCCGCCCCGACGGTGACCGAGGCGCGGGTCGGCGTAGAGGAGGTAGGCGGAGCGGTGCAGCGCCACGACGGTCTTCCCCGTACCCGGGCCGCCGTCGACCACGAGGGCGCCACGGGACCCCGCCCGCACGATGGCGTCCTGGTCGGCCTGGATGGTGGCGAGCACGTCCCGCATCCGGGGCGACCGGTTGCTGCCCAGACTCGCGATGAAGGCCGACTGGTCGTCAAGTGCCGCGTGCCCGTCGAGCCCGTCAGTGGTGAACACCTCGTCCCAGTAGTCGCTGATCCGGCCACGGGTCCAGCGGTACCGGCGGCGGCTCGCCAGACCCATCGGGTTGGCGTGGGTCGCGGCGAAGAACGGCTCGGCCGCAGGTGAACGCCAGTCGAGCAGCAGCCGCCGCCCCGTGCTGTCGGTGAGGCCGAGGCGTCCGATGTACACGGGCTCGGGGCGGTCCGCACTGACGATGTGCCCGAGGCACAGGTCCAACCCGAAACGACGCAACGCACGCAGGCGACCGGTCAACCGATGGATCTCCACATCCCGGTCCATCGCCTCCCGACCACTGCCACCGGGCGCCCTGCGCTCGGCATCGAGGCGCTCGGACAGTTCGGCGATCGTCTGCTCGAGGCTCTCCGCAATCGCCGCGAAGTGCTGCTCGTCCCCGGCGATCAGCGCCGGGTCGGCCTTCGGGGCGAGGCGATCGGGAAGCTCGAACGCGCTGGTGGTCAAGGGATTCAAGACATCTCATTTCCGCAGGTTCCGGCGTCGGCCTGCGATTCTGCGCCACACCGGGGGCCTTGCCGCAAGCCCCCCTGCGCGCTATAGATTGATAGTGGCAAGAGGTGGGCTGTCCCTCTTTGGCCATCCCGAGGCCACCACCACTGAGCGAGCCTCGCATGGGGAAGCTGGAGCCCTTGGCGCGCTGTGGGGGTGCGCCTACCGTGGCTCGGGTGATGACGCAGATGATCGTGCTGAACGGTGCCTCCAGTTCCGGCAAGTCCACCCTCGCCCGGCAGTTGCAGGCGGTGCTGCCCGACCCGTGGTTGACCTTCGGGGTGGACACCTTGATCGAGGGCATGCCCGCCGCGTTGTTGGAGGGCGAGGGTGAGGGCGGGATCTCCGTCGAGGGCGACGGCGAGGTGGCGGTCGGGGAGGTGTTCCGGGAGCTGGAGGACGCGTGGATCCAGGGGATCGCGGCGATGGTCCGGGCGGGTGCCCGGGTCATCGTGGACGAGGTGTTCCTGGGCGGCGGCGCCTCGCAGCAGCGCTGGTTGGCGGCGCTGGACGGGGTGCGGGTGTGCTGGGTCGCGGTCCGGTGCGACGCCGAGGTGGCCGCGGGTCGGGAGACGGCGCGCGGTGACCGGGCTCCGGGCATGGCGGCGTCCCAGGCCGGGCTCGTCCACCAAGGGGTGCGCTACGACCTGGAACTGGACACCACCCACGCGGACCCGGCGGAGTGCGCGCTGACCGTCAGGCGCTACCTCTCCAGCACCGGCAGCAGCTGAGGCAGGTGCCCGTCCGAGGCCAGCGCCGCCGCTCGCCGTTCGGCCGGCACCTCCCCGTACGTCGTCGTCCGCTGCCGTGACGGCCGGCCGGCCGCCTCGGCGATCGCCTCCAGGTCGCGGATGGACTTGTAACTGCCGTACGCCGAGCCGGCCATCCGCGAGATGGTCTCCTCCATCAGGGTGCCGCCCAGGTCGTTGGCGCCGCTGCGGAGCATCTCGGCGGCGCCCTCGGCGCCCAACTTGACCCAGCTGGTCTGGATGTTGGGGATGTGCGGGTGCAGCAGCAGGCGGGCCATCGCCACCACCGCGCGGTTGTCGCGGCGCGTCGGGCCGGGGCGGGAGATCCCGGCCAGGTAGACCGGGGCGTTGGTGTGGATGAACGGGAGCGTGACGAACTCCGTGAAGCCGCCGGTGCGTTGCTGGATCTCGGCAAGCAGTCGCAGGTGGCCCAGCCAGTGCGCGGGGGCGTCCACGTGCCCGTACATCATGGTGGAGGACGAGCGGATGCCCAACTCGTGGGCGGTGGTGACCACTTCCACCCAGGTGGCGGCCGGCAGCTTGCCCTTGGTGAGGACCCAGCGCACCTCGTCGTCCAGGATCTCCGCGGCCGTTCCGGGGATCGTGTCGAGCCCGGCGGCGCGGGCCCGGGTCAGCCAGTCCCGGATCGAGAGCCCGGTCCTGGTCGCCCCGTTGACCACCTCCATCGGCGAGAACGCGTGCACGTGCATCCCCGGCACCCGCTCCTTCACGGCTCGCGCGATGTCGAAGTACGCCGTGCCGGGCAGGTCGGGGTGGATGCCGCCCTGCATGCAGACCTCGGTGGCGCCGACCTCCCAGGCCTGGGCGGCGCGGTCGGCGACCTGCTCCAGCGAGAGGGTGTAGGCGTCGGCGTCGGTGCGCCGCTGGGCGAAGGCGCAGAAGCGGCAGCCGGTGTAGCAGACGTTGGTGAAGTTGATGTTCCTGGTGACGCAGTAGGTGACGGTGTCTCCGACCGCATCGCGCCGCACGGCGTCCGCGATGGCGCAGAGCGCGTCCAGCGCCGGTCCGTCGGCCGAGAACAGAGCAAGCGCTTGCTCGTCGGTGAGCCGCTGCGGGTCGTCGGCGGCCACCGCGAGGGCGGACCGCACCTCCCCGTCCAGCCGCGCCACCGGCACCGTCCCGAGCGTCGCCGCCTGCTCGCGCAGCGCCGTCCAGTCGCCGTACACGTCCTCGAAGTCGGCCCGCCGGTCCCCGCTGCGGCCCTCGGTGTCGATGGTGCGGTGCAGGTCGGTGCGGCCGGACGGGGCGGGCAGGTCCTCGGGCTCCTGCCAGGGGCGGCCGACGACCGGGGCGTCGGGAAGAGCCAGCCCGGTGGCCGGGTCCATCAGGGCCCTGACGTGCGGCAGCAGGCGCGGGTCGAGCCACGGTTCGCCGTGCAGCAGGTACTCCGGATGGGCCGTCAGCCGCTCGCGCAGCTCGAAGCCCACCCCGGCGGTCCGGGCCGCCAGCTCCTCGATCTGCGGCCAGGGGCGCTCGGGGTTGACGTGATCGGGCGTCAGCGGCGAGACCCCGCCCCAGTCGTCGATGCCCGCGTCGATGATCAGCCGGTATTCGGAGTCCACCAGGTTCGGCGGCGCCTGGATCCGGGCGGACGGGCCGAGGACCACCCGGGCCACCGCGATGGCGGCGGCCAGCTCCTCCAGCTCGGCGTCCGGCATCGCCCGCATCGCGGTGTCGGGCTTGGCGCGGAAGTTCTGGATGATCACTTCCTGGATGCCGTGGTACTGCCGGGCCACCGTGCGGATCGCGAAGAGCGAGTCGGCCCGCTCCTCGTAGCTCTCGCCGATGCCGATCAGGATCCCGGTGGTGAACGGGACGGAGCTGCGCCCGGCGTCCTCCAGCACCCGCAGCCGGACGGCGGGCTCCTTGTCGGGCGAGCCGTAGTGCGGGCCGTCGGGCTCGGACCAGAGCCGGGTGGCGGTGGTCTCCAGCATCATCCCCATGGAGGGGGAGACCGGCTTGAGCCGCTGGAAGTCGGTCCAGCTCAGCACGCCCGGGTTGAGGTGCGGCAGCAGACCGGTCTCCTCCAGCACCCGGATCGCCATCGCCCGGACGTACGACAGCGTGTCGTCGTAGCCGTGCGCGTCCAGCCACTCGCGGGCCTCGGGCCAGCGGTCCTCGGGGCGGTCGCCGAGGGTGAACAGCGCCTCCTTGCAGCCCAGCGCGGCGCCCTGGCGGGCGATCTCCAGTACCTCGTCCGGTCCCAGGTAGAGCCCGTGGCCGTCGCGCCGCAGCTTGCCGGGGACGGTGACGAAGGTGCAGTAGTGGCAGCGGTCCCGGCAGAGCCGGGTGAGCGGGATGAAGACCTTCTTGGAGTAGGTGATGATCCCGGGCCGGCCGGCCTCGGCCAGTCCGGCGTCGCGCAGGCGGGCGGCCGTCGCGCACAGGTCCCGCAGGTCCTCGCCGCGGGCCTGGAGCAGCACGGCGGCCTCCGCCCGGTCCAGCGCCACCCCGTCCCTGGCCCGGCGCAGGGCCCGGCGCATCGAGGACTCGGTCGGAGCGGACCGGGTCGGACCGGCCCCGGGCGTTGAGGACACGGTCGGGGAGGACACGGGCGTCGAGGACACGGTCGGGGAGGACCCCGTCGGAGAGATCCCGTTCGGGGCTGCGGCAGGCGTGGCGTCCATGGCCCGACCCTACGCCAGCAGGAGGACCAGCTGCCGGGCCGAACCCTGATGCCGTCTCAGGGTCGACTGCATCGTGGGATGTATCCGGCTTTGGCCCTGCGGGGCGATGCCGTCGAGCACTCCCCGGGCTCTAATGGATGTCATCACGCTTCATGACGGAGGGGCTGAACCGATGACGCAGGACGCAGGATTCGAGGAGCAGCACGGCGCGGAGCAACCGGCCGGGGACCAGCCGATCGGCCGGGCCTACCAGGCGCGCCGGCGCACTGCGGTACGCGTGCTGGTGCCGGTGGCGATCGCGGCGATCGCGGCCACCGGTGTGGCCGTGGTGCCGGCGCTGGCCAGCGACAGCGCGCCGACGCTGCCTCAGGTGACGGCCGAGCAGCTGGTCACCAAGGTGTTGGCGAACCAGACCCAGGCACTGAGCGGGACGGTCAAGGTCTCCACCGACCTGGGCATCCCGAGCCAGCTGCTCTCCATGGTGGGGCACGGCAGCGTCGCCTCGGCCGTGGGCGGATCGGCGGCGGCCGCGGGCGGCTCCGGGCAGGCCAAGGAGGGGGCCGGCGGCAGCCAGGCCGATCCGACCGCCAAGCTGACCGAGCTGCTGGCCGGGGAGCACACGCTGCGGATCGCGGCCGACGGCCCGGACCGGCAGCGGGTGGCGCTGATCGACAGCCTGGCCGAGTACGACCTGATCCACAACGGCGACCAGGCCTGGGCCTACGACAGCGCCAGCAACCAGGCGGTGCACCTGACCGACAAGACCGGCAGGAGCGGCGCGGCCAAGCAGGCGCCGCCGCAGCTCGGTGATGTCACCACGCCGCAGCAGGCCGCGCAGAAGTTCCTGGCCGGCACCGCGAACAGCTCGGAGGTCACCGTCGCGGGCACCGCCTCGGTGGCCGGACGCAGCGCCTACCAGCTGAGCGTCAAGCCCAAGCAGTCCGGCTCGACCATCGCCGAGGTGAAGATCGCGGTCGACTCGGCCACCGGCACCCCGCTCGCGGTGGTGGCCACCTCCACCTCCGGTGCCACGGTGCTGGACGTGCACTTCTCGGACGTGTCGTTCGCCAAGCCGGACGCCAAGACCTTCGACTTCGCCCCGCCGAAGGGCGCGAAGGTCACGGAGCAGGCCGCGAAGCCCGGGGACGCCCAGGGCTCCAACTTCGACGCCGCGCCGCTCGGCAAGAACGGCCCGGGCAAGAACGACTCCAAGGTGATCGGCTCCGACTGGACCGCCGTCCTGTCCGCCCAGCTGCCCAGCGGCCAGGGCGAGGCCGGCCGGGCGCGGTCGAACACCGCACAGGGCCGCAAGGGCACCGGGAACGGCTTCCCCGACGCCGTGGGCCTGGCCAAGTCGCTCGGCAAGCCGGTGGCCGGCGGCACCCTGATCAGCACCAAGGTGATCAACGTGCTGATCACCGACGACGGCCACGTCTACGCGGGCGCGGTCACCCCGTCGGTCCTGCAGGCTGCGGCCGGGGTGAAGTAAGTGACCCAGTCTCCGACGCTGGAGACCGCGGAAGGGGGCCGGACCGCCAAGGCGGCTTCGGCCCCCGTCGGCGGTGCTCCGGTCATCCGCACCCAGGGCCTGACCAAGCGTTTCCGCGGCGGCCAGCTGGCCGTGGACGGGCTCGACCTCACCGTGCCGCGCGGCAGCGTCTTCGGGTTCCTCGGACCGAACGGCTCGGGCAAGACCACCACCATCCGGATGCTGATGGGCCTGATCGCGCCGACCTCCGGCGTGGCCACGGTGCTCGGCCAGTCGATGCCGCAGTCGGTGGGCAGCGTGCTGCCCCGGGTCGGCGCGCTGATCGAGGGCCCGGCGCTGTACGGCTTCCTGTCCGGCCGCGACAACCTGGTCCGGTTCGACGCGGCCGACCCCACCTCCGACCCCCGCACCCGGGCCCGCCGGGTCGGCGAGGCGCTGGACCGGGTCGGGTTGGGCGCGGCGGCCGGCAAGAAGGCCCGGGCCTACTCGCTGGGCATGAAGCAGCGCCTGGGCCTGGCCTCGGCCCTGCTCCAGCCGCGCGAGCTGCTGGTGCTGGACGAGCCGACCAACGGCCTGGACCCGCAGGGCATGCGGGAGATCCGCGCGCTGGTGCGCGAGGTCGCGGCCGAGGGCACCACGGTCTTCCTCTCCTCCCACCTGCTGGACGAGATCGAGCAGGTCTGCACGCACGCCGCGGTGATGTCCAAGGGCCGGCTGATCGTCCAGGGCACGGTGGCCGAGCTGGCCGCCCGGGCCCAGGGCCGGCTGGTGGTCCGCACGGTCGACACCGAGCAGGCGGCGAAGCTGCTGACCGAGCACCAGGTGACGGACCTGCGGATCTCCGAGGGCCGGGTGGACGGCGAGCTCGCCTCCGCCGAGGACGAGGAGCTGCTCCCCCGGCTGTGCGCCGCCCTGGTCGCGGCCGGGGTGCGGGTGCGCGGCTTCGGCGTGGAGCGCGGGACGCTGGAGGACGCCTTCGTGGCGCTGACCGGAGAGGGATTCGATGTCGCAGGTTGAGACGGCCGCACGGGCGGTCGCGGCGGGCCCGCGCCGGCAGACGGTGCCGGGCTTCCTGGCCCTGTTCCTCAGCGAGCTGGGCCTGACCTTCCGCCGGCTGCGCACCATCGCGCTGCTCGGGGTGCTGGCCCTGGTGCCGATCCTGATCGGCGTGGTGGTGCGGATCGAGACCGGCGACATGCACGGCCGCGACAGCGGTCCGGCCTTCCTGGCGCAGGTCACCCAGAACGGGGTCTTCCTGACCTTCACCGCGCTGGCCACCTCGCTGCCGATCTTCCTGCCGATGACCGTGGGCGTGGTGGCCGGCGACTCGGTGGCCGGCGAGGCCACCTCCGGCACGCTGCGCTACCTGCTGGTGGCCCCGGCCGGGCGGACCAGGCTGCTGGCCGCCAAGTTCGCGGCCGCGATCGCCTTCTGTGTGGCGGCGACCCTGGCGGTGGCGCTGTCGGCGCTGGTGATCGGCTCGATCCTGTTCCCGGTGGGCGACGTCACGCTGCTCTCCGGCGACACCATCGGGCTCGGCGCGGCGCTGCTGCGGGTGGTGCTGATCTCGGGCGTGGTGGCGCTCTCGCTGTCGGGGCTGGTGGCGATCGGGCTGTTCATCTCCACCCTGACCGGCAGCGGGATCGCCGCGATGGCGAGCACCGTCGGTCTGGTGATCATCGTGCAGGTGCTGGACGCCTTCCCGCAGCTGCACGCGATCCAGCCGTGGCTGTTCACCCACCACTGGCTGACCTTCGGGGACCTGCTGCGCCAGCCCATGTACTGGGACGGCGTCTGGCAGAACCTCGGGCTGCAGGCGCTCTACGTGGCGGTCTTCGGGGCCGCGGCCTGGGCGCGGTTCACCAGCCGGGACATCACGGCCTGACCGGGTCGGCGGGTGTCCGGTCAGCAGGTGTCCGGTCGCCGGGTGTCAGGTCGCCGGGTGTCCGACCGACGGGCGCGGCCTGCGGCAGCGGCCGGCGGTCGGCCCGCATCCGGCGCAGCGCGTCCCAGGAGAGCACCACCAGCGCGGACCAGACCAGCGCGAAGCCCGCCCAGCGGGCCGGCGGCATCGACTCGTGGAAGTAGGCGATGCCGATCAGGAACTGGAAGGTCGGCGCCAGGTACTGCATCAGGCCCATGGTGGACAGCGGCAGCCGGATCGCCGAGGCGCCGAAGCAGAGCAGCGGGACGGCGGTGATCGGGCCGGTCAGCGCGAGCAGGGTGGCGTGGCCGGCGCTGTGGCCGAAGCTGGAGTGGCCGGTCAGCGCGAGGTAGACCAGGTAGCCGAGGGCGAACGGGAAGAGGAAGGCTGCTTCCAGCGCGAAGCTCTCCAGCCCGCCGAGCGCGACCTTCTTCTTCAGCAGCCCGTAGCAGCCGAAGCTGAGCGCCAGGGTGAGCGCGATCCACGGCAGCCGCCCGTAGCCCAGGGTCAGCACCACGACGGCGACCGCTCCGATGCCGACCGCCGCCCACTGGGCCCGGCGCAGCCGCTCGCGCAGCAGCAGGACCCCGAAGGCGATGGTGACCAGCGGGTTGATGAAGTAGCCGAGGCTGGTCTCCACCACGTGTCCGGAGTTCACGCCCCAGATGTAGACGCCCCAGTTCACGCCGATCACGGTGGCGGCCAGGGCGCTCAGCGCCAGGCGGCGCGGTTCGCGCAGCAGCGGCCGCAGCCAGCCCCAGTGCCGGCGGGCGGCGAGGATCGCGACCGCCGCGAGCAGCGACCAGACCATCCGGTTGGCCAGGATCTCGGTGGCGCCGCTGGGTTCCAGCAGCGGCCAGTAGAGCGGGAAGAGTCCCCACATGCCGTAGGCGGCGAGTCCGTACCAGAGGCCCTTGCCGGCCTCGCTCCGGGCTGTCTGCGGCATGACTGCACTCTCCTTCACCCGGCACACGGTCGAGCTGACCGTAGCGGGCGAAGGAGGTGGCTGTCATCTCCATAGGTGTATTTAGCTCATGACACGGACACGCGGCCCGGCACCGCGCGGCTCAGGACACGGGTGCGCCCCAGGGCTCGGCCAGCCGCAGCCCGCCGAGCTTCTCGGGGTTGACCTGGGCCCGCAGGCCGACGATGACCCCGTCCCGGATGTCGAAGCTGAGCGAGCCGAGGACCGCCCCGTCCCGCACGAAGACCAAGCCCTCCTCGCCGTTGATCCAGGCGTACTCGGCGGTGGCCCCGACCATCTCCGGCTTGGCCAGCACCCCGAGCAGCCAGCGCGCCACGTGGTCCGGCCCGTAGAGCGGCCGCCGGGCCGCGCGCACCACACCGCCGCCGTCCGACCAGGAGGTGACCTCGGGGGCCAGCAGCTCCATCACCGCGCTCGCCTCACCGGTCGCGCAGGCGGCCATGAACCGCTCGGTGACCTTGCGGCGCTCGGCGGTGTCGGTGTCGAACCGCGGCCGCCGGGCCTCCACATGGGCCTTGGCCCGGTGCGCGGTCTGCCGCACAGCCGCCTCGGACTTGCCCAGCGCCTCGGCGATCTCGGCGTTGCCGTAGCCGAAGACCTCGCGCAGCACGAAGACCGCGCGCTCCAGCGGGCTCAGCGTCTCCAGCACCACCAACAGCGCGAGCGAGACGGACTCGGCGAGTTCGGCCTGCTCGGCGACGTCGGGGGTGGTGAGCAGCGGCTCGGGCAGCCACGGGCCGACGTAGGACTCGCGGCGCACCTGGGCGGAGGTCAGCCGGTTGAGCGAGAGGTTGGTGACCGTCCGCACCAGGTACGCCTTCGGGTTCTGCACCGTGGCGTGGTCGACGTCGGCCCACTTGAGCCAGGCGTCCTGCAGGATGTCCTCGGCGTCGGCGACGCTGCCCAGCATCCGGTAGGCGGTGCCGAAGAGCAGCCGCCGGTGTTCGAGGAACGGGTCCTCCAGCTCCTTGATCATTCCATCAGCCTAGGGCCTGTCCGGCGCCCTTGGTCAGGCCACCGTCCAGGTGTCCGGGCCGGCCAGCAGCGCGGCCAGGTCACCGGCCCCCTTCTGGGCCACCGCCGTCTCCAACTGCTCTGCCATCAAAGTGTCGTAGACCGGCCGCTCGACGCTGCGGAACACCCCGATCGGGGTGTGGTGCAGGGTGTCGTTGTCGGCGAGGCGGGAGAGCGCGAAGGCCGTCACGGGGCCGGCCGCGTGGGCGTCGTGGACCAGCACCTCGGCCTGGTTGGCGGCGGTCAGCTCGCGGATCACCAACTCGCCGCTGTCGCGGTCGCGGAAGACGCCCTTGCCGGCGAAGGTGATCGGCTGCCCGTGCTCCAGGCGGATCAGCGCCTGGTCGGCCGACTCCGGGTCCTTCAGGATCTCGAAGGCGCCGTCGTTGAAGATGTTGCAGTTCTGGTAGATCTCCACCAGCGCCGTGCCCTGGTGTTCGGCGGCGGCCCGCAGCACCGAGGTCAGCGTCTTGCGGTCGGAGTCGATGGCCCGGGCCACGAAGGTCGCCTCGGCGCCGAGCGCCAGCGAGACCGGGTTGAACGGCGCGTCCAGCGAGCCCATCGGGGTGGACTTGGTGATCTTGCCCAGCTCCGAGGTGGGCGAGTACTGACCCTTCGTCAGGCCGTAGATCCGGTTGTTGAAGAGCAGGATCTTCAGGTTGACGTTGCGGCGCAGCGCGTGGATCAGGTGGTTGCCGCCGATGGACAGCGCATCGCCGTCGCCGGTGACCACCCAGACGCTCAAGTCCCGCCGGGAGGTGGCGAGTCCGGTGGCGATGGCCGGGGCGCGGCCGTGGATCGAGTGCACCCCGTAGGTGTTCATGTAGTACGGGAAGCGGGAGGAGCAGCCGATGCCGGAGACGAAGACGGTGTTCTCCCGGCGGATGCCCAGTTCGGGCATGAAGGCCTGGACCGCGTTGAGGATCACGTAGTCCCCGCAGCCGGGGCACCAGCGCACCTCCTGGTCGGTCTTGAAGTCCTTGGCCGACTGCGGCTCGTCGCTCTTCGGGACCAGCTTCAGCGAAGGAAAGCCCTGCTCACTCATCAGTTCTCGCTCCCGTCCAGCGTCCCGATCGCCGCCCACAGCACATCCGCCAACTGGGCTGCCTTGAAGGGCAGTCCGCGCACCTGGTTGTAGGACTCGGCGTCCACCAGGTAGGTGCCGCGCAGTAGCAGGGCGAGTTGGCCGAGGTTCATTTCCGGCACGATGACCTTCTCGTAACTTCCCAGCACCTGGCCGAGGTTGGCGGGGAAGGGGTTCAGGTGGCGCAGGTGGGTCTGGGCGATCTTCCCGCCGTCGGCGCGCACCCGGCGCACCGCCGCGGTGATCGGACCGTAGGTGGAGCCCCAGCCGATCACCAGCACCCGCGCCTCGCCGTCCGGGTCGTCCACCTGCAGCGGCGGCACGGTGACGCCGTCCACCTTGGCCTGCCGGGTGCGGACCATCAGGTCGTGGTTGGCCGGGTCGTAGGAGATGTTGCCGGTGCCGTCCTGCTTCTCGATGCCGCCGATCCGGTGTTCCAGGCCGGCCGTGCCGGGCACCGCCCAGGGGCGGGCCAGGGTCTGCGGGTCGCGCTTGTAGGGCCAGAAGGCCTCGCTGCCGTCCTCCAGCAGCTGGTTCGGGCCGGTGGCGAAGTCCGGCTCGATCTGCGGGAGTTCGTCCACCTCGGGGATCTTCCACGGCTCCGAGCCGTTGGCCAGGTAGCCGTCCGACAGGAGCAGCACCGGGGTCCGGTAGGTGACCGCGATCCGGGCCGCCTCCAGGGCCGCGTCGAAGCACTCGGCCGGGGTGGCGGGGGCCACGATCGGCACCGGCGCCTCGCCGTTGCGCCCGAACATCGCCTGCAGCAGGTCGGCCTGCTCGGTCTTGGTCGGCAGACCGGTGGACGGGCCGCCGCGCTGGATGTCGATCACCAGCAGCGGCAGTTCCAGCGAGACGGCCAGGCCGATGGTCTCGGACTTGAGCGCCACCCCGGGGCCCGAGGTGGTGGTCACCCCGAGCGCCCCGCCGAAGGCCGCGCCCAGCGCCGCGCCGATGCCGGCGATCTCGTCCTCGGCCTGGAAGGTCCGCACGCCGAAGTTCTTGTGCTTGGACAGCTCGTGCAGGATGTCGGAGGCCGGGGTGATCGGGTACGAGCCGAGGAAGAGCGGCAGGCCGGAGCGCTCGGCGGCGGCGATCAGGCCGTAGGAGAGCGCCAGGTTGCCGGAGATGTTGCGGTAGCGGCCGGCCGGCAGCTTGGCCGGCGGCACCTCGTAGGAGACCGCGAAGTCCTCGGTGGTCTCGCCGAAGTTCCAACCAGCCCTGAAGGCCTGGATGTTGGCCTCGGCGATGGCCGGCTTCTTGGCGAACTTGGTGCGCAGGAACGATTCGGTGCCCTTGGTGGGCCGGTGGTACATCCAGGAGAGCAGGCCGAGCGCGAACATGTTCTTCGCCCGCTCGGCGTCCTTGCGCGCCAGCCCGCTGTCCTTGAGCGCCTCGAGGGTGAGCGTGGTGAGCGGCACCTTGTGCAGGTGGTAGGCGCTCAGCGAGCCGTCCTGCAGCGGGTCGGCCGGGTAACCGACCTTGGCCAGCGCCCGCTTGGTGAACTCGTCGGTGTCGACGATGATCTCGGCGCCGCGCGGCAGGTCGGCCAGGTTGGCCTTGAGCGCGGCCGGGTTCATCGCGACCAGCACGTTCGGCGCGTCGCCGGGGGTGAGGATGTCGTGGTCGGCGAAGTGCAGCTGGAAGCTGGACACACCCGGCAGGGTGCCCTGCGGTGCCCGGATCTCGGCAGGGAAGTTCGGCAGGGTGGACAGGTCGTTGCCGAAGGAGGCGGTCTCCGAGGTGAAGCGGTCCCCGGTGAGCTGCATCCCGTCGCCCGAGTCACCGGCGAACCGGATGATCACCCGGTCCACCCGGCGGATCGGCTTGGCCCCACGGGGCGCGCCGGGTGCCGTGCGGCTTCCCGGGCCTCCCGGGCGCTCGCTCGCTGCTTCTGCCTGATCGACCTCGCTGGTCACTGCCGCGGACCTCCCTCAGGGGTACCAGCAGCGGGCGCGAGCCGTGTGCCCCGTCCGCCTGGTGCACCGATCGCATCCTATGCGGGTAGAGAATCCCTAGGCGGTAGCTAAAGCAATAATTCGACTCTGGCTATTTCCGCTGTCCACCGGACGGCGCAGGCTTCAGGAGTTGAGGTAGGTGAGCACCGCGAGCACCCGGCGGTGGTCCTCCTGGCTCTGCCCCAGGCCCAGTTTCTGGAAGATGTTGGAGACGTGCTTCTCCACCGCGCCGTCCGAGACCACCAGCTGCTTGGCCACCGCGGCGTTGGTCCGGCCCTCGGCCATCAGCGCGAGCACCTCGCGCTCGCGCGGGGTCAGCCCGGCCAGCACGTCGCCGCGCCGGCTTCGGCTGAGCAGTTGCTGCACCACCTCGGGGTCCAGCGCGGTGCCGCCGCCGGCCACCCGGACCACCGCGTCGACGAACTCGCGCACCTCCGCCACCCGGTCCTTGAGCAGGTAGCCGATCCCCCGGGTGGAGCCGGCCAGCAGCTCGGCGGCGTACTGCTGCTCGACGTACTGGGAGAGCACCAGCACCCCGAGCTCGGGGTAGAGGCCGCGCAGCGTCACGCAGGCCCGCACGCCCTCGTCGGTGTGGGTGGGCGGCATCCGGACGTCGGCCACCACCACGTCGGGCAGCGTGCCGGCGCTCGCCAGGTCGTGGATGGTCTTGAGCAGCGACTCGCCGTCCCCGACCCCGGCCACCACCTCCAGGCCGCGGTCGGTGAGCAGCCGGGTCAGGCCCTCCCGGAGCAGGACCGAGTCCTCGGCGATGACGACACGCAGCATGTGCGACCTTCCCCCAGTTTCCCGCCCGCAGGACGTGCGGAGCCCGCAGAAGGTGCGGACCGGTCTCACATGGTACGGATCGCCACCGCGTCGCAGAGCCCCTGCAGAGCCGCCTTGGCCGGGCACTCCGGCAGCGCGGCCAGCAGCGCGCGGGCCTCCTCGGCGTAGCGCAGGGTCTCCCGGCGGGCCCGCTCCAGCGCGGGGTGACGGCGCAGCAGGCGCAGCGCCTCGGCGTGCCGCTGATCGTCCGTCAGGTCCTGCTGGAGGAGTTCGCGCAGGCGGATGTCCTCGGGGTCGGACTCGTCCACCGGCATCGCCTGGAGCAGCAGCACCGGCAGGGTGGGGACGCCCTCGCGCAGGTCGGTGCCGGGCGTCTTGCCGGACTCGTGGCCGTCGCTGGCGATGTCCAGCACGTCGTCGGCGAGCTGGAAGGCGGTGCCCATCTTCTCGCCGTACTCGGTGACCAGCTCCACCATCCAGGGCTCGGCGCCGGCCATCAGCGCGCCGAACCGGCAGGAGACCGCGACCAGCGAACCGGTCTTGCCGGAGATCACCTCGAGGTAGTGGGTCAGCTGGTCGTCGCCGGGACGGGGGCCGGCGGTCTCCAGGATCTGGCCGGTGACCAGCCGTTCGAAGGCGTCGGCCTGGATCCGCACCGCTTCGGGGCCGAGGTCGGCCAGCACCTGGGAGGCCCGGGAGAAGAGGAAGTCGCCGGTCAGGATGGCCACCGAGTTGTCCCAGCGGGCGTTGGCGGTGGGCACGCCGCGCCGTACGGGGGCTTCGTCCATCACGTCGTCGTGGTACAGCGTGGCCATGTGGGTCAGCTCGACCACCACGGCGGCCGGCACCACGCCGGGCGCGGTCGGGTCGCCGAACTGGGCGGCCAGCATCACCAGCAGCGGGCGGAAGCGCTTGCCGCCGGCCTTGCTCAGGTGGCTGGCGGTGATGGTGATGAAGGGGACGTCACTCTTGACGGCCTCGGCCAGCGCGGCCTCCACCGCCTGCATCCCGGCCTGGACGTCACGGGTCAGATCGCGGTCCTGCACGCTGAGCCCGAAGGGTCCCACGACGGTCACGAAGACCACTCCTGTCGCCGGTCGATCATGCGGTCCGGTCCCTGTTGCGGCCGCTGCCATCCACAGCAGCGTATCCGGTCACGAGTGGATCACTGTACGGGCGTGCGGGTACGGCGCCGAAGATGGCGCCGTACCCGCCAGGAGGGCCAATTTTCACCGCACGAAGAGCGCGGCCTTGGACGCGAGGTCCAGGAAGTACTGCGGCAGCAGCCCCAGCCCGAGGGTGACGATCACGCCGAGCGAGATCGCGGTCGCGGTGAACGCGCTGGGGATCGCCACCGCCGGGCCGTTCGGCTGCGGGTCGGAGAAGAACATCAGCACGATCACCCGGATGTAGAAGAACGCGGCCACCGCCGAGCTCAGCACACCGACGATCACCAGCGGGGTGGCGCCGCCCGCCGCCGCGGCCTGGAAGACCGCGAACTTCCCGGTGAACCCGCTGGTCAGCGGGATCCCGGCGAAGGAGAGCAGGAAGAGCGCGAAGACCGCGGCCAGCAGCGGCGAGCGCCGGCCGAGACCGGCCCAGCTGGACAGGTGGGTGGCCTCGCCCTTGGAGTCGCGCACCAGGGTGACCACGGCGAAGGCGCCCAGCGTCACGAAGGAGTACGCGAGCAGGTAGAAGAGCACCGCGCTCAGGCCCTGCCGGTTGGTGGCGATCACGCCGGTCAGGATGAACCCGGCGTGCGCGATCGAGGAGTAGGCGAGCAGTCGCTTCACGTCCTGCTGGGTGACCGCCAGGATCGCGCCGACCACCATGGTGAGGATCGCCACGCCCCACATCACCGGCCGCCAGTCCCAGCGCAGCCCGGGGAAGGCCACGTAGAACAGGCGCAGCAGGGCGCCGAACGCGGCGACCTTGGTGGCGGCCGCCATGAAGCCGGTGACCGGGGTCGGGGCGCCCTGGTAGACGTCCGGGGTCCAGGCGTGGAACGGCACCGCGCCGACCTTGAAGAGCAGGCCGACCGCGAGCATCGCCAGGCCGATCAGCAGCAGCGCGTCGTTCTGCGTGGTGGTGGCCAGCGCGGGGGTGGCGGGGGCCACGCCCGAGATGACGTCGGCGATCTCCGGCAGCCGGAAGCTGCCCGCGTACCCGTACAGCAGCGCGCTGCCGAAGAGGAAGAACGCGGAGGCGAAGGAGCCGAGCAGGAAGTACTTGACCGCCGCCTCCTGGGAGAGCAGCCGGCGGCGCCGGGCCAGCGCGCAGAGCAGGTAGAGCGGCAGCGAGAAGACCTCCAGCGCCACGAACATGGTCAGCAGGTCGTTGGCGGCCGGGAAGAGCAGCATGCCGCCGACCGCGAACAGGGTCAGCGGGTAGACCTCGGTGGCGGCGAAGCCGGCCCTGGTGGCCTGCTTCTCCTGCTCACCGCCGGGGGTGGCGGAGCCCTGCGCGGTGAAGGCGTCCAGCGGGACGCCGTCCACCTTGGGGTCGAGCCGGCGCTCGGCGTAGAGCAGCACGGCCAGCACGGCGGCCAGCAGGATGACGCCCTGCAGGAAGAGCGCGGGGCCGTCCAGCGCCACCGAGCCCATCGCCAGCAGTCCGCTCTTGGTGGTGCCGTAGCCCTGGGTGGCGAGCACCAGGACGGCGACGAAGGCGGCGGCCAGGCCGCCCAGCGCCAGCGTCACCTGGGTGGCGTACCGCCAGCGCCGGGGCAGGAAGGCCTCGGCCAGGATGCCGGCCACGGCGGTGCCGAAGACGATCAGCATCGGGGAGAGCTGGCCGTACTCGATCTGCGGTGCCGGGATGCTCGGGGTGTTGCCACCCGCGGCTTCCATCCACAGGCTGTGGACAGTGCTCACTTCTGCTCACCTCCGAGCGGTGCGTAGGAGAAGAACGCCACCGGGTGGGCGGGCTTGGGATCGGTCTGGTGGACCTGGGAGAGGGTGTCGGCCACCGCCGGGTTCACCAGGTCGGTGAGCGGCTTCGGGTAGACGCCGAGCACGATGGTCAGCGCGATCAGCGGACTGACCACCAGCAGCTCACGCACCTTCAGGTCGGCCATGCCGCTGATCCCCGCCTTGACCGGCCCGGTCATGGTGCGCTGGTAGAGCACCAGCACGTAGAGCGCGGCCAGCACGATGCCCAGGGTGGCGATGATGCCGAGCACCGGGTAGCGGGTGAAGGTGCCGACCAGGACCAGGAACTCGCTGACGAACGGGGCCAGGCCGGGCAGCGAGAGGGTGGCCAGGCCGCCGATCAGGAAGGTGCCGGCCAGCACCGGCGCGACCTTCTGCACCCCGCCGAAGTCGGCGATCAGGCGCGAGCCGCGGCGGGAGATCAGGAAGCCGGCGATCAGCATCAGCAGGGCGGTCGAGATGCCGTGGTTGACCATGTAGAGGGTGGCACCGCTCTGGCCCTGGCTGGTCATCGCGAAGATGCCCAGGATGATGAAGCCGAAGTGCGAGATCGAGGCGTAGGCCACCAGCCGCTTGATGTCCTTCTGACCCACCGCCAGCAGCGCGCCGTAGATGATCCCGATCACCGAGAGGACCAGGATCGCCGGGGCGAAGAACTTCGAGGCGTCCGGGAACAGGCCCAGGCAGAACCGCAGCATCGCGAAGGTGCCGACCTTGTCGACCACCGCGGTGATCAGCACCGCGGTCCCGGCGGTGGCCTCGCCCATCGCGTTCGGCAGCCAGGTGTGCAGCGGCCAGAGCGGGGCCTTCACCGCGAAGGCGAAGAAGAAGCCGAGGAAGAGCGCGCGCTGCGCGGTCGGGTCGATGGTCAGCTTGCCGTCGGCGATCGCCCCGGTGAGGGTCTGCAGGTCGAAGCTGCCGAAGCCCTGGTCCTGCGCGATCACGTACAGCCCGATCACCGCGGCCAGCATCACCAGGCCGCCGAGCAGGTTGTAGAGCAGGAACTTGACCGCCGCGTAGGACCGCTGGCGAGCCGCGTCCGGACCGCCGGCCCGGTCGCCGAAGCCGCCGATCAGGAAGTACATCGGGATCAGCATGGCTTCGAAGAAGACGTAGAACAGGAAGACGTCGGTGGCCAGGAAGGAGACGATCACCATCGCCTCGACGGACAGGATCAGGGCGAAGAAGCCCTGGGTCCGCCGGCGCCCCTCAAAGGTGTTGCTGTCGAGGGTGCCCTCGGGGGCCGGTGCTGGGTCGGCGTCGTGCCAGGAGGCCAGCATCACCAGCGGTACCAGCACCGCGGTGAGCAGCACCAGGACCGCGCCGATGCCGTCCACGCCGAGCGAGAAGCTGATCCCGAAGGAGCGGATCCAGCTGTAGTGCTCGGTCAGCTGGTAGCGCGGGCCGCCGGCCTTGAACCGGGCCGCGACCACGGCGGTCAGCGCCAGCGTGGCCGCCGAGACGCCGAGCGCCACGGTCTTGGTGGTGCGCCGCCGGGCATCGCTCGTACCGGCCGGCAGCGCGGCGGTGAGGATCGCCCCGGCGGCCGGGACGGCGCAGGTGGCGGTGAGCAGAGCAGTCACGACAGTCCCCCTTCCTGACGCAGCATCAGATGACTCATACCGACCTCATCAGGAGAGTGGTGGCGACCAGCACCAGCGTGCCGCCGAACATGGAGAGGGCGTAGGAGCGGACGTAGCCGTTCTGCACCCGGCGCAGTCGGCTGGAGATCCCGCCGATGGTGGCGGCCAGGCCGTTGACGAAGCCGTCCAGGCCCTTGCTGTCGAAGTAGACCAGCGCGGCCGTCAGGGCGGAGCCGGGGCGGACCAGGACGGCGTGGTTGATCTCGTCCTGGTACAGGTCGCGGCGGGCCGCCCGGGTGAGCGCCGAGCCGACCGGCGGGGTGACCGGCACCGGGTTGCGGCCGTACACCAGGTAGGAGACGCCGACGCCGACCAGCATGCAGGCGCCGGTGAGCAGGGTGACCACGATCGGCTGGAGCGGCGAGTCGCCCTCGCTGTGCCCGGTGACCGGCTCCAGCCAGTTCAGGAAGGAGCTGTTGATGCTCAACAGGCCACCGGCGAAGACCGATCCGACGGCCAGCAGGATCATCGGCACCGTCATGGTCTTCGGCGACTCGTGCGGGTGCGGCTCGTGCCCGGTCTCGGCACTGGGCTGCCAACGCTTCTCGCCGAAGAAGGTCAGGATCATCACCCGGGTCATGTAGAACGCGGTGACCGCGGCGCCGATCAGGGTGACCGCGCCGAGGATCCAGCCCTCGGTGCCGCCCTTGGCGAAGGCGGCCTCGATGATCTTGTCCTTGGAGAAGAAGCCGGACAGTCCGGGGAAGCCGATGATCGCCAGGTAGCCGAGCCCGAAGGTGACGAAGGTGATCGGCATGTACTTGCGCAGGCCGCCGTAGTGACGCATGTTCACCTCGTCGTCCATGCCGTGCATGACCGACCCGGCGCCGAGGAAGAGCCCGGCCTTGAAGAAGCCGTGGGTGACCAGGTGCATGATCGCGAAGACGTAGCCGATCGGGCCCAGTCCGGCCGCCAGGATCATGTAGCCGATCTGCGACATGGTCGAGCCGGCCAGCGCCTTCTTGATGTCGTCCTTGGCGCAACCGACGATCGCACCGTAGAGGAGGGTGACCGCGCCGACGCAGACCACCGCGGTCTGCGCGGTGGGCGCCAGGTTGAAGATCGCGCTGGAGCGGGTGATCAGGTAGACGCCGGCGGTCACCATGGTGGCCGCGTGGATCAGGGCGGAGACCGGGGTCGGGCCCTCCATCGCGTCGCCGAGCCAGCTCTGCAGCGGTACCTGGGCCGACTTGCCGCAGGCCGCGAGCAGCAGCATCAGGCCGATCGCGGTCAGCTTGCCCTCGCTCGCCTGCTGCGCGGTGCCGAAGACCGGGCCGAAGGAGAAGCTGCCGAACTCGAGGAACATCAGCATGATCGCGATCGACAGGCCCATGTCGCCGACCCGGTTGACGATGAAGGCCTTCTTGGCGGCGGTGGCCGCGCTCGGCTTGTGCTGCCAGAAGCCGATCAGCAGGTAGGAGGCGAGCCCGACGCCCTCCCAACCGACGTACAGCAACAGGTAGTTGTCGGCCAGCACCAGCAGCAGCATGGCGGCCAGGAAGAGGTTGAGGTAGCCGAAGAAGCGGCGGCGGCGCTCGTCGTGCGCCATGTAGCCCACCGAGTAGAGGTGGATCAGGGTGCCGACGCCGGTGATCAGCAGCACGAAGGTGATCGACAGCTGGTCCAGTTGGAAGGCGACGTCGGCCTTGAAGCCCGCCACTGGGATCCAGCTGAACAGCTTGACGTGCACGGCCCGTTGGTCGGTGGGCCGGCCCAGCATCTCGAAGAAGAGGGCCAGCCCGAAGGCGAAGGAGAGCGCGGCGGCGAGCGTGCCCAGCCAGTGGCCGAACCGGTCGAGGGCGCGCCCGCCGAGCAGCAGCAGGACAGCACCGGCCAACGGCGCTGCGACGAGCAGCGGGATGAGAGAGTTCACCTGGGGCCCCTACAGCTTCATCAGGTTGCTGTCGTCGACCGAAGCCGAGTGCCTGGTCCGGAAGATGCTCACGATGATGGCCAGGCCCACCACGACCTCGGCCGCCGCGACCACCATGGTGAAGAAGGCCAGGATCTGGCCGTCCAGGTTGCCGTGCAGTCGGGAGAAGGTGACCAGTGCCAGGTTGGAGGCGTTGAGCATCAGCTCCACGCACATGAACAGCACGATGGCGTTGCGCCGGATCAGCACCCCGGCGGCCCCGATGGTGAACAACAGGGCTGCCAGGTAGAGGTAGTTGACCGGGTTCACTCCGTCTCCTCCTTGGGTGCGGACTCCAACGCGGTGCGCGGGGCCGGGGTGGTGACCGGCGGACGGGCGGACGGCGGCCGGCCCAGCCAGTCGGCCGTGCTGGCCTCCAGCTCGGCCATCCGGTGCAGCATGTCCTGGCTGACGTCGCGGATCTGGCCGCGTTCGCGCAGCGTCGACATCACCGAGTCCTCGGCGATGGTGCCGTCCGGCAGCAGGCCGGGGATGTCCACCGCGTTGTGCCGGGCGTAGACGCCGGGAGCCGGCAGCGGCGGGACCTGGACGTTGTCCTTGATCCGCTGGGCGGCCAGCTCGCGCTGGGTCTTCGGCGCCGTCACGTGCTCGCGGTGGGTCAGCACCATGGCGCCGATCGCCGCGGTGATCAGCAGCGCGCCGGTGACCTCGAAGGACCAGACGTACTTGGTGAAGATCAGTCGGGCCAGGCCCTGCACATTGCCCTCGGCGTTGGCCTCGGCCAGCCCGGTGAAGTGCTTGAGCTTGGCGTTGGCGATGCCCGCGATCAGCAGCACCCCGAAACCGAGGCCGCAGAGCACGGCGGCCACCCGCTGGCCCTTGAGCTGCTCCTTCAGCGAGTCGGCGCTGGTCACGCCGACCAGCATCACCACGAAGAGGAAGAGCATCATGATCGCGCCGGTGTAGACGACGATCTGCACCACGCCCAGGAAGACCGCGCCCTGGGCCAGGTAACAGACCGCCAGCGCAAGCATGGTGGCGGCCAGGCAGAGTGCGCTGTGCACCGCCTTGCGCATGGTCAGCATGCCCAGGGCTCCGCCGACCGCGATCACCGCGAGTACCCAGAACTGGACCGCTTCGCCGGTGGAGGTCATGAGGTCGCCTCCCTTTCCTGCACGTCCTGATTGTGCTGGGGCTGGGTGACCGTCCCGGGCGCGGCCTCGGTGACCTCGCCGCGGTAGTAGGCGCCCTCGTCGGTGCCGGGGAACATCGTGTGCGGCGGCGCCACCATGCCCTCGGTGAGGCCGGACAGCAGCTGCTCCTTGGTGAAGATCAGGTCCTTGCGCGAGGAGTCGGCCAGCTCGTACTCGTTGGTCATGGTGAGCGCGCGGGTCGGGCAGGCCTCGATGCACAGGCCGCACAGGATGCAGCGGGCGTAGTTGATCTGGTAGACCGCGCCGTACCGCTCACCCGGGGAGTAGCGCTCCTCCTCGGTGTTGTCGGCGCCCTCCACGTAGATCGCGTCGGCCGGGCAGGCCCAGGCGCAGAGCTCGCAGCCGACGCACTTCTCCAGGCCGTCGGGGTGCCGGTTGAGCTGGTGGCGGCCGTGGAAGCGGGGGGCGGTGGGCTTCTTCTGCTCCGGGTACTGCTCGGTCAGCCGCTTCTTGAACATGGCCGTGAAGGTCACGCCGAAGCCTGCGGCCGGTCCCAGCAGTGACGGCTTGTCGTCGGACTCGGACATCTCGGTTCAGCTCCCTTCGGACTGGTTGGCGCCGTTGAGCGCGTCCTGCAGCGGTTCAGCGGGCGGCTGGACCTGGGGGACCCGGCTGCGGCGACGCGGCACCGGCGGGAGTTGCTGGCCGGGCAGCGGCGGCACGGGGTACCCGCCCGCCGTCGGGTCGAACTCGGTGGGCGGCGTGCTCTGCTGTGCCGCGGCGCCACCGAGTTGCGGCTGGTCCTTCTCCTTCTTGCGGAAGAAGTCCCAGAGCAGCGAGAGCAGCAGCACCCCGCAGACCGGCGCGCCCACGTAGAGCACCACCTGGCCGAAGCCGTGGCCCTCGTTGCGCAGCGCCCGGACGCTGGCCACCATCACCAGCCAGACCAGCGAGACCGGGATCAGCACCTTCCAGCCGAGCTTCATGAACTGGTCGTAGCGCAGTCGGGGCAGCGTGCCGCGCAGCCAGATGAAGAAGAAGAGCAGCAGCTGGATCTTGATCACGATCCAGAGCAGCGGCCACCAGCCGTGGTTGGCGCCGGCCCAGAAGGTGGAGATCGGCCACGGGGCCCGCCAGCCGCCCAGGAACAGGGTGGAGGCGACCGCCGAGACGGTGACCATGTTGACGTACTCGGCCAGCATGAACATCGCGAACTTCAGCGAGCTGTACTCGGTGTTGAAGCCGCCGACCAGCTCGCCCTCGGCCTCCGGCAGGTCGAACGGCGCCCGGTTGGTCTCGCCGACCATCGCGATGATGTAGACGATGAAGGAGACCGGTAGCAGCACCGCGAACCAGGTCGGCTGTTGCGAGCTGACGATCTGCGAGGTCGACATCGAGCCGGAGTAGATGAAGACGGCGGCGAAGGACAGGCCCATCGCGATCTCGTAGGAGATCATCTGCGCCGAGGAGCGCAGGCCGCCGAGCAGCGGGTAGGTGGAGCCGGAGGACCAGCCGGCCAGCACGATGCCGTAGATCCCGATCGAGGCGGTGGCCAGGATGTAGAGCAGGGCCACCGGCAGGTCGGTGAGCTGCATCGGGGTGCGGGTGCCGAAGATCGAGATCTCGTTGTCGGCGGGGCCGAACGGGATCACCGCGAAGGCCATGAAGGCGGGGATCGCGCAGACCACCGGCGCCAGGATGTAGACCACCTTGTCGGCCTTGGCGACCACCAGGTCTTCCTTGAGCGCCAGCTTCACGCCGTCGGCCAGCGACTGCAGCAGGCCCCAGGGGCCGTGCCGGTTGGGGCCGATCCGCAGCTGCATCCAGGCGACGACCTTGCGTTCCCAGACGATCGAGATCAGCACGGTGATCAGCAGGAAGGCGAAGCAGAATACCGCCTTGAGCAGGACCAGCCACCACGGGTCGCGGCCGAAGAAGCCGAGCGTCTCGTAGGCGGCGGCGAGTGGGACGTTCGCCATCACTCCTCCTCTCCTGCCGGTGCGATGGTCACCAGGTGACCGACGGTGGTGCCGAGGGAGCGGTAGACGCCGCCCTCACTCGAGTTGAGCGGGAGCCAGACCGTGCGGTCGGGCAGCTCGGGGGTGATCTGCAGCGGCAGCACCAGCGAGCCGGCCGGGCCGGTGACCCGCAGTCGGCCGCCGGTGCCGGTCGACCCGATCTCCGCGGCGGTGCCGGGCGAGAGTCGGGCGACGGCGGCGTGCCGGGTGCCGGCCAGGTGCTCGTCACCCTGCTGGAGCGTGCCGCGGTCCAGCAGCAGTCGCCAACCCGCCAGCACCGCCTGGCCGGTGGCCGGGCGGGGCAGCGGGGCCGGGTGGCCGGCGGGGGCCGCCGGGCGGTCGCTGGTCCACGGGGTGAAGGCGTTCAGCTCGCGGCGGGCCGCGGTGACGTCCGGCAGGTCGAGCCGGTGCCCGAGCGCGTCCGCCAGCATGTTCAACACCCGGACGTCCGAGTGCAGGTGACGACCCATCAGCTGGTCGGGCTTCAGTGCGGCCTCGAAGAGCCGGACCCGGCCCTCCCAGTCCAGGAAGGTGCCGGCCTTCTCGGCCACGGCGGCGACCGGGAAGACCACGTCGGCCTGCTCGGTGACGGCCGAGGGCCGCAGCTCCAGCGAGATCACGAAGCCGACCCGGGTGAGCGCCTCCTCGGCGAGCTGCGGGTCGGGCAGGTCGTCCAGGTCGAGGCCGCCGACCACCAGGGCGTCCAGGTCGCCGTGCGCGGCGGCGGCCAGGATCTGGCCGGTGTCGCGGCCGAGGCGGGCCGGCAGCTCGGCAACGCCCCAGGCGGCGGCGGCCTCGGCGCGCGCGGCGGGGACGGTGACCGGTCGGCCGCCCGGCAGCAGGCCGGGCAGCGCGCCGGCCTCCAGCGCCCCGCGTTCGCCGGCCCGGCGCGGCACCCAGGCGAGCTGGGCGCCGGTGGCGTGGGCCAGTCGCAGCGCCGCGGTGAGCGCGCCGCTGATCTGCGCCAGCCGCTCGCCGACCAGGATCACCGCGCCGGGGCGGCGCAGCTGTGCGGCGGCGGTGCCGGCCTCGTCGCTGAGCGGTTCCTCGGCGGCCAGCGCGCCCAGCCACTCGGCCTCGGTGCCGGGCGCGGCGGGCAGCAGCATGCCGCCGAGCTTGGTCAGGCCGCGCGAGCGGTGGTCGGCGATCGCGTAGACCTTGAGGCCGGTGCGGCTCGCCTTGCGCAGCCGCAGGAAGACGATCGGCGACTCCTCCTCGGGCTCGAGGCCCGCGAGCAGCACGGCCGGTGCGGCCTCCAGCGAGCGGTAGGTGACTCCGCTGCCGTCCAGGTCGATGCCGCGCCCGGCGACGGTGGCGGCCAGGAAGTCGGCCTCCTCGGCGCTGTGCGGGCGGGACCGGAAGTCCACGTCATTGGTGCCGAGCACCACTCGGGCGAACTTGGCGTAGCCGTAGGCGTCCTCGACAGTCACCCGACCGCCGGTCAGCACCGCGGTGCGGGCGCCGGTCAGGCCCTCGGCGGCCGCGCGCAGTGCCTGCGGCCAGGAGGTGGCGACCAGTTCGCCGGTGGCCTGGTCGCGGACCAGCGGGCTGCTCAGCCGGTCGCGCTGCTGGGCGTAGCGGAAGGCGAACCGGCCCTTGTCGCAGTTCCACTCCTCGTTGACCTCCGGCTCCTCGCCGGCCAGTCGGCGCAGCACCTTGCCGCGCCGGTGGTCGGTGCGCAGCGAGCAGCCCGAGGAGCAGTGCTCGCAGACGCTGGGCGAGGAGACCAGGTCGAACGGGCGGGAGCGGAACCGGTAGGCGGCCGAGGTGAGCGCCCCGACCGGGCAGATCTGGATGGTGTTGCCGGAGAAGTAGGACTCGAAGTCGTCGCCCTCGCCGGTGCCGACCTGCTGCAGCGCGCCGCGCTCGACCAGGTCGATGAACGGGTCGCCGGCGATCTGCTGGGAGAACCGGGTGCAGCGGGCGCAGAGCACGCAGCGCTCGCGGTCCAGCAGCACCTGGCTGCTGATCGGCACCGGCTTCTGGTAGGTGCGCTTCATCCCGTCGAAGCGGGTCTCGGCCTGGCCGTTGGACATCGCCTGGTTCTGCAGCGGGCATTCGCCGCCCTTGTCGCAGACCGGGCAGTCCAGCGGGTGGTTGATCAGCAGCAGCTCCATCACACCGCGTTGGGCCTTCTCGGCCACCGGGGAGCTGAGTTGGGTGCGGACCACCATGCCCTCGGCCACCGGGATGGTGCAGGAGGCGACCGGCTTGCGCTGGCCCTCGATCTCCACGATGCACTGGCGGCAGGCGCCGGCCGGGTCGAGCAGCGGGTGGTCGCAGAAGCGCGGCACCTGGGTGCCGATCTGTTCGGCCGCCCGGATCACCAAGGTGCCCTTGGGGACCTGGACTTCGACGCCGTCGATGGTGAGCGTGACGAGCTCGACGGCGGTTTTCGCAGGCTCCGTGATGGTCACGCGTGCACCTCCCTCTCGGTGGCGGGCTTGGGGGCCTTGGCGCGGTGGCCGTCGGCCCAGACGGTGGCGGCGGCCGGGTCGAACGGGCAGCGGCGCTCGGTGAGGTGCTGCTCGTACTCGGCGCGGAAGTGCTGCAGCGAGGAGACGATCGGGCTGGCCGCACCGTCGCCGAGGGCGCAGAAGGACTTGCCGTTGATGTTGTCGGCGATGTCCAGCAGCTTCTCCAGGTCCCCGGCCTGGCCTTCGCCGGCCTCGATCCGCTTGAGCAACTGGACCAGCCAGTAGGTGCCTTCGCGGCACGGGGTGCACTTGCCGCAGGACTCGTGGGCATAGAACTCGGTCCACCGGGTGACCGCGCGGACCACGCAGGTGGTCTCGTCGAAGATCTGCAGCGCCTTGGTGCCGAGCATCGATCCGGCGGCGCCCACGCCCTCGTAGTCGAGCGGCACGTCGAGGTGCTCCTCGGTGAACATCGGGGTGGAACTGCCGCCCGGGGTCCAGAACTTGAGCCGGTGCCCGGCCCGCACGCCGCCGCTGATGTCGAGCAGCTGACGCAGCGTCACGCCGAGCGGGGCCTCGTACTGGCCGGGGTTGGTGACGTGCCCGGAGAGCGAGTAGAGGGTGAAGCCGGGCGACTTCTCGGTGCCCAGCGAGGTGAACCACTCCTTGCCGCGGACCAGGATCGGTGGCACCGAGGCGATCGACTCGACGTTGTTGACCACGGTCGGGCAGGCGTACAGGCCCGCGATGGCCGGGAACGGCGGGCGCAGCCGGGGTTGGCCGCGGCGGCCCTCCAGCGAGTCGAGCAGCGCCGTCTCCTCGCCGCAGATGTAGGCGCCGGCGCCGGCGTGCACGGTGATGTCCAGGTTGAAGCCGCTGCCGAGGATGTCCTGGCCGAGGTAGCCGGCCTGGTAGGCCTCGGCCACCGCCGCGTGCAGCCGGCGCAGCACCGGGACCACCTCGCCGCGCAGATAGATGAAGGCGTGCTCGCAGCGGATCGCGTAGGACGCGATCACCATGCCCTCGATCAGCGAGTGCGGGTTGGCGAAGAGCAGCGGGATGTCCTTGCAGGTCCCGGGCTCCGACTCGTCGGCGTTGACCACCAGGTAGTGCGGCTTGCCGTCGTTCTGCGGGATGAACTGCCACTTCATCCCGGTGGGGAAGCCGGCGCCGCCGCGCCCGCGCAGTCCGGCGTCCTTGACCAGGGCGATCAGGGCGTCCGGGTCCATCTCCAGGGCGTTGCGCAGGCCCTGGTAGCCGTCGTGGCGCTGGTAGGTCTCCAGGGTCCACGGCCGGTGGTCGTCCCAGGAGGCGGAGAGCACCGGGCTGAGCAGCTTCTCGGCCGGCTCGGTGGAGGTCATCACGCTTCCGTCCCTTCGCCTCGCGGGGAGACCACCCTGGCGCCCGGGGCACCGGGCAGCGGCTCGCCCTTGGCGAGGCGCAGGCCGGCCATCGAGGGGGCGCCGCCGGCGCCGGACTCGTCGTTGGCGCCCGCGCGCTCGTCCGGGAAGCCGGCCAGGATCCGCGCGGTCTCCTTGAAGGAGCAGAGCTTGGCGCCCCGGGTGGGGCGCACCTCGGTGCCCGCGCGCAGGTCGTCCACCAGCTGCTTGGCGCTGGCCGGGGTCTGGTTGTCGAAGAACTCCCAGTTGACCATCACCACGGGGGCGTAGTCGCAGGCCGCGTTGCACTCGATGTGCTCGATCGAGATCTCGCCGTCCTCGGTGGTCTCGTTGTTGGAGATCCCGAGGTGCTGCTGCAGTTCGGCGAAGATCTGGTCGCCGCCGAGCACCGCGCAGAGCGTGTTGGTGCAGACCCCGACGTGGTACTGCCCGGCGGGCTTGCGGCGGTACATGGTGTAGAAGGTCGCGACGGCCGTGACCTCGGCCGTGGTGAGCTCCAACTGCTCGGCGCAGAACCGGATCCCGGTCGCGCTGACGAAGCCCTCCTCGGCCTGGACCAGGTGCAGCAGCGGGAGCAGGGCCGAACGGGACTGCGGGTAGCGGGAGACCAGCTCCCTGGCGTCCGCCGCCAGTCGCTCGTGCACCTCCTGCGGATAGGGCTTGGCCGGCAGTGCCGGCAAACCGAGTCCTACCGTGCTTGATTGAGCGTTGGGGCTCACCGGTCCACTCCTCCCATCACCGGGTCGATCCCGGCCACCGCGACGATCACGTCGGCCACCTGACCGCCCTCGCACATTGCCGCCATCGACTGCAGGTTGGTGAACGAGGGGTCGCGGAAGTGCACCCGGTACGGGCGGGTCCCACCGTCGCTCACCACGTGCACGCCGAGTTCGCCCTTGGGCGACTCGACCGCCGTGTACGCCTGGCCGACCGGGACCCGGAAGCCCTCGGTGACCAGCTTGAAGTGGTGGATCAGGGCCTCCATCGAGGTGCCCATGATCTGCCGGATGTGGTCCAGCGAGTTGCCCATCCCGTCCGGGCCGACGGCCAGTTGGGCGGGCCAGGCGATCTTCTTGTCCGCCACCATGACCGGGCCGGGCTTGAGCCGGTCCAGGCACTGCTCGACGATCCGCAGCGACTG
Organism: Kitasatospora azatica KCTC 9699; assembly: GCF_000744785.1. Lineage (NCBI taxonomy): Bacteria > Bacillati > Actinomycetota > Actinomycetes > Kitasatosporales > Streptomycetaceae > Kitasatospora > Kitasatospora azatica. The sequence continues at coordinate 2,139,512 of NZ_JQMO01000003.1, read as the reverse complement.
CTTCATCTCCTCCAGGCGGATCAGGAACCGCCCGTAGGAGTCGGCGGTGTCGGCCACCGCGACGTCGAAGTCGTAGGTCTCGTAGCCGCAGTAGGGCTCGGACTTGCGCAGGTCGTGCGGCAGGCCGGTGGCCCGCAGGATCGGGCCGGTGGCGCCGAGCGCCAGGCAGCCGGCCAGGTCGAGGAAGCCGACGTCGACCAGCCGGGCCTTGAAGATCGGGTTGCCGGTGGCCAGCTTGTCGTACTCGTGCATCCGGGAGCGGAACAGCTTGACCGCCTCGCGGATCTGGTCGACCGCGCCCGGGGGCAGGTCCTGGGCCAGGCCGCCGGGCCGGACGTAGGCGTGGTTCATCCGCAGGCCGGTGACCAACTCGAAGACGTCCAGGATCAGTTCGCGGTCCCGGAAGCCGTAGATCATCAGTGTGGTGGAGCCGATCTCCATACCGCCGGTGGCCAGGCAGACCAGGTGCGAGGAGATCCGGTTGAGCTCCATCATCAGGACCCGGATGACGGTGGCCCGGTCCGGGATCTGATCGGTGATGCCGAGCAGCTTCTCCACCGCCAGGCAGTAGGCGGTCTCGTTGAACAGCGGGGTCAGGTAGTCCATCCGGGTCACGAAGGTGGTGCCCTGGACCCAGGAGCGGAACTCCATGTTCTTCTCGATGCCGGTGTGCAGGTAGCCGATGCCGCACCGGGCCTCGGTCACCGTCTCGCCGTCGATCTCCAGGATCAGCCGCAACACCCCGTGGGTGGAAGGGTGCTGGGGTCCCATGTTGACGATGATGCGCTCGTCGTCGGCGCGCCCGACGGCCTCCACCACCTCGCCCCAGTCGCCACCGGTGACGGTGAAGACCCGGCCCTCGGTGGTCTCGCGGGCTCCTGCTTCCTCGTAGTGAGTGGTCATCAGCTGTACGACCTCCGCTGGTCGGGCGCCGGGATCTGGGCGCCCTTGTACTCGACGGGGATGCCACCGAGCGGGTAGTCCTTGCGCTGCGGGTGACCCAGCCAGTCGTCCGGCATCATGATCCGGGTCAGGCCCGGGTGGCCGTCGAAGACGATGCCGAAGAAGTCGTAGGTCTCCCGCTCGTGCCAGTCGTTGGTCGGGTAGACACTGACCACCGAGGGGATCCGCGGGTCGGCGTCCGGTGCGGTGACCTCGACCCGGATCAGCCGGGTGTGGGTGATCGAGCGCAGGTGGTAGACGGCGTGCAGCTCGCGGCCGACCTCGGACGGGTAGTGCACCCCGCTGACCCCGAGGCAGAGTTCGAAGCGCAGGGCCGGGTCGTCGCGCAGGGTCCGCATGGTCTGCAGCAGGTGCTCGCGGGCGATCTGGAAGGTGAGTTCGCCGCGGTCGACCACGGTCTTCTCGATTACCTGACCAACCGTCAGACCCTGCTCCTCCAGCGCGCCTTCGAGCTCGTCGGCGACCTCGTCGAACCAGCCGCCGTACGGGCGTTCGGCCGGGGCCGGCAGCACGATGGCGGCGGCCAGGCCGCCGAAGCCGGAGGTGTCGCCGCTGCCGTGGGCACCGAACATGCCCTGGCGCTTGCCGATCACCTCGACCGGGATCTCCTTGCGTCCCTCGGGGACGCTGCCGGTGTCGCTCACTTCAGCAGCCCCCGCATCTCGCTGGTCGGGACGGCCTCCAGGGCCAGCTCCTCGGCCAGCTCCTCGGCGCGGCGCCTGTTGATGCCGAGCGGCTCGTGCTGGATCTTCTCGTGCAGTTTGATGATCGCGTCCAGCAGCATCTCCGGGCGCGGTGGGCACCCCGGCAGGTAGATGTCCACGGGGACGATGTGGTCCACGCCCTGGACGATCGCGTAGTTGTTGAACATGCCGCCCGAGGACGCGCAGACGCCCATCGAGATGACCCACTTCGGGTTGGCCATCTGGTCGTAGACCTGGCGGAGCACCGGGGCCATCTTCTGACTCACCCGGCCTGCCACGATCATCAGGTCGGCCTGCCGCGGCGAGCCGCGGAAGACCTCCATGCCGAACCGGGCCAGGTCGTAACGGCCCGCCCCGGTGGTCATCATCTCGATGGCGCAACAGGCCAGCCCGAAGGTGGCCGGGAAGAGCGAGGCCTTCCTCACCCACCCCGCGGCGCTCTCCACCGTGGTGAGCAGAAAGCCGCTCGGCAGCTTCTCCTCGATTCCCATCTACCCATCCCTCTCAGTGGTTTGGCTGGTCGGCCTGCCTCGGGCCCTAGTCCCACTCCAGGCCACCGCGCCGCCACACGTACGCGTAGGCGACGAAGACGGTGGCGATGAAGAGGAGCATCTCGACCAGCCCGAAGATCCCCAGGGCGTCGAAGCTGACCGCCCACGGGTAGAGGAAGACGATCTCGATGTCGAAGACGATGAAGAGCATCGCCGTCAGGTAGTACTTGATCGGGAACCGCCCGCCGCCCACCGGCTGCGGGGTCGGTTCGATGCCGCACTCGTAGGCTTCCAACTTGGCCCGGTTGTAGCGCTTCGGGCCGGTCAGCGAGGCCATCACGACGGAGCCGACCGCGAACGCCGCCGCGATGGCACCGAGTACGAGGATCGGCGCGTAGGCATTCATCTGCCGTCGCTCCCTCCGTCCAGTCGTCCTTGACTGCAGATCGGAACCACCGGGTCACTGTGGGGTGATCCGGGGATCCGGTTCCCGAGATCCACCTCATGTGAGGCAGTTCACAAAGCCCGGATCGAGCGCATCCTATGCCCGTCCGCCTGTGACCTGCGACACGCAGTTCGGGACGATCTTTGTGATCTACACCACCTCACAGACCGGTAGCCATGGTGACAAGTCCCGAGATATGAACGCAATGGACTCAGATGGTCGCAAAGTGTCACATTTATCAGCGAAATGGCAGGTCAGCGCCTTGCGCCTATATCAACTATGCGACGCCCACCGCAAATTTCGAGGCTTCACGTTGACGTGTTAAGGAGCCTCACTCGACCGGGTGGCCACCACCGGTCGCTCGCTTGACCCTTCGTTCACAAGCTCACGACGGGAACGAATGTTTGCGATGTATGCTTCTCTTACACATCACCAAGGTATCGAGGTGGGCGATGAGCATCACGCAGATCGACATCGACGATGAGGCGCTCGCGACCGCGATGCGGCTGATGGGTACCACCACCAAGAAGGAGACGGTCAACACCGCGCTGCGCGAGTACGTCGAGCGGATCCGACGCCTCGAAGCCGCCGAGAGGCTCGCTGCGCGTGGCGCCCGTGGTGAGTTCGACGCTGCGGCTGCAGCCCACTCCGCCGCCAAGCGCGCCCGCCGGGAGCACCTCGGGTGATCGGGTACCTGCTGGACACCTCCGCACTGTGGCACCTGCTCCGTGAACCCGGCGCGCTCGATGCATGGCAGGGGGAGATCGAGGCCGGCGCATTCCATCTGTGCGAGCCGACCCGGACTGAGTTCCTGTACTCGGCCACCGGGCCCGCTCACCGCGATGAACTCACAGACGACATCGACACGTTGTGTCGACCAGCGGCGGTACCGAAGCAAGGCTGGCGGTGGGTCGACAGTGCCCAGTACAAGTTGACCCAGAAAGGTCAGCATCGCTCCGCTGGAGCCATCGACCTGCTGGTCTGCGCCACGGCAGTCCACCACGACCTGACCGTTCTGCATGTCGACGACGACTTCGCCACCGTTGCCCGCGTTCTCGCCGAGGTTCGTGAGCGCGACCTACGCGGCTGACAGACGCTCAGGCCGCTGCCACCAGCTCCGGTTCAGCGGCGCGGGGCAGGGCGGAGCGGCGGCCGGCCTCGGTGCCGATCAGGACCAGCAGGGCGCCGAGGAAGACCGGCACCGTGAGGCGGTCGCCGCCCAGCGCGATGCCGAAGACGGCGGCCCAGAGCGGCTCGGTGCCGAGCAGCAGGGAGACCCGGGAGGGGGAGGTGGCGCGCACCGCCCACATCTGGACGATGAAGGCCAGCAACGTGCAGAACAGGCCCAGGTAGAGCAGCAGCGCCCACCGCCCCGCACCCCAGGCCGCGGCCAGGTGCCACGGGGCGGGCGCCCCGGTGAACGGCGTCACGACCGCGAAGACCGCCGCCGCGCTGGCGAGTTGGACCCAGGTGAGGGCGAGCGAGTCGGTCTCCCGGGTGGCCCGGGTGCGGGACATCACCAGGACGTGGACGGTACGCACCACGGCCGCGCAGAGGATCAGCAGGTCGCCGAGCGAAGGGGCGCGTAGGCCGGCGCCCTGGGTGAGCAGCCCGACCCCGACCAGCGAGGTGGCCGCGGCCGCGATGAAGGCGCGCGGGATCGGAGTCCGGGTCAAGGCGCTCTCGCCGAGCGGGGTGAGGATCATCGTGAGGCTGATGATCAACCCGGCGTTGGTGGCCGAGGTGTGCACCGCGCCGAAGGTCTCCAGCAGGAAGATCGAGCCCAGGATCAGCCCGAGCAGGGCCCCGCCGGTCCACTCGGCCCGGCTCAGGCCGCGCAGCCGGCGCACGGCCACCGCGCCGAGCAGCGGCAGCACCAGTGCGAACCGCAGCACCAGCGTCGGCAGCACGGTCTGCGGGGTGGCCAGGTGCTTGACGGCGAGGAAGCTGGAACCCCAGACCACTGCGACCAGCAGCAGCGGGAGGTCGGTGAGGATCCCGCGCGGCGCGGCGGCTTGTGAAGGGGTTCGCATGGCCGGATCCTCGCGTACCGGCCGGGCGTGATCAACGGCTTTACGGCGCTTCGGCCTCAGTCCGGCTGCGGCACCGCCTCCACCGGCGCGGTCGCCGGCTCGCGCAGACCCAGCACCGCGTATACCCCGCCGGCCAGCACCAGCAGCGCGGAGCCGGTGAGGATGGTGTCGATGCCGCCGATGTGCAGCCCGCCCAGAGTGGTGTGGCTGTAGCGCCAGTTGGCGGCCAGCGGCCCGGCTGCGGCCATCCCGATCAGGCTGGCGACCTGCTGCACCGGGTTGAAGGCCGAGAAGACCCGGCCGAGGAACTCTTTGGGCACCGCCCCCATCACCAAAGGAGCGACCGCCGCGTTGACCGCGATCAGCGCCACGCCAAGCGCCGCGATCAGCGCGACCGCCGGCCAGAACGAGGTCATCCGCGCATAGCCGAGCAGCAGCAGCCCCATCACCGCCAAGCCCAAGGCGAAGGTGACCCGGTGCCCGTAGCGGGTGGCCAGCGGGGTGACCAGCACCGCACCGCCCAGCATTCCCAGGCCGAGCGCCATGTCCAGGGTGCCGTAGAAGCTCTTGTCCACGCCGAGGTTGTCGGTGACGAAGAAGAGGTTGACGGTGTTGAGCGCGCCGATGCCGACCGAGATCAGCACGATCGCCGTCAACAGGACCTTGACCACACGGTTGCCCGCCGCCTCGCGCAGTCCGTCGCGCAGTTCGGCCGGCAGACCGGCTGACTGGCCAGGAGCGGCCGCGGCGGGCACGGTGGCCCTGACCCCGCGCACCAGCAGGAACGACCCCACGTAGGAGAGCGCGTTGATCAGCAGCGCCCACTGGGTGCCAGCCGTGAAGAGCAGCGGCGCGGCCAGCGGCGGGCCGACGATTCCGGCGATCGCCTGAGTGGTCTGCCCGATCCCCGCGGCCTTGGTCCGCTGCTCCTCGGGCACCACCTCGGCGACGATCGCGAACCGGGCCGGGTTGAAGAACTGCGAGACGGCCGTGTTGAGGAAGACCGCCAGGTAGACCACGGTCACCAGCACGGTGGTCGGCACGGTGCCCTTGGGCAGGAACGCGAGCACCGAGACCACGCCGATCAGCACGGCCCGGACCAGGTCGGCGCCCATCATGGTGCGGCGGTGGTCGCCCCAACGGTCCACGAAGACACCGGCGATCGGCGCGACCAGGAGCGCGGCCAGCGCGACCGTGACCAGCAGGCCCGAGACGGCGAGCGGCGCCGCGCCGCCGTGCACCAGGCTCGTGCCGACCCAGAGCGTCAGCGTGGTGTCGAAGACGAAATCCCCGGTCAGCGAGATGGCCTGACCACTCCACAGCCGCGTGAAGTCCCCGTTGATTATCCTCACGGCACCCATCCTGGCACGAACGTTCGTTCCCCTCACGGGGGTTGGCAGGAATGAGTGCGGGCACTCCTGGGCAAGGAGGTTGTGCACATGACACACTGTCACCTCCTGACCGAAAGGCTGTCAGATGCCCCGCACCCGCCTCACCGTCGCGGCGGCCGCCGCCACGCTGGCGCTCTGCGCGACCAGCGCGGCCTCGGCCGCGACCGTCACACCGAACGCCCAACCCGCGCCGGTGACCGCCGCCCCCGCCACCTGCGGCTACACGCCCGCCGTCCCCGCCGACAACTTCAAGGGCATCCCGGTCTTCGACGCCGCCAAGGCCGCCAAGCCGTACCACGCGACGCTGCGCACCAGCCAGGGCGCGATCACCTTCCAGGCGCTGACCGACGCCGCGCCGTGCACCACCTTCTCGTTCCGCTTCCTCGCCGAGCACGACTACTTCAACCGCAGCCACTGCCACCGGCTCACCACCCAGCGGCTCTGGGTCCTGCAGTGCGGCGACCCGACCGGCACCGGCAGCGGCGGCCCCGGCTACTCCTTCCCGGACGAGAACCTCACCGGCGCCACCTATCCCGCGGGCACCGTCGCCATGGCCAACGCGGGCCCGAACACCAACGGCAGCCAGTTCTTCTTCGTCTGGAAGGACACCAAGCTCTCCCCCGCCTACACCCCCTTCGGCAAGGTCACCGCGGGCATGGACGTGCTCCAGAAGATCGCCGCCGCCGGCGAGGACGACCAGAACGCCCCCGGCGACGGCTTCCCGACCCTCCCGGTCGACATCAAGTCCGTCCGCCTCACCCGCTGACGGCCCCCACATACTGCCCCCGCCCGCCGTACGGGGCCGGGCGGGGGCTACCTGAACAGCAGCGATCACAGAGTGCTCAGCACGCACAACGTCTTGCGATTCTCGCAATTCCCAGTAGGCTGACTACATGGACGAGACTGTCTCCGACCGTGTCCGCGCGGTCATCCGCGCAGCCTCCCGAAGCCAAGCTGCGTTCGCCGAACAAGTCGGGCTGGCCCCCGACAAGCTGTCCAAGTCACTGAACGGCGTACGCCGTTTCAGCTCCCTCGATCTGGCGCTGATCGCTGAAGCCACCGACGTCACCGTGGACTGGCTCCTCACCGGCCGACAGGCCACCCGTCCAGCCGTCGCCGCCCGGACGACCGCAGTCGGTGCGCCCTACCGCGACACCATCGAGGCCATCACTCAGCGCTTCACTGCCGCCTACGATGTGCTCTCGCTCCTCAACCGCGCGCCCGCGCTGCCGCCCCTACCCAGGCTCTCCACCGATGAGCTGGGGTACGTGGACCAAGGCGCCGAACTCGCCCGGTGGGCACTCGATCAGCTGGCCAGAAAGGGCTCCGGCCCCGTCAGCGAGCAACAGACCGATGAACTGGTGGCTTCCTGGGAACGGGCCTTCGGCGTTGACGTCGCTGTCACCGATCTACCCCCGCAGCTCGATGGGCTCGCCTGGCAGGCCGATGGCCTCCGTCTGATCCTCACTCGCCGCACCGACAACTGGACCCGCCAGCGCTTCACGCTGGCCCACGAACTGGGACACATCCTTGCCTGCGATGCGCAGGAGCTCGTCGCCGACTCCAAAGTCGCGCCTGGTCGACAGCCCGAACCGACTGAAGTCCGCGCCAATGTCTTCGCTGCGAATTTCCTGCTGCCCGCAGACGAGCTGCGTGCCGCAGCCGGCGACCTCACGGAGAACGGATTCGCGCGGCTGGTGACGCGGTTCGGCGTATCCCCAAGTGCGCTCGCAGCGCGACTCAATACGCTCGGGCTGATCGACTCGGTCACCCGGGACACGTTCCGACGGCGGACCACAGCCGAGTGCCACATCGCCGTCGAGATGATGGACGGCTACCTACGCCGGGTCAGCCTCGCCGACAGGGAGCGCTTCCCTCTTCGGCTTGTCCGGCAGCTCTATCGCGCCTACGAGGAGGGCGAGACCACGCTCCGTCCGCTCGCCGCTCTTCTTCAGGAAGATGTCGAGGAGCTGCACGATCTTCTGAGCCCTGCCAACGAGCCCGCCCTCTCGAACGGCACGACCTCGGAAGGGGAGCCGGTCTTTCAGCCATGAGCACTTGGTGGTTCCCGGACAACACCGTCCTGTGCAACTTCGCTGCGGTCGACCGGCTACGGCTACTGGAGAAGATCCTCGACGGCCGCGGCCGTTGGACCGAAGCCGTGGCACACGAGGCGGCCCAGTCGGCTTCCTACCACCCCGAGCTCCGAACTCTCCCGATAGACGGCTGGCTGGGCTTACCCATCGAGATCCAGGACCAGACGGAGCAGCAGGCGGTCGAACGGATCCGTCGTGCCGTCTTCGGCGGCGAGCAGGCACGTCCCACCCAACATCTCGGCGAAGCTCAGACGTGCGTGCTCATCACCTTGCGCGGCGAGTTCCATGACTCCACTTGGATCACTGACGACCGATCAGCTGCCGAGTTCTCCCGCCGCAGGGGGATCACCACCCTGGAGACGATGGACCTCATGTGCATCGCTGCAGTAACAGGCTTGGTGTCTTCGACGGAGGGACACGAACTCCTGCAATCCATGGCTGCAGCAGGCCGACATCTGCATCGAACCTCTGCTCGTCCGGGCGACCTTCTCCGCTGAGTCCCGGGTGCGGCCCAAGGCCAGCCCGGCCGGGCCGCCGACTGACCTACAGCTCCCGCACCCCGACCGTGCGGTCGCCCGCCGCGTCACCGGTGTTGACGGTGCCCTTCGGCTCGACCAGGAGGATGGCCGTCTCCTCGTCCGCGCGGGGGCAGTGCTCCACGCCGCGCGGGACCACGTAGAGCTCGCCGGGGCCGAGGGCGACGTCGCCGTCGCGGAGTTGGATGGTGAGGCGGCCGCTGATCACCAGGAAGGGTTCGTCGGTGTCGTCGTGCTTGTGCCAGACGAACTCGCCCTGGACCTTGGCGAGCTTGATCTCGTAGTCGTTGACCTCGGCGATCTTGCGTTGGGCCCAGTGGTCGGTGAAGGTGGCGAGGGCGGCGGCGAGGTTCACGGGTTCGGGCATGGGGGCCTCCCAGGTTGGATGGTCGAGGCTCGGTCAAGCGCAGATGCTTTCTGCACGTCCAGTCCTACTCCGCTGATACGCCTGCTGGACAGGCACGGATCGGCCTCAGGGATGGCTGGAAATGAAGCTCGGACATCCGGCTGATCCGCGCCCGCGAGGCGGACCGCCTGAAGGGAGCGGGCTGCGGCGGCGGACTGTGACGCAGCGTCAGGCCTCAGGCCGGCCGGCCCTCCTCGTGGCGAGTCAGCGGCGCAGGAGGTACAGCAGGCAACCGACGGCGATGAGGACCAGGACGGCCTGAAGGAGGCGGCGGCTGCTTTCCCTGGCACTCGGCATCCCGCCCAATCCGAACGGGACAGGCGGGACGGAGGCGGGGGCGGGGGCGGGGACAAGGTCTGGGAAGCGGGGGGCGTCCCACTGGTAGGTGCCGTCGTCCTGGACGGTGCCCAGGTGGAGACCGCCGGTGAGACGGCGCTGCCAGCGGCTTCCTGCGGCGTCGGTGAACTCGATGGCGAGCTCGGCCAGCCGTGGCGGTGCGCCCGCAACGAACAGTTCGACGCCCTGCTTGCTGAGACCCTGCAAGTCGAAAGGCTCCGATGCGCTGGACGTTGCGCCACCGGTGTGGATCACCTGGACGTCCGTGATCGGCAGCGAGGTGTCATTGGAGACCCTCACCAGCCAGGTCTCTGGAGCAGTAGCCGGGTCGGCGCCGGCCAGCCGCCGCGTCAGGCGTGCGTGTACCGGTGCGGCCTGTGCCATCTCCTCGCGCGCCGCGCTCGCCTGCTGTCTCTGCTGTTCAGCCGCTTCCTCAGCCGCAGCCCGCCTGGCCGTTTCGGCCTCGTCCCGCTTCTCCTTCGCGACGGTGCGGCGGCGGTCCGCGAGACCGATCCACAGTGCCGTCAGGCTGCTGAGCGCCCCAACGATGGCAGTCATCAACGCGATCACCTGACCATGCTGATGGAGCGTCAGGACTGTGTCCATTCCGGGCTACGGGCCAGGGCGCCAATTGGCGCGGCTCCCCCGTGCGGGTGAGGCGGTCCGTTCTGTCGCAGGACGCGCGGGCAGGGCGGTGGCTGGGACCTTGGATTCGGCGGCGGGCAGGCCCAACTGTCCGCCGAACAAAGGACAACGGACAACGGACACCGGACCTGAGGACACACCATGGCCGCTCGAACCATCCTGGCGAAGCTGCACGGTCGGACGGCAGCGGGCGTAGCCCGCTGGGCGGTGTGGGCCGCGTTCGCCACCACCCTGACCACGTTGCCCTCGTGCATCTGGCGGATCGCGGCCTTCACCTTCGACGCCCCGCTGGTGGAGCACAACGCGACGCCCCCGCCCGGCCACGGCACCGAGCTGATCCAGGGCGGGTGGTGGTACGTGATCGTGCTCAGCGTGGTCAGCGAGTCGCTCGCCTACCTCGCGGTCGGGCTGGTCAGCCGGTGGGGCGAGGTCTGGCCGCGCTGGGTCCCGGGCCTGGCCGGCCGCCGGGTACCGATCCTGGCAGCGGTGATCCCGGCGGGGATCGGGGCGACGGTGCTGATGGTGCTCCCGTACTCGATGGTGATGTTCGCGCAGGGCAAGATGCTCGACGGGACCCACTCCACGGGAGCAACCACGCACGGGGCACAGACCGTCGCCTTCTGGCTCGCGTACCTGCCCCTGGCCGCCTGGGGTCCGCTGCTCGCGGTGCTGACCGTGCACTACTACCGCCGCCGACGAGCGACGGCGCTCGCGTTGGCGGCATGAGCGGGGGCGCCCGTTTCAGGTGCGGTGCATTAATCGCGCAGGAGCGGTCGCCCTCACAGTCGGTATGAGGACTCCTCCTGGAGACAGCCGGCCTTCACGGGCACAAGTACGCCGCTGACGCTGCCCTCGCTGCCGTGGCGCTGCGGCAGCATGGAGATGTCACGATCTTCACCTCCGACGAGGAAGACATGAGGCTCCTGTGCGGTGACCGCGTCGTCGTCCACGGGCTATGAGCTATTTCAGGTCCCCGGTCTTCAGCCCCGCGAGGAAGGCTGCGAAGGCGGGGGCGGGGAAGAGGAGGGCCGGGCCGGCGGGGTCCTTGGAGTCGCGGACGGGGGCGAGGTGGGGGATGCCGGTGGCGATCTCGACGCAGTTGTCCGGTGCTGAGCCGCTGTAGCTCGATTTCCGCCACACAGCGTGACTCAGGTCAAAGGCGGCAGTTCCCATGCGTACCGTTCCTCCATCACGTTCTTGATGAAGGCAGCCGACAAGTCCGGGGGAAGCGCGGCAGCCTGCACCCGATCGTAGATGAGGGCCATCCGAGTGACGTCCTCCGGCCTCTCAAGGTAGTGACCGATGTTGAACCCCTCGGTATAAGCGGCTCGAGAACCATCCTCCATGGTGAGTAGGCACAAGGACCCGTTCACGGCAGTGGGATCGAGCGAACCGAACGGGACCACCTGCACATCGATCCTGCGTCGCTCGTTCAGCTTCAGCAGGTGTGCCAACTGACCGCACATCGCGTCGCGGCCACCGATGTTCAGGTGCAGAGCCGATTCATGCAAAGTGATCCGATACCAAGGCGGATTCTGACCTTTGAGGATCTCCTGCCGGGCGAGGCGGCCGGGGAGCGTCTCCTCCACCGTGGCATCACCGAACAGACCCTCCCCCGCAGTGAGCATCGCCCGCGCGTAAGCCTCCGTTTGCGCCAGGCCCGGGATGACCGGGGAATACTCCTGGATCATCCTGGCCTGCGCCTGCCGGAGCAGGAACACCTTGGCATAGTCCATGACGGGCCCGTTGAAGTGCACCCAGAGGCTGGTCACCGCCCCCTTCGCCTCAAGCGCCGCGTCAATCAGCTTCACCAGATCCCAGTTCGGCGGATCCGTCGCCAACTCGATCTGCGCGATCCGGGTGTGCGCGACAAAACACAACTGCCCGAGCTCCCGCTGCGAGAGCCCCTTTGCCTGACGCAACCTGCGTACAAGGTCGCCGAGATAGGCAGGCAGGGAGGTCGTCGGATCCAGTTCCTTGGGCGCCGGCATCGCCCCTCCTCATTCACAACCACCAGATTGAATCGTTCCCCCCTGGCGAGAGTAGCTGCAGAGCGCCACGCTTGATGCACGGATGGTGAGATCCCCCCACCGAAGTGACAGAGAGCCAGCCATGACTACTAATCAGCCCAGAACCCTGGAGCGCGGCCTCCCCGAGTGCGACTGCCCCGCCGACTGTGGCGGCCGCCCCGAGCTCCGCGTGCGCCTCGCGCCCGCCTACCCCAGCGTCCGCCCCTCCGAGCACCAGACTCCGCCGGACCTCCCCCACTCCCCCACCCGGCGTGGCGAGTTGGTCTTCGACACGCTCAACCAGCGGCACGGCGTGGTGATGGACCGCTACCGCTCGCTCGTCTACCTGCGCCCCGAGCGGGGCGGCGCCGAGTGGGACGTGGATGCGAAGTGGCTGGTGAAGCCGGCGTGAACTTCCAAGCGCACCGCCAAGCCCTCGCCGCCATGGCCGAGTTGACCGAATCCCTGGTGGCGGCCGGGCTCGACCTCGGGGACCTCTCCAATGGTTGGCGGATCACCAATGCCGGTACGGTGATGGCCCAGTTCCGCCCGTTGCACCCCGTCGAGATCCTGCAGCTCGCCGAGGCGCTCCGCCGCGCCGGCCGGGAAGCGTGAAGGCTCAGAAAGTCGACCACCCCGACTTCCTGCGCCACCAACGCACCCTCGCCTACGGGATCTCCCTCGCCGCCCTGCTCCCCTTCACGGCGATCATCCTCACCCTCACCCTCCACCCCTGAGCAGAGAAGCGAGCTGGGGCGCCCGCCATGGAGTAGCCGGTCACTCAACGGGGGTGCCCGTCCCCTCGCTTACCGGACACTTACGGCGCACGCACGTCCCCCGGGGCGCCCCGGCTGCTTCAATGGGACTGTGTTCGAACTGGTGGGGTATGCGATCGTCGCGGCGGGCGCCGGGTGGGTGATCCAGGGCCGGCGCCGGGTGAAGTCCTTCGCCTTCACGCCGGGCTCCGCGATCAGCGTCCGGTGCACGCTCAAGCTGCCGTCGCAGCAGCGGCCCCGCTGGCGGCGCGGGCGGCTGGCCCTCGGCGGGCCCACCGTCGTCTGGGAGCCGGCCTCCCGGCGCCACGCCGCCGTGGTCCTGTACACCGACCCGGGCGGGCCCGAGCCCACCGTGCGTACCGCCTCGCCGCGCGACTGGTGGCGGGTCAACCCCGGCGCCAAGGTGGTGGAGTGCGCCTCGGCCGAGGGTCCGGCGCTGGTCGCCGTCATGCCGCACGAGGTGCCCGCCGTCCTGCGGGCCCTCGGCCGAGCGGGCGGGGGCTGACCTCAGCCCCCCGCCGGCTCAGCTGCGGACGCGCTCCGGCTGCGGGAGCGGCGCGACCTCGACCGGCGAGGCGCCCTCGACCCGGCGGGCACGGTTCGGCACCAGCAGCGCGGCCAGCGCGGCGGCCACGCAGAACACCGCGAGCAGCGTGAAGCCGTTGGTGTAGCCCGACTCGTAGGGCAGGCCGGAGGCCTGCAGGTGGCCGGTGACCAGGCTGGTCATCAGGGCGGCGCCGATCGAGCCGCCGATGGTGCGGATATTGGCGTTCATGCCGGTGGCCGCACCGGTCTGGGCGGCCGGCACGCTCCCCACGATCAGGTTGCTCATCGAGGCGAAGGCCAGGCCGATACCGAGGCCGAACACTCCTGCCGCCAGCGCGACCTGCCACTGCGTGCCGTGCCAGGCGGCGAACATCGAGCAGGCCAGGGCGCCGAACGCGGCGCCACTGACCAGCTGCGCCTTCGCCGGGAACCGGCCGGCCAGCCGGCCGCTCAGCACGCCGGAGACGAACATGGCGACCAGCATCGGCAGCATCAGCAGCCCGGCACCGGTCACGCTCGCGCCGAAGCCGTAGCCCGCCGAGGCGGGGGTCTGCGCGAAACCGGGCAGGAACGCCCAGACCGCGTACATGCCGCCGCCGAAGAGCAGCGCGGCCGTGTTGGTCGTCCAGACCGCCGGCAGGCGCATGATCCGCAGGTCGATCAGCGGGTTGCGGGAGCGGGCCTCGACCAGTGCCCAGAGGGCGAACAGCAGCACGGCCGCCGCGAGCAGGCCGAGCACCCCGGTGGAGCCCCAACCCCACTTCGAGGCCTGGCTGATCGGCAGCAGCAGTGCCACCAGCCAGCCGGAAAGCAGCACGGCGCCAAGCCAGTTGACGCTTCCTTCGGTCCGGCTCGGCGACTCGGGGACGTAGCGGTGGGCGATCAACGCGGTGATCGCGACGATGATCACCGGGAACCAGAACAGCCAGCGGTAGTCCAGCGCGGCGACGATCGGGCCGGCCAGCACCATGCCGAGGCCACTGCCCACCGCGATCACGGCGGACAGGTTGCTGATCCCGCTGGGCACCCGGGCGGCGGGGAACTCGTCCCGGATGATGCCGAAGGAGAGCGGGAAGAGCGCGCCCGCGATGCCCTGGATCACCCGGGCCACGATCAGCACGGTGATGTTGGGGGCGACGGCGGCGACCAGGCAGCCGACCAGCAGCGCGATCAGCGCCGCGACCAGCGTGCGCTTCTTGCCGACCAGGTCACCGACCCGGCCGAGGATCGGCGTGAAGATCGAGGCGGAGAGCAGGTAGGCGGTCATCACCCAGGTGACGGTGGCCTGCGAGGTGTGCATGGCGTGCTGGACGGTCGGCAGGGCGGGCGTGATCAGCGACTGGAGCAGGGCGAAGACCCCCGCACCGGTGGCGAGGACGCCGAAGGTGAGGCGGTTGGACGGGCTTGATTGGCGGTTCATCGGACCTTCTCTGGACGCGGAACGGAGACACGCGGAGACAGGCGGAGACAGGCGTGCAAGAGACGCACGGGAGGCAAGGAAGGAGCCCCACTGCTAAAGTTGAGGCATGCCTCCAGATTAGCGGAGGTATCCCTCCGGTTCAACCGGAAGCACCCGAAGCGAGGTCCCCGTGCCGGAACAGGTCGTCGTCAGCGAGTTCCTCGCGGCCCAGCGCCCCCGCCGCGCCGACGCCGCCCGCAACTTCGACGCGCTGCTCGCCGCCGCCCGCGAGGCCTTCGCCGAGCACGGCGCCGAAGCCTCACTGGAGGACATCGCCCGCCGCGCCGGCGTCGGCATCGGCACCCTCTACCGCAACTTCCCCACCCGCCGGCACCTCTTCGAGACCGTCTACGCCAACGAGGTCAACGAGCTGAGCCTGCTCGCCGCCGAGCTGTCCGAGCAGCCGCCGTGGCCGGCACTGGCCGAATGGCTGCGCCGGTTCGTCGCCTACACCCAGACCAAGCGCGCGATCCGCGACGCGCTGGCCGGTGAGGAGACGGACGTCTTCCTGGCCTGCCGCCAGTCGATGTACGACGCGGGCTCCCCGCTGCTGGAGCGGGCGCAGCAGGCCGGCGAGGTCCGGGCCGACATCGGCATCGACGACCTGCTGCGGCTGGTATCGGGGATCAGCTCGGTCGCGTTCCCCGATGAGGGGCAACGTGACCGGGTTCTGGGTATCGCCCTGGACGGGGTCCGCAGCAGAAGGTGAACCAGAGGGTGAGTGGTGACCATGGGAATTCTTCGCAGCCGCACGCGCACCGAGCCGGTCGAACCCGAGCAGCAGCTCGCCGAGCTGGCGGGAGAACTCGCCACTGAGGAACGCCCGGAAGTCCCGGCCCGGGTCGGCGTGCGCCGGCTCGCCCGCACCCTGACCCACGGCGCGGTGCGCGGTACCAGCGCCGGCGGCCAGTTCCTCGCCGACCGGCTGCTCGCCACCGCCCCGCGCATCCCCGTCCGCGACCTCGCCACCCTGCGCCGCCAGCACCCCAAGGCCCGCACCCCGGACGAGCTGGCCGACCGCCTGGTCACCGGCGCCGCCCGGGCCACCACCGCGATCGGCGCCGGAGTCGGCGCGGCGGCCGTGGTCCCCACCGCCGCGATCACGGCGGAACTGGCGGCGGAACTGCTCGCCGTGGCGGCCGTCGAGGTCAAACTGATCGCCGAGCTGCACGAGGTCTACGGCCAGGCCGCCATCGGCAGCACGCTCGACCGCACCACCGCCTACCTCGGCGCCTGGGCCCAGCGACGCGGGATCAACAGCATCAGCCTGCTCAAGCCCACCGGTGTCCTCACCATGGGCGCGGGCGCCAGGGTCCGCGTGCAGGTCAGCCGGCGACTGGCCCGTGGCTCGCTGCGCAAGCTCCCCTCGCTGGCGCCGTTCCTGCTCGGCTCGGCCCTGGGCGCCCACCTCAACCGCCGCGACACCCTGCGCCTGTCCCAGCAGGTCCGCGCCGACCTGCGGACCCGGCCACCGCGCACCCCGAACTACTGGGAGTCGGCGACCGGCCGCTGAAGGTCACCAAAGACCGGGCGGGTCAGGCGTTCGGGGCATCAGGCGTTCGGGGCCACCTTGGCCAGGCCGTTGATGATGCGGTCCATCGCGTCGCCGCCCTGCGGGTCGGTCAGGTTGGCGAGCAGCTTGAGGGTGAAGCGCATCAGCATCGGGTGGGTCAGGCCGCGCTGGGTGGCGATCTGCATGATCCTGGGGTTGCCGATCAGCTTCACGAAGGCGCGGCCGAGCGTGTAGTAGCCGCCGTAGACGTCCTTGAGGACGGTGGGGTACGCCTGCAGGGCGCGCTCGCGGCCGCCGGCGGTGACCCGGGCCTGCGCCTGGATGACGGTGCGGGCGGCGAGCTGGCCGGATTCCATCGCATAGGCGATGCCCTCGCCGTTGAACGGGTTGACCATGCCGCCCGCGTCGCCGACCAGCAGCAGGCCGCGGGTGTAGTGCGGCTGCCGGTTGAAGGCCATCGGCAGCGCCGCGCCGCGGATCGGGTCGGTCATGTTCTCCGGCGTGTAGCCCCACTCCGCGGGCATCGAGGCGCACCAGGACTTGAGCACCTCGCGCCAGTCCAGCTCGCCGAAGGCCGGCGAGGAGTCCAGGATGCCCAGGCCCACGTTGGAGGTGCCGTCGCCCATCCCGAAGATCCAGCCGTAACCGGGCAGCAGCTTCTTCTCCCGGCCGCGGGTGTCCCACAGCTCGAGCCAGGACTCCAGGTAGTCGTCACTGGCCCGGGGCGAGGTGAAGTAGGTGCGGTAGGCCACGCCCATCGGCCGGTCCTCGCGCCGGTGCAGGCCCATGGCCAGCGAGAGCCGGGTGGAGTTGCCGTCGGCGGCGACCACCAGCGGGGCGTGGAAGACGACTTCGCGCTTCTCGGGGCCGAGCTTGGCGGTCACGCCGGTGATCCGGCCGGTCCGGTCGTCCAGCACCGGGCCGGAGACGTTGCACTTCTCGTACAGCCGGGCGCCGGCCTTCTCGGCCTGACGGGCCAGCATCTCGTCGAAGTCGGCGCGCTTGCGGACCAGTCCGTAGTCCGGGAAGGAGGACAGCTCCGGCCAGTCCAGCTCCAGCCGGACCCCGCCGCCGATGATCCGCAGGCCCTTGTTGTGCAGCCAGCCGTTCTCGGTGGACACGTCGATGCCCATGTCCACCAGCTGCTTGGTGGCGCGCGGGGTCAGACCGTCGCCGCAGACCTTCTCGCGCGGGAACTCCGTCTTCTCCAGCAGCAGTACGTCCAGCCCGGCCTGGGCCAGGTAGTACGCGGTGGCCGAGCCAGCCGGGCCGGCGCCGACCACGATGACGTCGGCAGCGCTCTCGACGGCGTTCTCGGTCACGATGGGCACACTCCAAAGCACTTGCCAAGGCTCAGCTGAACGGTCCTCGGCAGTCTACGGGGTGGGCTGGGTGACGGACTGAGCGACGTCCCACAGGTAGGCGAAGCGCTGCTTGCGGCTGGTCAGCGTTTGCGGACTGAGCACCAGCATGGTGCTGGCGACCATCGGTTCGAACGGGCCGCCCACCGCGTCGCTGCTGACCTCGTAGCTGATCCCGCCGTCGAACAGGATGAAGTCGGACATCGGCCGCCGGGCCTGGGTCGGCAGGTCGCGCACCGCCACGATCTTGACGTTCACTCCCTGGCTCGCCTGGTAGTGGGCCACCCGGTGGATCTCGTCCACGGTCTGCTCGTCGGCGCTCTGCAGCACGAAGACCCGGCGCACCGGCACCCCGCGGCTGACCGCGGTGCGCTGGGCGTCGAAGTAGCGGCGGCCCAGCTCGGTGCTCCAGAAGCCGATGTCCACGGCGGTGCTGATCGCGTCGATCGACTCGCCGGCGCTGTGCGTGAGGGTGAGCAGCCAGTCGTGGTCCTCCCCGTCGTAGGCGGCCTGGTCGGTCTGCAGGTCGCGCAGCAGCTTGGCGGTCCGGAGCAGCTCGCGCTGGGCGAAGCCGAGCACGATCGCCGGGCTGTCGGTGCCCAGTCCCGAGGCGTTGTCCACCAGTTGGGTCATCGCGCCGTTGCCCAGCTGGGACTTGCGCAGCCGTTCGAACAGCTCGGTGGCCTTGCCGACCCGGACGAAGCCCTCGTCGACGATCCGCTGCATGTCCTTGGTGCGGGCCTCCACGGTCGCCTCGACGGAGGCCACCCGGGCCTCGAACTCCAGCAGGAACTCGATCAGCAGCGCCACCCCGCCGACCAGTACGGACAGGTTGATGCTGGTGATCGTCTGCTGCTTGCTGAGCAGGGTGATGGTCAGTGTGGCGCCACCGGACAGCGTGGTGGTCAGGATCTTGCGGAGCAGCGGCGGTACGTGTGCCATGTGGAGCCCCCCGGTACTTCTGGTCGGACTATCGATCAGTCCCCTGGTAGGAGTGCGCGGACAGGCCGACGGCCTGCAGCGCGAGTTGGTCGCGGATGCGCTGGACGGCCACCGCCCACTGTCGGGAGAAGCCCGGGCTCGTTTCCAGGTCCCCCCAGACCGGGGCGAGCGCCCGGTCCACCCGGGCCCCGGGCATCCACAGGTGCAGCAGGTGGTTCACGGCCGGACGCAGCCGCAGTACGGGCTCGGCGCCGGGCGCCGAGCCCAGGCCGCTGCGTTCGATCAGCTGGACCAGGGTGGTCAGCAGCCAGTCGTGCAGGGCCAGGTCCTCGCAGAAGGCGGCCACCGCCACCGGGTCCACCCGTTCCAGGGTGAGCCGCAGGGTGCGCAGGGTGCCGTCCTCGATGGTGAAGTGAGCGCCGGCCTGACTGCCCTCGACGGCCGTCCAGAGCAGCCGGGTGCGGCGCGAGCGGAACGGTGCCCGGCGGTCCACCAGCGGTCGGCCCTGAAGGTCCGTCAGCTTGCCCAGGTCGGTGAGCAGCCGCTCGGCGATCGCACCGAGGTCCAGTAGCGAACCGGACGGCGCGTCGGCGGCCAGGAACCCCTCGGCCAGGTCGTCCAGCCCGCACGGGCCGGTCGGCTCCACCGTGCCCGGGCGGGCCAGGTAGTGGCCCCAGGGCAGCCGCAGACTGCTGCTGCCCGCCTCGGAAGGTCCGCCGATCCGCACCCGGACCGAGGCCTGCAGCACCCGGCCCTCGGTGAGCACGGCGTGCGCCAGTGCGGTGCCGATCCCGCGCACCGCGCGCCGCGAGCCGGTGG
Source organism: Kitasatospora azatica KCTC 9699 (assembly GCF_000744785.1). Taxonomy (NCBI): domain Bacteria; kingdom Bacillati; phylum Actinomycetota; class Actinomycetes; order Kitasatosporales; family Streptomycetaceae; genus Kitasatospora; species Kitasatospora azatica. The sequence continues at coordinate 2,120,041 of NZ_JQMO01000003.1, read as the reverse complement.
GCAGCGGGCAGTCCACACCGGTCAGCAGATCGGCCGAGCGGACCTGGCTGTTCGGCCGGCTGGAGCTGCGCACCCGTTCGCCGTGGCGCAGGTGCAGCAGCTGCAGCGCGGCGGCGCGCGGCAGCTCCACGGAGTGCTGCAGCAGGCCGGTCCGCACCTCGCCCAGCAGCAGCCCGGCGGTCATGACGGACCGTGGAAGACGTAGCCGACCCGCTCGCGCACGTCCTCCGGCAGGCTGACCCCCTCCTGCCGGGCCCGCTCGGCGAGTTGGCCGAGCACCGCCTCCTCCGGCGACCACTGGTCCAGGATCACCTTGACCGCGTGCTCGATCGGCAGGAACCGGGAGGCCAGCACCGAGACGGTGCGGTAGGCGGCGAACGGCGCGGCGCCCGGGTTGAGCCGCAGCAGCGGCGGCAGCTCGTCCCAGGAGCCCGGGAAGGCGTCGGCGCGCGCCACCGGGCGCAGCACCTCCTGCCCCTGGTCGCGCAGCAGGCCGAGCCGCAGCAGCTGCCAGACGGCGGCCAGGAACGGGCAGGACCAGGTGCGCCGGCCCGGCTGCTCGTCCCAGAGCTCGACGTCCAGGAAGACCGAGTGCCGCCGGGCCTCGATCTCGCGCGGCGGCTGCCAGCCGGCGGTGGGCATCATCGCCTCGGCCAGGCCGTCGGCGGGTGAGCGCTCGCCGTTGCTGAGCCAGCCGGACTCGGTGGCGGGCGGGCGCGAGCCGTTGCTGCCGGGCGGCGGGGACTGCACCAGCCGGGCCTCGACCAGCTGGGCAGGGCGCACCTGGCCGGCCTCGGCACAGGCCGACTCGCGCGCCAGGTAGTCGATCACCAGGCCGGACTCGGCGGCCTGCTCGATGATCTGCGGCACCACCTCGGCGGGCGAGGAGAACCGGGTGAAGTAGTCGTCGACCAGGAAACAGGTGCTGATCCGCGGCCGGCGCCCCGGCGGGGCGCTGCAGGCCAGCCGGGCCGCGTCGGCCCAGGGCCGGACCCGGGCGAACTGCTCACGCAGGCGGGCCGGGCCGGCCGCGAAGTCGTCCATGTAGAGGTGGCCCAGCTCCAGCGAGAGATGGGCCAGTGGTACAGCTGTCGTGCGCGGGTCGGCGGATGCCTCCCGGAAAGTGGTGTCCATCAGTGCCGTCCCTCCCCCCCCTCAGCCCCAGCTCACAGCGGTGACTCCCAGCGCGGCTGGTCGGTCAGCGCGGCGGCGAGGTCGGCGAAGGCCTGCGCCGTCTCCAGGTTGGCGACCTGGCTGAGCAGTACGTCGTCGTCGGTGATCAGCTGCTCGCGCCACTGCAGCACCGGGTCCAGCGGCACGGTGCCCAGGGTCCTGGAGGGCCCCAGGCGGTACTGGGCGGCCAGTTTGGTCAGCTCGTCGTGGCAGATGCTCAGCCACTGCGCCTGGGCCGGGCGCAGGTCGGTGAACATCGGCGATCTGGCATCCGGCACGGCCGCTCTGACGAACCGGATGGACTCCCGCATCTGCTGTTCGTCGTGTCCGCGGGACGTCCCGGTTGCCATGATTCCCCGCTCGCCGTAGACCAACCCGGCTGCGGCGATGATGTGTTGGCGAGTCCAGCGGTGGAACACCAGCCACCGCGCGGTGAGTTGGGCCAACTCCGGCAGCGAGGTGGCCTCCAGCGCCAGCTGGGCGGCGTAGGACCGGCCGGCGCTGAGGTCGACCAGGATGATCTCGAACTCCTCCTCCAGCCGCAGGAAGAGGTCCACGCAGCGGCGCACCATGTCCGGGCCGAGCACGAACTCGCCGCCGCCCCGGTCGCCGGGCAGCAGCACCAGCTGGCCGGAGCCGGGCGGGCGCGGGCGCAGCGCCGGGCTCTCCGACTCGGCCCAGACGTCCACCCGGCGCGGCTCGGCCACCTCGCCGCGCAGGTAGGAGTGCAGGCCGAGTTCGTCGACGCCGCGCAGCGCCGTCGGCACGTCGAAGACGGCGGCGCTGGTGGGCGAGCCGAAGTCGAAGTCCAGGTAGCAGACGTCGTCGCCGTCCAGGGCGCGGCGGTAGGCGACGTTGGCACTGGTCACGGAGCGACCGGTGCCGCCCTTGTCCGAGGTCGCGAAGATCAGCACGGCTCAGTACCCCCGGGATGCCGTGCGGCGCGCCGCGGCCAACTCGTCCAGCGAGGCGAGGACCTGCAGGGCCAGCGTGCAGGCGGTGCCCGGCCGGTCACGGAGCAGCCGGCGGGCCCGCTGCAGCCTGGCCTCGGACTGGCGCAGCGTGTTGAGGACCGAGACGAACCCGCCGCCGGAGGCCTCCATCACCTCCTTGTCCAACAGGTGGTCGGCCTCGCTGAGCAGGTCGGTGGCCAGCTCGGTCAGTCGGGAGCTGCGGATCGGGGTCTGCTCGATCAGGTTGGCGGCCGCGATCAGCGCCTCCACCATCCGCTCGGTCATCGACCAGGAGAGCACCTGCCCGTGCTCCTCGACGTCCGGCGAGACCGGGCTCAGGTCGTCCCAGAGCTTGGCGTTCTCCCCGGAGCCGATCCGGCGCTCCCAGAGGTGGTCCATCACCGACTCGGCCAGCCGCAGCAGCCGGTCGTGCGAGGTGATGTTCTGTGACAGGCCGCCGAGTTGGATGGTGCGCTTGAGCAGCTGGGCCGAGAAGTCGGTGACCGACCAGCGCAGCAGCGGACCGAGCCGCTCGCTGCCCTGCAGGGTCAGCCCGACCCCCGGACTGTGCAGGGCCAGCGCGGCGTCCCCCGGCACCATCCGACGGGTGGTCTTGGACCGCACCGCCAGCTCCTCCAGCACCGCGACGGTACGGGCCAGGTCGGTGTCCGGCGCCCGCCGGCGGACCAGGTCCTGCACCAGGATGGAACTGACCAGCAGACTGAAGTAGAGCGACTCCTGACGGTCCGTGGTGCGCCAGGGAATGTTCTCCAGCGGCCAGGCCTGGTCGTCGAACCGGGCCAGCGCCGACCAGTACCGCTGGGTCAGCTCCCAGCGCAGCCGCAGCGCCTGGGCCAGCCGCTGCTGTTCCTCGTTGAGCAGGCCGAGGGTCAGGGTGCGGTCGGAGAACAGGTCGGCGATGCCGTCCAGCGCCACCACGGTGAAGTAGAGGTACGGCGCGTCCTGTGCGAGCCCCGGCTCCTGCGGGCCGACCTCCTCGCTGGTCTGGATCGGCGGCGCGCCGTCGACGATCCCCCAGGACCAGCCGCACTCGAAGAGCAGGTTCTCGTTCTCCAGCGCGTCGGTGGAGGTCAGGCCGATGGTGAAGTAGTCGCGGATGGTGGCGCGCAGCGGCCGCAGCCGGCGCTGCAACTGCTCGACCACCACGCGGTTGGACTCGCCCGAGCGGTTCAGCAGCGAGCAGAGCGACCGGCCTTCCGGCGAGTCCACCTCGAAGGCGCTCACCGAGAAACTGCGCAGCAGGGCGACCATCGCGGCGGAGAGCCGCACATTGGTGGCGGCCGCCAGCTCGTCCGCGCGGCGGCGCAGGTCCGGGCGGCTCAGGCCGCGGCTGAACACCTTGAGGAAGCCGAGGGTGGCCAGGCAGAGGGTGATCGACAGCGAGTAGGAGTCGACCACGCCGAGCATCCGCTGCTCCTCGGTCACCTCCACCCCGGGCTCGTAGGAGTCGTAGTAGTCGCCCCCCGCGAAGACCGGCGCGCCGCCGACGGTGTTCCGGTCGAAGTACTCGGTGATGCCGTTCAGCAGGGCGCGCGGGATCTCCACGCTGTCGCCGAGTTTGCGCAGCGCGGCCAGCACGTCGTCCGCGGTCTCGTCCGGCACGTCCAGGCGCAGCGCCGGCACCTCGGTGGCCGGATACAGCAGGCAGAGCAGCCGTTCGGTCTCACTGACGCTGTTGGGCTCGGTGCCCTCCACCGCGTGCTCCAGGCCGTGGTGCTGCAGCTGGTCGGCGACCGCCTCCCAGATCTCCAGCAGCTGCTGGCGTGGCTTGATCCGCACGTCCCACCTCGGTTCTGCCTGTTTGGGTCAGTCGCGCATCCGTCCGAGCGCGAGCAGCATTCCGGTGTAGCCGGGCCGCAGCGGCTGCCCCGGGACATCGATCCGACTGACCGTCAGATCACTGTCAGCGTAACCCTGCAGACTGTCAATGACGTCGGACTGCCCGACCTTGCAGGCCGGGAACGTGTGCGTGCCGACCTCGTAGCCGACCGAGTTCTCCATGAACGCGACCGCGAACGGAGCCCCAGGTCGCAGCGCCCGGGCGAAGTGGTCGATCGCGCCGCGGTACTCCGTGTAGGAGGTGGAGAGCGACTCGGCGACGAAGAACATGGTGCCGATGTCGGCGCCGCCCTCGGGAAGTTCGGTGAACAGATCACCGGGGCGCACATCGGCGGCGCTTTTCAGCCGCGCGCGCGGGTCCGCCACTCCCTGGTACGCCTGGTGCTCGGTCAGCACCTGCCAGAACTCGTCCCAGTTGGTGCCGTACTGCTGGATCTCGCTGCGCAGCCAGTCGACGTTCTTGGGGGCCCGCTCGAACAGCGTGATCGCCGAGCACCAGGGCAGCATCGCCAGTGCCGGGTACAGGTTGGTGCCGGCACCCAGGTCCAGCCCGTGCAGCCCGGTCGCCCCGCTCGCCGCCAGCAGCGCACCGAAGTGGTCTCGGACGGCAGCCAGGATCTGCCGGTCGTCCTCGCGAAGGGTGCGGTAGTTGTGGCTGAAGTAGTCCTTCGCGTCGAACTTGTCCCAGGGTGCCTGGCTGTTCGTCTGGGCCTCTTCGTCGAGGCCAGAGATGAGATCCACGGCTGGTTAACGCCCCCCGAGTGCACGCGGCTATCGCCCAAACGGGTGTCAGCTTAGCGTAGGGGTAAGGCAGTTGATGTGCCACGAGCTGGAGGAGAACCAGTGCGTCGATCAACTCAGCGACAGTCAGCGATCGTTCGACTGGCGAGCGAACAGGACCTCGATCGGCTCAGCCTCATCGACCAGGCCATCTTCACCGACGAGCCCTATCCGTTCTTCGTGCTGCGCCAGCTGTTCGAAGTCCACGGCTCCCGGTTCCTGGTGCTCGACCACAGCGGCGAACTCGCCGGCTACTCGCTGCTCGCCACCGCACCCGACCACCAGCAGTGCTGGGTGCTGGGCCTGGGCGTGGTGGCGCACGCCCGCGGCCTCGGGCACGGGCGGCGGCTGATGGAGGAGAGCATCGACCTGCTCACCGCCGACCGGGTGGCCGAGCTGCGACTGAGCGTCGAGCCCGGCAACGAGATCGCGATCAAGCTCTACCGGTCGCTCGGTTTCTCCGTGCTGGGGCACCGGCCGTCGTACTTCGGGCCCGGGGACGACCGGCTGATCATGCAGCTGACGCTGGGCGGCTGATCGGGCGGCTCGGGCCGCGCAGGCCGCTCGGGCCGCGCAGGCCGCTCGGGCCGCTCAGGCCTTGAAACCGCGGTGCAGGGCGACGATGCCACCGGTCAGGTTGCGCCAGGCCACCTTGGTCCAGCCCGCCTGCTGCAGCTTCGCGGCCAGCGCGGCCTGGTCCGGCCAGGCCCGGATGGACTCGGCGAGGTACACGTACGCGTCCGCGTTGCTGCTCACCCGGGTGGCGACCGGCGGCAGCGCGCGCATCAGGTACTCGGTGTAGACGGTGCGCAGCGGGGTCCAGGTCGGGGTGGAGAACTCGCAGATCACCACCTTGCCGCCGGGCTTGGTGACCCGGTGCATCTCGCGCAGCGCGGCGTCGGTGTCGTGCACGTTGCGCAGCGCGAACGAGATGGTCACCGCGTCGAAGGACCCGTCGGCGAACGGCAGCCTGGTGGCGTCACCGGCGGTCAGCGGGAGTTCGGGGTGCCGGCGCTTGCCCTCGCTGAGCATCCCGACCGAGAAGTCGCACGGGACGACCTTGGCGCCCGCCGCCAGGAACGGCAGCGAGGAGGTGCCGGTACCGGCCCCGAGGTCGAGCACCAAGTCCCCGGGGGCAGCCGCCACCGCCTCGGCCACCGCCCGCCGCCAGGCGCGGGCCTGGCCGAGCGAGAGCACGTCGTTGGTGAGGTCGTACTTGGCCGCGACGTCGTCGAACATGGCGGCGACTTCGTGGGGCTGCTTGTCCAGGTTGGCTCGGGTCACGCACCCCATTCTTCACCCTGCCGCCGTCAGCCTCGGCGCAGGGCCCTACGGGATGCCTCCCGCAGGGCCCGCAGGATGCTTATCGCAGGGCTCGCCGCCCGCTCTTGTGGCGGCGGCGGGAGCGCTTGCCGTGGGTGATCGCGGGCATCCCGTCGGCCAGCGCCTCGGTGGCCAGCGCCATGGTGGCGACCACCCGGGTGCGCCCGGTGAACGCCGCCGCGCTGCGGAAGTGGCGGCGGATCCGCAGCACGCACAGGCCGCAGACCAGCAGCGCCACCGGCACGCTGATCTGGGCCAGCCGGATCCCGGCCGCCTGCGGGTACTTCTGGTCGCAGAGCCGCACCGCGCCGGCGTCGGTCGCGGCGTGCTCCAGGCAGATCGGGTCGCCGACCTTGGCGTCGGCCGGGAGTTGGAGGTCGGCCGCGGTGCGGTGCTGACCGTCCGCCTGGTAGCTGACGGTGCTGTAGCTGGCGCTGCCGCCGGGAAGCTGGGTGATGGTGCCCTCGACCCGGACCGGGTCGGCGCCGATCTTGTCGGCCAACTCGGTCTGCCGCCAGCCCAGCAGGCACATACCGAGCGCCACCACGGCGCTGAGCACCGCCGCGAGGTACCAGCCGCGGCCGATCCGGGGAGCGACGGACGGGGTCGGGGATCGCATGGGCTGGGGTGACCTGGCTTCCGGGGACGGGTACGCGGGACCGACCGGGATCGTAACCGCTGGCGGCCCCTCAGGTCACGGCGAGGGGGGATCAGGCCATCGGCGGTGAAACGGAGTTCGAGTGCTGACGATCCTTCCGCGCACTGCCCGACGGACAGTCAGCGGCGCCGAAAGACGAGCCTACCGGCCAGTACGGTTGCCAGACAGTGATCTTCCACGGCATCGAAGACGGCGAAATCCGCTCGTTCCCCGATCGCTGGTACACACTCGAACGCGGCGGACCCGTGCGCGGTGGAGTCGACCACCCGCAGCCCCGAGCGCCGCACCGCCGCCCGCACGGCCGGCTGCTCGAACGGGCCGACCAGCGCCGTCGTCCCGCCGGCCAACAGCCGCTGCAACCCGCGCCGGGCGCTGCCGCCCAGCCCGCCGTAGTGGCCCTCGTCGAGCCCGTCCGGCAGCGCCACCGGCTCGGTGCCCAGCTCCTCGCGCGGGTCCGGGTGGTAGCGGTGCTCCAACAGCCACACGGCGTCCGGCTCCACCCGCCCGGCGGTGATCCTCGCCCCGGGCCACTCGCGCACCCGGGCGTCCGGGTGCGCGGCGGCCAACTCCTGGTACGGGCCGAGCCCGGCGATCCGGTCGTCCCGCACCAGGACCGCCGCGTCCCCGGCCCGATGCAGCGTGAGCATCAGTTGGCGGAGAGGATCTTCAGCTCCGGGTGCGCGGTGCCGCCCTCGAGCGCGGTGGAGGCGATGTGCGAGGCGACCCGCGGGTCCACCGGGTCGTTCGCCGGGTCGTCCAGCACCCGCAGGTGCTGGTAGGTGGTGGAGCGCTGCGCGGGGGTGCGCCCGGCGGCACGGATCAGGTGGATCAGCTCGGTCAGGTTGGAGCGGTGCTTGGCACCGGCCATCGAGACGACGTTCTCCTCCAGCATCACCGAGCCCAGGTCGTCCGCCCCGTAGTGCAGCGAGAGCTGGCCCGCCTCCTTGCCGGTGGTCAGCCAGGAGCCCTGGATGTGCGCCACGTTGTCGAGGAAGAGCCGGGCGATCGCGATCATCCGCAGGTACTCGAAGACGGTGGCCTGGGTGGAGCCCTTGAGGTGGTTGTTCTGCGGCTGGTAGGTGTACGGGATGAACGCCCGGAAGCCGCCGGTGCGGTCCTGCACCTCGCGGATCATCCGCAGGTGCTCGATCCGCTCGGCGTTGGTCTCGCCGGTGCCCATCAGCATGGTGGAGGTGGACTCGACACCGAGGCGGTGCGCGGTCTCCATGATCTCCAGCCAGCGCTCGCCGGACTCCTTGAGCGGGGCGATCGCCTTGCGCGGGCGCTCCGGCAGCAGTTCGGCGCCGGCGCCGGCGAAGGAGTCCAGGCCGGCCGCGTGGATCCGGCTGATCGCCTCCTCCACCGAGACGCCCGAGATCCGCGCCATGTGCTCGACCTCGGAGGCGCCGAGGGAGTGGATCACCAGCTGCGGGAAGGCCTGCTTGATCGCCGAGAAGTGCTTCTCGTAGTACTCCACCCCGTAGTCCGGGTGGTGGCCGCCCTGGAACATGATCTGGGTGCCGCCCAGCTCGACGGTCTCCGCGCAGCGGCGCAGGATCTCGTCCAGGTCCCGGGACCAGCCCTTCTCGCTCTTCGGCGGCACGTAGAACGCGCAGAACTTGCAGGCCGTCACACAGACGTTGGTGTAGTTGATGTTGCGTTCGATGATGTACGTGGCGATGTGCTCGGTGCCCGCGTACCGGCGGCGGCGCACCGCGTCGGCCGCCGAGCCGAGCGCGTGCAGCGGCGCCGAGCGGTACAGCTCGAGCGCCTCCTCGGCACTGATCCGCCCTCCTGCCGCCGCCCGGTCGAGGACGGCCTGCAGGTCGGTGCTGGGCGCGGCGTGGGGCGCGGCGAGCTCGGTCACCTGGCGGCCTACTTTCTTCCAGAGGGTACGACCGAACCAGCCTACGCCAGGGCGCTCAGCGGACTTTGTGCAGCGTGGCCGTCGGGTTGCCGGCCGCGCTGTCGACCGAGGTGTAGGTGAGGGTGCCGTCGGCGTTGAGCTCCAACTGCTCGGTGCTGGAGCCGCCGGAGCAGAAGCCCTTGCCGCTCTCGCGGACCAGGCGGGAGCTGAAGACCAGCTTGCGCGGGCCGGCCGAGGTGAGCTTCCAGGCGCCCTCACAGGTGATGCTCAGCAGGCCGCCGGAGGCCGTGTTGAGACTGGTGGCGTTCTCGGCGCCGAGGGCGGCCGGGCGGATGGTGACGGTGGTGGTCTCGCCGACCAGTTGGCCGAGGGTGGCGGTGCTGTCGAGGCCGGACCAGGTGCCGAGGAAGGCGGCCGGGATCGCGTCGGGGGTGCTCGGGCCCGGGGACGGCGGGGCCGCGGGAGTTTCGATGTCGGTCGCGGACGGCGAGTCCGACGAGGTGTCAGTCGGGCTGTCCGACGACTGCTCGGTCGGCTTGTCGGTCGCGCCCCCGGCCGCGCCCCTGGTGGGTGTCTCGGTCGGCGTCCCGGTCGGGCTGTCGCTGTCCGAGGACGGCGTCTTCGGCGTCGCGGGTGCCCACGGCTGCCAGGCCAGCAGCCCGCCGCCCAGCGCCAGCACCGCCGCCACCGCGACGGCTGCCGGCGCCCAGCCTCTCGCCCCGCGTCCCGACTCACCGCCCGCCCCATGTCCTGCCTCACCGCCCGCGCCACCGCCCGCCCCGCTGCTCGCCGCGCGGCGGGGCTCGGTCGTGGCGGGCGTGCCACCGGTGGTCGTCTCCGGTTCCTGCGGCTCGTGCTCCAGCTCCAGCAGCTCCACCGCCTGCCGGGCCACCGCCTCGGCCACCGCCGGGGGCAGCCAGCCGCCCCGCCCGAGCTTGACCGTCGCCGCCTCCCCCGCCGGGCCCAGCGCGGCCAGCCGCTGCCCGAACTCCTGCGGGGTCGGCCGGTCCTCGGGCCGCTTGGTGAGCGCGGCCGCCAGCAGTTCGCGCAGCGGACCGTCCGGCACCCCGGCCAGGTCCGGTTCCTCGTGGATCACCCGGTAGAGCAGTACGGCCGCGCTGACCCCCTCGCCGAACGGCGCCGTCCCGGCGGCCGCGTAGGCGAGCACGGCGGCGAGCGAGAAGACGTCGCTCGGCGGGCCGGCCGGCTGTCCGTTCGCCTGCTCCGGTGACATGTAGCCGGGCGAGCCGACCACGAAGCCGGACTGGGTGAGCGAAGCCGTGTCCAGGGCGCGCGCGATGCCGAAGTCGATCAACCGCGGCCCGTCCAGCGCGAGCAGCACGTTCGACGGCTTGACGTCGCGGTGCACCAGACCGAGCCCGTGCACCGCCGCCAGCGCACCGGCCAGCCCGATCCCGAGTACCCGCACCGCCTCCTCGGGCAGCGGGCCGTACTGCTGCACGGCCGTTCCCAGCGCCGGGCCCGCGACATAGCCGGTGGCCACCCACGGCTGCGCGCTCTCGGTGTCGGCGTCCAGCACCGGCGCCGTCCACCGGCCGCCGACCTGCCGGGCCGAGGCCACCTCCTGGCGGAACCGGGCGCGGAACTCCGCGTCGTCCGCGAGCTCCGCGCGCACCACCTTGACGGCCACCGTGCGCCCGCCCGTCGAGCGGCCCAGGAACACCCGTCCCATGCCGCCCGCCCCGAGCCGCCGCAGCAGCCGGTACGCGCCGACCTGCCGCGGGTCCTGCGCCTCCAGTGGCTCCATCGCGCTCCTCCGCTCCGCCCTGCTGCCGGCCGTCGCCGGCCGTCGCCGGCCGTCGCCGGCCGGGACGACCGTACCGGGTGCGCCGCCGCGCCCTCCCTACCGGGACAGGTCCCCGGCCAGGCCGTCCCCGTCGAAGTGGAGTCGGTCTCCGTCGAGGGCGAGCACCAGAGTGCCGGTGCTCGACTCGCAGGCGCCCTCGGCACTGATCACCTTGAGGTCGAGCCGGCTGGTGGTCGCCGCCACCAGCTCGCCGGCCTGACTGCAGTGGGTGAGGCTGCCCAGGTAGGCCCGGGTGACGGTGGCGACCTGCTGGCCGGTCTGCCCCTGGTACACCACGACCGAGAACGCACGGGCGTCGGTGCCGCTGCCGAGGGTGCCCTGCCACTGGCCGCGGAACGCCTCCGGGACCGTGGCGACGAGGGTGGACTGCGAGGCGCTCGGAGTGCCGTTCGCGTTCTGCCGCTGGTTGGCCCAGAGCACGGCGCCCGCGGTGACGCCGGCCAGGACGAGGACGGCCAGGGCCACCAGCGGCCCGCGCCGGCGCCGGGGTTGCGAGGGCTGAGGCTGCGAGTGCCGGGGCTGCGAGTGCTGGGGCTGCGAGTGCCGGGGCTGCGAGTGCTGGACGGTGAAGGCCGGGGGCGCCGAGGGTGGGGCGGGGGTCAGCCGCACGGTGCCCGGATCAGGCGGCTGCACGGTCGGCTTGACGGCCTGTTCGGGCTCGGCCATCGGCTGCACCGGCTCGGCCGGCCGCTCGGCGCGCTCCACCACGGTCGCCAGCGCCGTCGGCTCCGCCGGCGCCGGGCCACCGTCCAGCGCCAGCAGCTCCACCGCCCGCCGCCCCACCGCCGCCGAGACGGCCGGCGGCAGCCAGCCGCTGGCCCGCCCCAGCACCGCCGTGGCCGCGCCGCCGGCGTCCAGCCAGTCCCGCAGCTGGGCCGGCGTCAGTCGCTGCTCCGGGTCCTTCACCAGGCAGCGCTGCACCACCACCCGCAACTGCGGGTCGAGCGCCCCGAGTTCCGGCTCCTCGTACAGCAGCCGGTACAGCATGCCCGCCGCGCTGATGCCCTCGCCGAACGGCGCGATGCCGGTGCCCGCGTACGCCAGCACCGCGCCCACCGAGAAGACGTCGCCGGCCGGCCCGGTCGGCTCGCCGCGGGCCTGCTCGGGGGACATGAACCCGGGCGAGCCGATCGCGTACCCGGACTGGGTCAACTTGGTGCTGCCGGCGTCGAGGGCGCGCGCGATGCCGAAGTCGATCAGCAGCGGACCGTCCAGCGTCAGCATCACGTTGGACGGCTTGACGTCGCGGTGCACCAGACCGAGCCCGTGCACCGCGACCAGGGCCTGCGCCAGGCCGGTGCCGAGCGCGGCCACCGAGTCCGGCGGCAGTGGGCCGTGCTCCCGCACGGCCGCGCCGAGGGTCGGGCCGGCGACGTAGCCGGTGGCGACCCACGGGTGGCGGCTCTCGGTGTCGGCGTCCAGCACCGGCGCCGTCCACCGGCCGCCGACCCGCCGGGCCGCCTCGACCTCGCGGCGGAACCGGGCCCGGAACTCCCCGTCCTCGGCCAGCTCGCCGCGGACCAGCTTGACGGCCACGGTGCGCCCGCCGGCCGTCCGGCCCAGGTACACCCGGCCCATCCCGCCGGCGCCCAGGCGCCGCAGCAGCCGGTAGCCGCCCACCTGTCGTGGATCGTCCGACTCCAGTGGCTCCATCGTCCCGCCCCTCCGTACCGTCCCCGAACTGCGGGCTGACGGTACCCCGTTCGGGGCGAGCCTGAGCGAGCGGTCAGACGATCGGACTGACCTCGAGCAGACGAACCGTCACATCCGGGGCAAAACCACTGTCGTGGCCGACCCGGCGGGCGAACTCGGCGATGCCGGCGAGCTGGCGCTCGCCGAGCGAGAAGTCCAGGGCCTGGCTGAAGTACCGTTCCAGCACCGCCGCGTCGAAGTCCTCCCAGCGGGCGGTCTGCGCCGCGACCTGGTCGGCCTCGCGCAGCGACAGGTCGCGGGACTCCAGGAAGGCCCGGTGCACGGCCGCCACCAGCTCGGGCCGCCGCTCGACGAAATCGCGCCGGGCCGCCCAGACGGCGAAGACGAACGGCAGGCCGGTCCACTCCTTCCACATCAACCCGAGGTCGTGCACGGTGTACTCGCTGTGCCGGTCCGCCTCCAGGGTGGCCCGCAGCGCCGGGTCGCCGATCAGTACGGCGGCGTCGGCCCGGGCCAGCATGGCCTCCAGGTCCGGCGGGCAGCTGAGGTACTCGGGGCGGACCCCCTCGCGCTCCTCCAGCAGCAGCTGGGCGAGCCGCACCGAGGTACGGCTGGTGGAGCCGAGCGCGACCTTTCGACCGTCCAGCTCGCCGAGTGGCACTTTGCTGACGATCACACAGGACATCACCGGGCCGTCACTGCCAACCGCAATATCCGGTAGTACGACAAGTTCGTCCGCGTGCCGCAGATACTCCACGCACGTGATCGGGCCCAGGTCGAGCGTGCCCTCGACCAGCAGGTCGCTGAGCTTCTCCGGGGTGTCCTTGGTGAGGTCGAGGTCGAGCAGACTGCCGGTGCGGGCCAGCCCCCAGTAGAGGGGGACACAGTTCAGGAACTGGATGTGGCCGACCCTGGGGCGGGGGGCGCGCGGCCCGGCGGTTCCCGTGCTTCCCGTGTCGCCGGCGTGTTCCAGCAGATCAGCCACCGCGTGCTCCCTTGCCCGTTCGTCCTGTCTTCGCAGGGTATGCCCGGGCCGGTCACCGCTTGGCAGGACCCCCGCGCGACACACCCCCGACACGCCCCTCGGGGACCTCGAGACACCCCTGGTCGAGCCCGCGCCTGCGTGCTACGGTTTCACTCAGTTGCAGTTTGATTCCCCTTGCAGTACTTGAAGCCTGCGGAGCATGTAACCGCGGGCTTTTTGTAGTTTTTCAGCATTATGCGAAAAACTCCGGGCCCACATCCGGAGGCGGGGCGATCAGCGCAGCGGACCCGGATGCCACACGGTGTGGTATCCACCACGTCCCTCGCAAGGAGAACGGCATGGCCACGGGAACCGTCAAGTGGTTCAACGCTGAGAAGGGCTTCGGCTTCATCGCCCAGGAGGGCGGCGGCCCCGACGTCTTCGTCCACTACTCCGCCATCAACGCGAACGGCTTCCGCTCGCTGGAGGAGAACCAGGCGGTCAGCTTCGACGTTACCCAGGGCCCGAAGGGCCCGCAGGCGGAGAACGTCACCGCCATCTGATCATTCTCTGATCACCTGATCGCTCAGGACCTTGCCCCGCGCCGGGTCCATGGACGGCCCTCCCGTGGGCCGCACGAGCACGACTAGCAGTACCAAGGGGGCCCGCTGAGCGGGCCCCCTGCCGTTTCGCTCCCCCGTGCGGGTGATGTCGGGGGGTGACGTCGTGGGGGGTGACGTCCGCTCAGAACTCCCCGGTCTGCAGCTCCAGGCCGAACGGCTCGGGCAAGATGATCGGGGTACCGAACGGATGCGGACCCTCGGCCCGGGTGTAGCCGAGCCGCCCCGGCTCCGAGAGCAGGGTGCAGGCCCGCTCCTGACGGTCCACCAGGAGGTAGAGCGGCGCGCCGTACTCGGCGTAGCGACGGCGCTTGACCACGCGGTCGGTGTCGCCGTTGGAGTCCGAGGTCACCTCGACCACGAGCAGGGTCTGGTCAGGCAGCAGCGAGCCGGCCTCCTTCGCCAGTGCACGGGGGACGACGGCGATGTCGGGGATGTACCAGTTGCTGCTCCCGGGGAGGTCCAGATCCCCCGAGCCCATCCGGCAGTCGAGCTCCCGGACCCGCTGGGCGAGCTGCTCGCGGATGACGTCGGCCGCTGACTCGTGGGCCCAACTCGGCGACACAGGTTCGATGACCCCCTCGATGATCTGCGTTCGATCACCCTTGATGTGCCGGATGGCGAACTTCAGCGACGCCTCCGGGTCCCCGACCTCGTAGCTCCGTGCACTGTCCGTTGCGCCCACGGCTTCCTCCTCAGATCCTCAGCCAAGGTAGCCCCGGCATGGTGGCCTCGGTTCCCGCCTCACCCCAACGAGCGAACCTCAGGGCCTCGCCGACCTAGTTGCACCTACCAAGTTATACGTATAACTTGGTTAATCTGCCCCGCCCCCAACCCCGGGAGACCCCCGTGGGCTACCTCGCCCTGCTCCGTGCCCCGCACGTCACCCGTCTGCTGCTCGGCACCCTGCTCGGCCGGCTCCCCGCGGGCATGACCGCCCTGGTGATCGCGCTCGCGCTGCGCGAGGCCGGGACGGCGTACAGCAGGATCGGCCTGGCCACCGCCGCCTATGCGATCGCCGCCGCCGTGGGCGGGCCGGTGCTCGGGCGGATCGTCGACCGCACCGGGCAGCCGAAGGTGCTGCTCTGCTCCGCGCTGGTCGCCGGACTGGGCTACGCGCTGCTCGCGCTGGCGCCCGGCAACACGCTCGCGGCGATCGGCGGCGCGGCGATCGCCGGGCTGGCCATGCCGCCGCTCGAGCCCTGCCTGCGGGCGCTCTGGCCGGACGTGGTGAAGGCCGAACAGCTCGACACCGCCTACGCCTTCGACTCCGCCTCGCAGCAGATCCTGTACGTCGCCGGCCCGCTGGCGGTGGCCGGGATCGCGGGCGCCGTCAGCCCGACCGCTGCCCTCTGGACCGCCGCCGGCCTCGGCTTCCTCGGCGCCCTGGTGGTCGCCACCGCCGCGCCCGCCCGCCGCTGGCAGGCTCCGGCGCGCGAGCACGGCGCCGGACTGCTCGGCCCGCTGCGGTCCCCGGGTCTGGTGCTGCTGTTGATCGGCCTGGCCGGCGCGGGCTGGACGGTCGGCGCGCAGAACGTCCTCTTCATCGCCTACGCCGAGCAGCACCCGCACCAACTCCCGGGCGGCGCCGGACTGCTGCTCGCCACCGCCGCGCTGGCCGGCCTGCTCGGCGCGCTCGGCTACGGTGCGATCCGCTGGCGCAGCAGCACCGCCACCCGCACCTGGGCGCTCGGCCTGCTGATGGCCGCCTGCTACCTGCCGCTGGTCGCCCTGCCGGGCCCGGTCCTGATGGTCGGGTTCGCCTTCCTCTCCGGCCTCGCGCTCGCCCCGCTGCTCGCGGCGGCCTTCGTACTGGTCGCCGAGCTGGCCCCGAGCGGGACGGTGACCGAGGCCTTCGCCTGGCTGGTCACCCTGTTCGCCACCGGCAACGCGCTCGGCTACGCCGTCTCCGGCTCGCTGGTGGCGAGTTCGCTGACCGCGGTGGCCAGTTGCTCGGTCGGCGGGGTGGCGCTCGGCGGCCTGCTGCTGTTCGCCGCCCGCCGGCGCCTGGTCCCGCCGGTCGCCGCACGGATCGCGGCGCCGCTGGTCGCTGTTTGACTGCCTGTCAGTCACCCCGCCGAGGCCGGCGGTAGGCGCCCGCGCAGCACACCGGGCCACCGGGTGTCCGGCTGCCGCCGCTCACGCCGCCCAGCCCGCCCGGTCCGCCGCTGCCGGTCCGCGGCAACGGACTTCCACTGGCCGTGGGGGTCACACCGGTGCAGCTAGGACATTGAGTACGGAAGAAGGCCGGCACCCCCTCAGGGGCGCCGGCCTTCTTCCGTACTCGTTCCGCTCAGGCGGCGAGCGCCTGCTCCTCGGCCGGGGTCTCGGCGGGCTCGGGCTTGGTGTCGCGCATGACCAGGGCGGCCAGTACGGCGGCGGCGAGGACGCCGACGGCGCTGATGGTGAAGGTGGTGGACATCGCGGCGGTGAAGGCCTGGCGGGCGGTGTGGATCAGGCCGGTGTCGCCGTGGGCGGCGGCCAGGGCGCCGGCGATCGAGTGCTTGGCCTGGTCGGAGGTGCCGGCGGGCATCTGGTGGGCGAAGCCGCTGGACAGCAGCGAGCCGAGGATGGCGATGCCGAGCGCGGTGCCGGCCTGTCCGATGGTGTCGTTGAGGGCGGAGCCGACGCCCGCCTGCTCCGCCGGGATGGTGCCCATCAGCGCGCCGACCGCGGCCGGCATCGCCAGGCCGGCGCCCAGTCCGAGCAGGCCCAGCGCGACCGCCGGGACGGTGAAGCCGCTGTCGGCGGTGACGGTGGTCAGCAGCGCGAAGGAGGAGGCCATCACCAGCATTCCGACCAGCACCAGCAGGCGGTTGCCGATCTTGGCGGCGAGGCCGGCGCCGGCGCTGTTGCCGATCAGCGCGGCGACCGCCAGTGGCACGAAGGCCAGGCCCGCCTTGACCGGCGAGTAGCCGAGGACGAACTGCAGGTACTGGGTGAGGACCAGCAGCAGGCCGCCGTTGCCGATCTGAACGAGGGTCAGCGAGAGCGAGCCGCCGCTGAAATTGCGGTTCTTGAACAGGACCAGCGGCGCCATCGGAGCGGGGGTGACGTTCTCCCAGACCACGAACCCGCCCAGGGCCAGCACCGCGACGGCCAGGGTGATCGCCGACCGGCCGGCGAAGGCGCCGTGCTGCGGGATGTCGATGATCCACCAGATCAGCGCGGTCATACCGGCCGCGGACAGCACCGCGCCCAGCGGGTCGGGCTTGCGCCACGGTCCCTTGGACTCCGGCATCAGGGTCAGGCCCGCCAGCACGGCCAGCACAACGACCGGGACGTTGATGAAGAAGATCGACTGCCAGGAG